>JAFLVL010000009.1 GCA_022508325.1 Clostridiales bacterium | reverse complement strand
CAGCGACCCCAAGACCCCCAGTCTTGTGCGCTACCAACTGCGCTACACCCAGATAATTTACTTATTAATCTTTGATTTTGCTGACCTGCTTGTATATAATACAACAATTTAAAAAAAAATGCAACTGCTTGCGCGTAATTAGTTTTTAGATATGAAGTGCGAGAGCGAACTCAGCGTTAGGTATTGCAAAATCTGTTAAATTAAAGTACAATATTATGTACAAATTGAGGTGCTTATGAAAAAACGGAAAATTCTTGTTAGTTTGATGTTGGTAGCGGTGCTGGCGGTTAGCGTTCTGCTTGCGGCTTGCGATGTGCTTGGAGATCTGGGCGGTCTCGGAGGCGGTGGTGGCGCCAATACGGTAGAGTTCTACGCGATAAACGACTTCCACGGCGAGTGGAACAAGATGGCACAGGTGTCGGGTTATCTTGCGGAGCAAAAAGCCGGTGGCAACACGGTACTCATCAACTCGGGCGACATGTTCCAAGGCTCGATGGAATCCAACAGCAACTATGGCGCGCTGCTTGCCGAATGTATGGACGACACAGGTTTCGATTCCTTCACCTATGGCAACCACGAATTTGACTGGGGATTGGATAATCTTCGCACACTCGCCGGCAACAGTCAAACCCCCTACCTCGGCGCAAATATTTACGATTGGAATAGGTCGACAGGCTGGGGCGAATTGGCTGACTTTGCGCAAGAATACGTCATTAAAGAGCTGAACAACGGCTTGAAGGTGGGCATTATTGGCGTAATCGGCAAAGACCAAATAACCTCCATTTCTTCGCAACTGGTGCAGACTATCGGTTTCAAAGACCCTGCAGTCGTCGTGCCCGAACTGTCGGAGAAACTCCGCGACGAACTTGGTTGCGATATCGTGGTCGTCTCCGCGCACACCGGTCGGGATACCTTCCTTGATGACAATTCGTGGGATATTACTGCCTACGCCGACGCGGTTTTCTGCGCGCATACCCATCGCGACGAAAAACAAACGAAAAACGGTGTTCCCTTCATTCAAGGCGGCAGCTATGGCAATTACGTGTCACACGTGACGCTGACTGTGGACGGGAACGGCAACGTAACATGCAAAAAGAGCGAGAATATAGCCTTCAGCAGCCGTTGGCCGAATAAGTATGATGTAGGCGAAAAGATAGACAACTCCAACGAGAGTATAAAAAATGAAGCCAATCAAGTATTGGCAACACTAAACGGCGGCTATCTCAACAGCCAAACAGGCGTTCCCCGTCTTGTTTGCCACGCCATTGCAGAATACGCGCAATCAAAGGGCTACGACATTGACCTCGCTATGGTCAACAATGCAAGAAACTCACTGCAACAGGGCAACGTCACCTATACTGCGCTCTACGAGGCGATACCCTTCGACAACATTGTGTACGTAGCAAAAGTCATAGGCGCAGACATTCTCAACGAGGCAAAATACGACAGCAACAGTATATGGCGCGTGTCTGGCAAAAAAATAGAATCTAACGAATACTACTACATTGCAGTCATAGACTACTTACTGTATCATCAGAACAGCAACCGCCAATATAACTATTTCCCATCGGCGTTCACAAGCGGATTTGACCCTGTGCCGTTGACGAAAGCGGGCGTTTCGGCATATAACTATCGCCTGATTACACGCGATTTTCTGCTGTCGCTTGGAACGGTTGCGGCTTCGAACTACATTAACGTAAACAACAACACGAACAAAAACCTGTTGTCGCAAACTATCAACCTTTCGCTCGTAGACCACGCGACAACGCTTTTTGCAAGATATAAGAAGAATATTTTGAAAACAATTATTTGATAAAAAAGCCTCCCCTGTGATAGAGGAGGCTTTTGGTATATTTAATTTTATTACTTTATTTTTTCAAACAGCTTTTCAAATACTGCTAGGTCGTCGCGGCGGGTGGAAAGCGGTGTTACGGAAATGAAGCCGTTCATCACGGAGTCGGTATCTAGGGTGAAGTCTTCGCCATGCTTGTATACCGAGTACCCCTCTTGGCTGTACTGTCCTTGCCCGATTTCTATAAATTCGTCGGTGAAGTACGCGCCGCCCTGTTTCGTCCACTTGATACCTTTGGCGTCTAGCGGAATATTGACATTATAAATGTCGTTTGCCGCGAGCAAATCGTTTTTCACGAAATAATCCCAGATTTTATCCAGCCATTTTTCCGCTTCGGCAAAGCTCGTCGGGTCTGTCGAGAAGGCTATTCCTTTACAGCCGCGCAGTGCCGCTTCAAAAACGTTTGCCGCAGTGCCACTGTACAGAATATCTTCCCCCATGTTAAAGCCGCGGTTAACACCCGACAAAATGAGATCGTAGTGGGCGTTTAGCCCCAGTGTGGCGAATCGCACGCTGTCTACAGGCGTTGAATTAACTTCGTAAGCCGTTACTCCGTCAATGTAGGGCACTTGTCGCACCTCTATAGGTCCCTCATGAATGTTGATGGCGTGACTTTTGGCGCTTTGTTGTACTTTTGGCGCAGACACAGTCACTTCACCGAGCTTTTTTGCCCAGTTTGTCAGCAGTTTTATACCTTCGGCGTTTATGCCGTCGTCGTTACATACAAGAATTTTCATCATAACCAACCTTTGTGTGTTCTTTTGAATTCGCCAACCATTGCGTCGCCGTCGTTGAGCATTTTCTCGATGTCGGCGGGGTCGTAGAGCGTTGCTCCGCATGTGAATTGGTGTCCGCCGCCGTTGTATTTCTCCGCAAGCTCGTTTATCTCCATAAAACGGCTGCGCAGTCGTACGCGAATGGTGCCGTCGGGCATGTCAATGAAAGCCAACTGTGAGATACAACCTTTAATATATTTGAGATAGGAGATAGCCTCGCTTGCCTGTTCGCTGGTGAGGTGGAATTGCTCCTGCATTGCCTTGTCGACGTGCAGATGAACCAAACCGTTAGGCGTAATTTGCATGTTTTGCAGAACGTAAGCTTGGAATTTGAGTTGGTCGTACTCCTCGAGATAGAGATGGGCATATAGCGTGTCAATGTCAATGCCGAAGTCGAGTAGCATGCCCGCAAGGCGCAGAGTGTCGCCTGTCGTCGCCTCGTAACGGAAGCGTCCGCTGTCCGTCACCATGCCTGTGAAGATATAAGTAGCCGCCTCCTTGTCAAGCTTCAGCTCTTTTTTGAAGGTTTTGTAGAAATACGCTATCATTTCGCAGGCAGAGGAGCGCAAATCCTCTACCCAGTATACCGAGCCGTAAGGGTCACGGTTTATATGGTGGTCGATTTTTACGATTTCTTTGGCAAGCGCGTAGCGAGTATTAGATATGCGCTCCAGCGTTGCCGTATCGGTGACTATTAGTAGCGCTTCGGAATATACGCTGTCGGGCACGGGCGCGTCGTCAGGACCGAGGAAGGCAAGATAGTCGCTTGAATCTTCCGATTGTACGTAGATTTTCTTCTCGGGGAAAGACAGACGCAGCATTGCAGCCAGTCCGCGCGACGAGCCTATTGCGTCGCCGTCGGGGCGTACGTGGCGCGATACGATTATCGTATCGTAGGCTTTGATTTTATCCAAAATTTGTTTCATTGCTTTTCTTTGTTGTGTCATTATTCACCTCTATGTAAAGCCTTTAGGTCCGCAACCATCTTCATTGCTGTGTCAAGGTCGGGTATAGCCGCGCCGCTTGCTTTGGCGTGTCCGCCGCCGCCGTATTTTACGGCGATGGGGTTAATGTTGTGCTTTTTGGAACGTAATTCGCAGAGTACGCAATCGTCAGTCTGCGTAAAGTTCACCCAACTGTCTATGCCGCGAATGTCCGCCATAGTGCCTACCATTCCGCGGGAAATACCGAATGAGTCCACGCCGTATTCCTTTTCTAGGCGGTGCAGTTCGTCGTTAGTCGTGACGATAAATGCCACGCCGTCGCCGGCAAGTTGAATTTTCAATACGTACTGCGAACGCAGTTGAAGCATTGACAGGTCGTCGGCGTACAGCTCGCAGTAAATCTCGTTTGTGTCAAATCCCTGCTCGGTCAGCGTCGCCGCAAGTCTGAACGTGCGTGGGTTTGCCGAGTCGTAGCGGAAGCGTCCACTGTCCGTCACCATGCCTGTAAAGAGCGATTTTGCGGCAAGGGTGTTGAATTTCAGTTTGCAGTCTATGGCAAATTGCGTAAGCAGTCCGCAACAGCTTTCAAAGGTGCTGTCTACAACCTCGACGTCGCAAATTTTCTCAACGAACAGGTGGTGGTCGAAGCGTAGCGTTTCGGCGGCTTGCGGGTAGCGAGTGTCGCTAATCAGGTGTTTAGCAGATGTGTCCAGTATAATCGCCAATGCGCCTTGATAAAACTCGTCGGGAATTTCGTCGGGCTGCCAACCTTCCATGAAAGCGTAGCGTTTGGTGCCGTCTCCGACGATATAGACGGTCTTGTCGGGGTAGTTCTCGCGTATGATTTCGCGCAGACCTATTTGACTGCCCAGCGCGTCTCCGTCGGGGTTGGTGTGTCTGTGAATAATTATCGTATCGTACTTTTCAATTAACTTTTTCGCCTTTTTGAACATTTTTACCTCTCAACTTTCTATAATGTCTTAATTATTGCATTATTAAATTGTTTAGCAAGCTATTATAACATAATCAAAGGCGCAAGTCAATACCAGATAATTGACAAAAGCCGTGTTTATTCGTATAATGAACGAAATAAGCATTGATACGGCGTTTAAGGGCGCTAGGGAGAACAGATGACTAAAAACAGAGTTAAGGAAAGATCGCGGAAAGAGGAATTTGCCAAATTTTATTACGCCTCACAAAAGATGTTTTTCGACCTCAAGGCATCTCGCGTGTTGCTGTACGTTATTGCGCTTGTTCCCATCGTTTTGTCTTTCATTCCCGCTGTTTCCAACCAATACGTCTTTATTTGCTCGATTATTTCCTTCGGCTTGTCGTTGCTCAACGAATCGCTGACGTCATTTCTCAACGAATACAAGAAAAAGGCGGTAATGGAGTACCAGCTGTACGAGACAGGCATTGCAGGTACGGAGTTTTCCAAGATAGAGTACGACCGCGAGACCACCAACGAGGTGAACGAGCTTGCCATTCGCAAGGGTTTGCCGCAAATGCGCGGCAAGGACGCTTATTACGACGTCAACGTGCCCGAGGAAATCCCCGACGAATACGCTTACTTGTATCTCTGCCGTCGCTCGGCAGCGACCACCAAATTTTTGCTTAGCAGAATTTTCTACATATATCTGTTCTTCCTGATTATGGTTGCCGTGGGCTTTGTAGTGGCGGTATTTTTCAAAAGCGAAACCATCGAATATCTGACTCTGCTCATTACCTTCTATCCTGTCGTCAGTCCCATTATCAAGGCGTGCGGCAAGTGCAAAGAATGTATGCGTGATTGCACGAAACTGTGCGCGGACATAGACAACTATTTCGCCGACGGAGACGTCTCGCTCGAGCGTTTGGCAAGAATGCATTACTACGTTCAGTATATCGAATTCGAGATGCTGACGAACCGACCGACAATCTATACCGTGTTTAAGAAAATGTTCAGCAGGGGTGTTGCCGACCTCGAAGAGGGCGTAACCATTCGTTTCGAGAGGGCGATAGTGGAGCTTAAAGGCAAGTCTATGATGCAGAAGGGTATCA
Organism: Clostridiales bacterium; assembly: GCA_022508325.1. GTDB lineage: Bacteria > Bacillota > Clostridia > Christensenellales > CAG-314 > Fimimonas. Next base: position 27,823 of record JAFLVL010000009.1, on the reverse strand, counting down.
TTTCATCTCCCAAAGGCAGAACGCTGATAACCAAGGTCGACTACGACCTCGACAAGCTGAATAAGTTGGAAAAAGGCTCTAAACAAAAGAGCAAAAAGGCAAAAACGGACACGCCTGCGAAAACCGAACCTGCTAAAACCGCGCCAAGTAAAGCTACTGCAACCAAGTCAGACAATAAACCCGAGCCTGCAACCAAATCGCAATCGGCTACTAAACCGCAATCGACAACCAAAACGCAACAGTCGCGCAAAACCGCGAAAAAATCCTCTACCGCCAAGAAAACAACGAAAAAGTAGGTTGTTCAATACTAACCGACAAGCCGAGAACCGCCCATTCTCGGCTGTATTTTTGCGCTTGACAAACGCGAAAAGAAAATAAATTGCCCAAAGGACAAATAGGGAATTTGTGCGCGCGTCGTATATGCTATTTTGTCGATAATTGTTGACAGAGGGCGAATTAATAATTAAAATAATATAGACGTATAAAGGAAGACTACCGAATTTATGTTTTATTGGATACTTTGGCTAATCATAGGAATAGTTTTTAATATATTCTTTTCCTTTGTTGCGCCCTGTGTTTTCAGCAAACTTATGAATGCTGCGCAGGAGGGCAATCGGCGTGCCAAATTATCCTATTTGACGGTTTTTTCGGCGGTGGTAGCGTTGGACGTTTCTACGCTGTGCTGGGTTATTGCAACCTACGTTACGCAAAGCGAGGCGGAGTTCGCATATTTAAATTTGCAAGGCGCGCCTATTTTGTGGTCGATATACGTTGCGGTAGGAGTTGCCGCGGTGGTTTTTGTTGTGGGCGTATTGATACTCAAGTTTGCACCTAAACGGAGCGACAGTAGGGCATCCTCAAGCGACTTGCGACCAAAGGCAAAGAACATGGATTGGTTTTTCGCCACGCAGATAGCCTTGCTTGTGTTGGCAATGGCGGTTGCCGCCGTCATTCTGACACTTATTATGGACTACATTCTGCTCAAATTGGCGTCTCTTTTCACCGTTAAACGCCTGTTGCTTGCAGGTGTGGCGGCGGAGATAGTCGCCGTGGCAGTGATCTGTGTGGTGCGTCGCAAATCGGTGTGGAGGCGTCGTCGCGCAATATTGCTAGCGACGTCTGCAACGCTGTTTTGCCTGTTGATTGCGGGCTACGTGTTGCTTGCAAACTGTACCGCTGACGACATAGAGCGAGTAATGATATTTGCAGGCTCGGGCGTGTTTGTGATACTGCCCATGGCGAGTGTTACGGCGCTTATGTTTTCGCGTGGGTTGCGCCGCACAAACAACCCTATATTAGATTAACGAAAAAAGCCTTTTTTAGAGAGAACTTATGAGAAATTTATTCAGCATAACCTTGGCTCAAATATGGAATTTTATCAAAACCCCGGAATTCGTCATTATGTACATGGCTGTCATGGTGGTATTGATGGGGTTGATCGTCATTGCCGCTATAATAAACGAACGCAGACTCAACAGCGTCAACAAGCAACTCAAATCGAGCGCGAACAAAGCAAGCGAACAAGCTGAGGTCTCAAGCTCGCGTTTTGAGATGTTGAAGTCCATCGACGAGCGTTGGAATAAGGCGCCAAAAGAACAATTTGTAGACAATTTTACGCTAAGCGAACTGTGCGAGGAGTTCCGCAACTACGCCGCGGGAAAGCTTGGATTATACTACGACCGCGATACTATTCGCGCTTTTGTGAGCGGTCTGGCTGTGTCCCATTTCATTATTTTGCAGGGCATGTCGGGTACCGGCAAAACTTCGTTGGCGTTTGCCTTTGGCGAATTTCTGAATAATCCCTCTACCGTTATTCCGGTACAGCCTATGTGGAAGGAAAGATCCGACCTACTCGGCTACTACAACGAATTCACCAAGCGTTTCAACGAGACGCCTTTGCTATCGAAAATGTATGAGGCAAATAAAAGTCAAGCGATGTTTGTCACCATTTTGGACGAGCTAAACATTGCGCGCGTAGAGTACTACTTTGCGGAATTTCTTTCGCTAATGGAGATTCCCAACCCCGAGTTGCGGTATCTTGACATTATCACCGACAAATGGAGCTCCGACCCCAAGGACCTCAAAAACGGCAGTATCAAATTGCCGGAAAATATGTGGTTTTTGGGCACGGCAAATAACGACGACAGCACGTTTGCCATCTCCGACAAGGTCTACGACCGCACGATGATAATTCAGTTAGACCACAAAGCAGAACCTTTTGAAGCGGCAAAATTTGGCACAATGCCCATCTCTGCGCAGGCTTTCAACGACAAAGTGGCAGAGGTACTCAAGATAAATTCCATTTCAAAAGCTTCTTCCGACAGACTCAACAAACTTGATGAATACCTGCAAAAGCATTTTCGCATATCCTTCGGCAACCGCGTGATGAAGCAAATAAAGAGCTACCTGCCCGTATATGTGGCGTGCGGCGGCAATGAAGAGAAGGCGTTAGATGACATTCTCACCAAAAAGGTACTTCGCAAGCTGGAAATGCAAAATATTGCCTATCGCAAGAAGGATGCCGACGAGCTGATACAGTTTATTGAGGACTGCTTTGGCAAAGGTACGATGACGCATTGCGTCAACTACATTCGCGCCCTTGCTCGCAACAGTTAGGAGTAACTATGTCCGAGCAAACTAATCTTTACAAAATTTTACAGTCACTCCGTCAGGCAGTGGGCGACGGCTACAGGGAGCTTACAAAAGAAGGCTCTGCGACTCTCAATGTCAGTTACGCCAAATGCACCGTTGATGACAAGTGGATTGTAGCAATAGAGCGGGGACTTGACTTCGTCGGGAAAGCCATCGATGAAGAACGTCGGTTTATACGTTCCGAAGGAGAGGTGCAACCCATAGAGAAGGTCAAGCGCATTTCCAAGGAGTCGATTCAGCATCTTGCCCGCCACGGCGAGTTTATCTCACGCGAGACCAACTTCGATGACAATATCGTACCCGACAAGCTGTACACGGTGGAGCGACTCAATGACTACGCCACCTACGAAAATAGGTTTTTGTACCGTTTGCTTACTACGGTCAAGAGCTTCGTGTCCGCGAGGTACGAGCCTATTGCAAAGGCTACGAGTAGCTTTTCTGGCAAGCTGGACGCCAATTTGCAGCTGGATTTTGGCGTTCGCAAGCTGAATATTGCCATTGATTTACTGGACGAGCGGCAAAACGACGACTATTTGCTCTCCCTTTGCGACGCGGCAGAGCGTTTGGCGAATATTTTGCGTACTGTAGACTTTTATCTGTCCACTCCCCTCATGGTCGAGCTGTCTAAGGTGGATATGGTGCAAACCGTAATCACCAAGAATAACGTGCTCAAGATGGACAAAAACTTCAAGTTAGCGGTTGCTTTATACGACTACCTGCTTTCTTACGAGGGAGACGGTTACAGCGTAGAATATTCCACGCAGACGCTGGAGGTGTCGGAGGATGTTGAGGCGTTGTGCCTACTGCTCTCCTTTTCCGACTACGTCAACGCGCTGGAGCTATCCGACGGATTGGCGAGTGAGTGCGAAAAAGAACGTCGCGAACAGCTCGAACAGCTCAAAAGGCGTTTTGCAGAGGGTGATGGCGCCTATCTGCTTGTCTTACAGCAAAGAAGCGAGCTTTTGGACGCCGCCGAGCCACAAATAGAGCAATTAAAACAGACGCTGAGCGTTCAAATCCAACAGACGGAGCAAACACAAGAGCAATTACAGTCTGTCCTTGCAGAAAAGCAATCGATTTTGCAAAAATGCGCCGAGGCAATCAGCGGATATTCCGACAGGCTTGCGCAAAGTAAAATTTTGCTCCAAAACACAATTACGGAATTTGAAACGGTGCAAAACAAATTGCAAGAGGAGAATTTGCTATTGAAGGCACAGCTTGCCGTTTTGGCTACCGACAAAAAGACGCCGACAAAGAAGGAATTTGACGAATTGGAAGGTCTGTACAACGCGCTGGGCAGAATTGTCAAAAAGAAGTGGAAAAGTGCCAAAGCAAATATACGCAATCAAGCGCGCGACGACCTCAAAAAACAGATTTTTGGAAAATCCAAAGATAACGGTGACAAACAATGAAGAAAAGACGAAATCATACATGGTTTTTGATAGTGTTGCTTGCTCTCGTTCTGCTGCTTGGTGGAACAGGAATTATCACGCTCATATATTATGGCATCGCGGGCACACTCGTTCCCTATCTTGAAACGTTTTTTATCTACATTACCTACAGCTACAATAGCGCCCTGATAGTATTTTGGGGATTTGCTCTGCCTATCCTTTTGATTGTGTTCCTGATATTTACCGTTGCCAGGGGACGCAAGATAAACAAAGTTACCTGGACGTTAGAGGACGGTTTGAAACAGGCAATAGATGCGGAAAGAGCCGACTTTGTCGCCCATCAAAATCAGACTCTTCCCAGCCGTTTCAGCCCTTTGACACAGGGAAAAACGGTGGCAGAAGGCAAGGAAGTAAGCAGTCTCAGTCAATTATGTGCCGATTTTCGCAATTTTGCCGCAGATAAGCTCAAGCTGTATTTTTCCGAGCAGGATGTACGCAAGTTTGTCGCATCTTTGGGCGCGTCGCACATGCTTATACTCACAGGCGTCTCGGGTTCGGGCAAAACGTCGCTGGCTTACGCATTCGGCGAATTTGTTAACAATTCCTCGACTATTATACCCGTGCAACCCATGTGGAAGGAGCGTGCTGACCTGCTCGGCTACTACAACGAATTTACCAAACATTTCAACGAAACGACGCTGTTCAGAAAGATATACGAGGCGAATTTCGGCGACCGCATGTATATCACCGTGTTAGACGAAATGAATATCGCGCGGATTGAGTATTACTTTGCGGAGTTTTTGTCACTTATGGAGCTGCCCAATCCCGAACTACGGTATCTTGAAGCGGCATCCGACGCGTGGGCAAACGACCCCGAAGGCATTGTCAACGGTTGCCTCAAGCTGCCCGAAAGCATGTGGTTTGTAGGCACAGTCAACGATGACGACTCGGCGTACCCCATCTCAGACAAGGTATATGATCGTGCAATGATTGTAGATTTGGGCGGCAAAGCGCAACCGTTTGAGGTAGAAGAGTCGGCGACCGTCGCGCTCAGCTACACCAAATTTCAAGAAATGGTAGCTCAGGCTATCAAGGACTACCGTCCCGGTGCGCAATTTCAGGCAGATATTACGGCATTCGATGCGTTCTTGACGGACAAGTTTCAAATGACCTACGGCAACCGTATTCGCCGTCAGATAGGAGACTACGTAGCGGTGTATGTCGCTTGCGGCGGCAGCGAATTGGAGGCCATTGACGACATTCTTGCCAAGAAAGTTCTCCGCAAATTGGAATACAGAGATCTGTCGAGATTGCGTGGCGAAATAGATCAGCTCAAGAGCTTTATCGTCAACACCTTCGGCGAAGATTCGCAATGCAGACGCTATCTTGACAGTATAACGTCGGATTGAGGCGAGGTATGAGAAAATCTAAATTTGTCTACATATTAGGCGCGTTGGTAGTATTTGTACTTTTGCTAATGTGCGCGCTTACATACAGTCTTGTGCAAGCCAAAGGCGAGTCTCCCGAAAAACCGCGCTTTGATTTGCCAAACGATGTGCCTTGGGACAAGATTCCCTGGCAGGACTTTCCCGATGATTTCCCCTACGACGAAGTACCTTGGGATCAACTACCCGATGATATGCCGTGGGAAAAGGTCCCATGGGAAGACGTCCCTTGGGAAGAATTACCCGATAACTATCCTTGGGAAGACATACCCTGGGACGACCTCCCCGACGATTTCGACTGGGGTTCGGTGACTTGCACGCATAGATTTGGCGATTGGGAAACTTATATAGCTGCCACGTGCATGTCGCCTGGCGTAGCCTTGCGCCGGTGCGACAAGTGCAAATTCGTCGTGATGAGCACAATACCGGCAACAGGCGAGCACGTCTATGAAGACGAGTGGCAGCGTACGGCAGACCCCACCTGTGGCAGATCGGGATGGGAGTATCGTACGTGTGTACAATGCCACTTAGTTCGTGAAACGCGAGAGTTAAAGCCTACCGGCGAGCACGTTTTTGACCAATCGGGCAGGTGTTCGGCGTGTGATATGCAACAGCTGACGGTACGTAGCGCCAGCGCGTCAAAAGAATACGACGGTGCTCCTCTTTACGATATGGGCTACGATGTTCTATACGGTTCTCTTCCTGAAGGACACAAAATCCAAGTTTATTCTTTCGCAACGCTCGAGACGGTTGGAAGTATTGCCAATACTTTCATGGTGAAGATATTAGACAGCGACGGCAATGATATCACTCATGGCTACCAAATCACGTTGGAGTATGGCACACTGACGATGACGCAAAGGCAGCTGACCATTACGACCGGTTCGCTGACAGCCGTCTATAACGGCAGCGCACTCGTGTGTCACGAGTACACGCAAATTGGATTGCTACAGGGCGACGAGATAAAAATAGAATTTACAGCGCAATTGACGGAGCGAGGCACGTGCGCAAATGTGGCTACAGTGCGCATAATGCGCAACGGTGTTGACGTTACGGCAAACTATTCTATCGCATTCGTGTTCGGCACGTTGACGCTGAGGTAGGAGGGGCAAGATGCTATATCAGGAGTATCAAGAAAAGCTTGCCCGCCGCAACGCGCGTATTCTTGCCGTTTGGAAATGGCGATATCTGATATTGGCAGTAGTCGTACTGCTTATTATCGCATCGGTATTGCTGTATTTCGTTGGAACTGTCACCTTTTCAGAATGTGAAGATACCGTAATCTACGGCGACAAACCCAATATCTCGGCAAAAGCATTTTACGGCAACGTCGCTTTTCGGTACAGAGCGGTAGGCGGGGCTTGGTCGTATGAAGAACCGCTATTCGTAGGCAATTACGAGGCGCAAGCTGTGTCTTTTACGCTTTCAGGTGAAGAAAGATACGGCGAGATACATACTTTTGCCATTATTCCTGCAGATTTAACGCTAAAAGTGGTCGATTTTGAGCTGGATTTCGGAAGCATTCCCCAAGATGTTGCCGCAGACAACCTTAAATACGGCGACAAACTGATTTTCGGCGGGTTTGAGTTTGCCTATTCGCAGGACACGGTAGATGTTGCGCCTGTCAAAGGTGACGTCAGGATAATTGACAACGATGGCAATGACGTTACCGCCAACTACAACGTGACGGTACAAGCTAAAACGTTAATTTGTAATCCTATTTCAATCAAAATAACCACGTACGGCGACAGTTGGGTCTATGACGGACAACCTCACGCGTTAAATGCTGCTACGGCAAAGGGCTTGCTGGATGGGCATACCCTAAGAGATGTGGTGACTATATCTATTACCGATGTCGGCAGCGCAAAAAACGAGGTTACAAGTTATAGAATTTTCGACGAGGACAGCAACGACGTTACTGTTCACTACCATGCAAGTTTCGATTTGGGCGAGCTTACAGTCGTTGAACGCGAAATCACCGTCACAAGCATTGGCGACAGCTGGGTATACGACGGTCAGCCACACAGCCACACCGAGGGACACACGTTTGACAACCTAGTAAATGGGCATAACGTTACCTTTGGCGCTTGGACGGCAATAGTTGACGTAGGTAGCGTTGACAATAAGCCGCAAAGCTTCGCGGTTACGGACGAACACGGCACAGACGTCACCGCAAATTACACGTTAAGCTACATCTGCGGCAAATTGACCGTAACTAAACGCGTTTTCGACGTGCGCACAGGCGACAAAACATTCGTTCACGACGGCACTGGGCACAAATATCTGCAATACGAGGTCTTGACATCAAGCGGATTGAACGAAGGGTTATTGGACGGACACAGAGTGACGGCGGCAGCTTCGGCAGGGGTGACAAACGTCACAGACAAATCAAATCAAGTGGGCTACGCTGACAATGTTCAGACCTACACAGTGGTGGACGGCAACGGCAGAGACGTCTCGGCAAACTACTTGCCGCGCGGACAGTGGGGCAAAATTCGCGTCAAACCTACGATAAAAGTTCGCGTATACGCGCTCAGCAAGTTCTACGACGGCACGCCACTAAGCTATCAAGCTACCGATTGGTTCGTGGAAAGTGTTCCTGTCGGCGTAGACGCGTCGTGGGTCAGAGTGACGCTCGTCGGCAGTCTCACGGAACCGGGTGTTCTGTCTCTTGCTACCGCGCGCAGTCAGAGTAAGGTCACGGTAGTGGACAACAACGGCAGAGATTTACTCGCTGACCAAGACGACCCCAACGCAGTGGAATTTGTAGGCAGTCCGTTGACAGTCAATCGCCGTCCTTTGACTGTTACAAGCATATCTGTTGCGCAAGCGCGAAACGGCACGCCACTAAGCAGCAATTTGGCTTGGATTTCGGTTGGATCGCTGCTTAATGGGCATTCAGCGCAGTTTAAAGTTACCGGAACGTTACAACCTGACCAAGACACCGCGCCCAACACGGTGACTGCGACGGTATTGGACGCAAACGGCAACGACGTGACGAAGTACTACTCGATTACTTACCAATTCGGCACTCTCAGCTGGCTAGACTCCATTGAAGACACGCCCGACCCCGAACTGAGACTCGAGCAAGACGTAGAGCTTTACGCAACAGACAATTTTATATGCAACAAGAAACGGTTCGCCATATAATAGGCAGAACCGTTTCTTGTTGCAACGCCGTCAATCAAATCGCGAATTCTTGATGTAACAACTTCTACGCTTGTCCTTATCGTATCTGATTAGTACAAATCAAGATTTCAAGCAAGCATCAAACTGACACTCTTGTTAAATTCGCAAATAATGTTACTAATGTCAAGAGGATGCTCGGTAACAAAATTATACAATAGCCGTATTCGTTCTACAGCCAAGCTTTTGTATTCGTCTGACACCGTTCTCCATCTTATTCTTTTATCTCCGACAAAAAATTCTTGTCGGGCGTTTCGGACAAAATGATATACGAAGCAAAACACAAATGGTAAATAAACTTGCAATAATCTTCCGTTTTAATTTCGTTAGCCCTCAATATTCTAGATATGAAACGAGCATGAAAACTTACTAAACCGTATACGCCTACTTTAGCAACAACATCCTTTTTTTCTATCAAATAGTTTATTACTTTTAGATATTTAGGATTTACATATATGATTTTCTGTTCGCTCAAGCCAACGAATTCAACTTCGCCACTGCAACTGAGCAAATTTCCATTTTCATTTGCAATCAAATTCATTATCGGAATGTAGTGCCAATGAACTTTATTGGAATAATAGGTCAAAAATTCTGAAACATACTCTTCTCTTTCTGCGTCATTTGTTATTACTATCAAATCATAGTCGCTTCGTTCATCAGTAATACCAATAAGTCTCGAACTTGTTAAAGATATCATTATTACGTCGTGCCCGTTCAAGATACGGTTAAAATACGGCGATGCCTTCAAATCGTTGATAAATTGTCCGTCATACCCATTCCTCCACAAGTTCATAGCAATCTTCTTCGTAGCTTGCGACTTCAAGCTTAACATGATTCTCATCATAAAGATTCATGTGCAACTCAACGTGCTGTCCCACGTTTTCTCCTGTTCTCACGTTTCTGATATATCCACCGCTTGTTTCGTAAATTTTATATACGGGCTTGTTAATCCACAAGGAGAAGCTTCCTTGCGTTTCTACTTCTATATAATTGTCTATAGGTCTTACCATAATATTGCTCCTTAAGGTGTAGTGGTAGTGGTTTCATCATCGGTGCTGCCTCCGCCGGTACTACCTCCGCTGATGTATTGTCAAAAAGTTGTAGAACTGGTGGAATCCCCATACCCATTGCAAGAGAACGTAACACTCATTCTCGCTCCGCTAGAGAACATTTCCCCATGATTGTACGTTTCTGTTGAATTGGCTGGAATTGTCATCGACCAAGTGCGGTTCAATACATCTCCGTTCGCATACACCAAAATACTTGCCGTAACTGCGCGAGGATTGGTGTTTTTTATTTGAGATGACAGATAATAAAATCCATCATGCGCATCGTAAGTAAAAGTACCGGAAATAACAGGCTTCTCCAAGCTTTGCAGAGTGGTAGTTTCTGTAACTGTGATAGCAACATCACCGGTAACAGGAACGGTCACATGATTGGAAGTTTGAGTTACGTTGTTAAGTTTCCAAGACACTTTGTATCCTTCATCTGCCCCAACGGTAATATCAAGATGATTGCCGTAAGTGATTGTGCTTCCGTTATATACTGTATCGGTTATTTGCGCACCTTCAGAATTCATAAGTCCTACAGTGACCGTACTGTGGTTACCTTTCGATTGGTCAGCTTATATGTCTTATTCCAACTACTCACTAGTTTGTCGTCTTTAGACACTCGTACTTTTGTTAGTTCGGTAATAGTGCCGTTATCATCAACTTTGATGTTTTTAGGCTCAATACTGTTTACTTTCAGAGCCATAATTGCCTCCTATATTTTAATAGTCAAGGTAGTGCCGGACAAAACAAACACCTCGTTCAACTTGGCTTGTACTTCGTCAAGAATTTCTGCTTTGAGAGCTTCCAAGGTCTGCTTGGTGATCGGAGTACCTTGTTCCGTGGGGTTGTCTGCTAAGGTGAGGTCATAAGTTGTTTCTGCTCCGGTACTTACGTTTCTCAACTTAACTCTTCCGGGGTTAGTTGCCTTTCTGTCTTTGAGTTCCATATTTTTTCTCCTTTTTTCATTATTTTTTGTTTTAAATAAACAAGACGGCAGAAAGGTATCTAAAGTACCTTGTCTGCCGTCTTTATTGTCCTCGCTTTCGAGACTTTTCTTGGCTTTATATCGTTTATTTCATTATTCTTTCGAGGTTGAGTTGATTGCTATTCGAGAATATCCCAAAATGCATAAACACAATTTGAGATTTCAATAGCAGCATATTTTTTACCTTGTTTTGTTTGATAAACTTTTAATAAGTGGAGTTCATGGTGTAAATCGTCATATCCATAACAAAATTCATGTAATAATTGTGAATTATTTGAATTTTCGCCACGAATAATGTAATTATCATTTTGGCTATATCCTAAGAATTTTGTGTTGTAGGCTACAAAATGGTAATTAAAATGCTCTATTAAACCTATGCCTTTGTCTAGTAAAATTTTTTCTTTTTTAGAATCATTTTTAATTTGCATATTAATGTTCTCCTAAAATATTAAGTAACCTAAATCTCTCAAGACTATAATCGGATCTGGCAACAAATATTGTATGCCCCCTCCTATACCGTGCCACGGCACCCATGGGGCAACAACTTACTGAGTAACATTCGGTATGGGTTTAAGTACGGTTATTTCTATTAACCCCCTATATCATTCCATGGCGGCAATGAAAGTTGGCTTGGACTTGCCCCTGCAGCCGTTATATAATCGCTTTTGGGTCCTATTGTTCCATAACGTGAATATTTTCCAGGTTGCAATACAATTTCTTGCTCGGTGCCAGGAACCGCTCCATTATTTGGAGGATAACTTGCCTTCGCATTATACCATCCATTTGCACCTTCTATCGCACCTGTTATTGCTCCTGTTATCGCACCAAACATAAATCTGTCTGCTGCGCCGTTAGCAAAACCATCCCAAAATCTTTGATGATTGCTCAGGGAGACTAAACCTTCAATCGTACCGGAAACAATAGCTCCAGACGTCGCTCCAATCAAAGCACCTTTCAATGCGCCGGCACAAACTGCGCCCCACAAGACACCTGATGCGCCACCTGTTGCTATGGTAGCAATAGCTAGTCCTACTATTACTGCTAAGCCGATTCCAAATTTTATCCATTTAGGAATATTTTGCCACCAGTTACATGATTTCTCCCACAGATTATCCCACCAAGTCTGCCCTGGATCATACGTTTCGTCTGCTTCCATTTCCATTGTTGGGAATGCGGTAAATGGACTGCCTGCAAGAGCAAGAGGATTGTAGCACAACATGCCGTTTCTGTCAATGTGCCTTGGAGAAAGTGCATTGTCTATTACAGTAGATACTTGAGCGGCATCAACGTATAAAGCAGTTTCAGGATCGTAGTAGCTTCCGTTTGCGTAATAGAATCCTGTTTCAGAGTCGAAGTAGAAACCTTTCCAGCGGAAGGGATTCTTTTCTGCAACGCCGTCTATATTTTCAAGAATAGTGCAATTGCCAAGCGCATCATATTCATGGCGAGCAAATACGACACCGCTATGAGCAGACGTAAGCATAATAATGCTACCTTGATTGTCTTTTACTCATTCGTAGTCAATCACACCGTCGCCTTCGATTCTCCGTATTCTTTTCAGTCCCATTGCGTCGTAGAAATAGCGCAATTTGCAGTCGCTTCTATCTTCGCCCAGTAACTTACCGCCGTCAAGATACATTTTTACAGTTTCACCGTTGGCAAGCGTCTTTTTGTATCTGATTCCGTCGGCATTATAGCTGTACTTTGCGCCGTTTGCTTCTACCAATCTGCCACCGATATCGAATGTATAGCGAGTAGTTACTCCGTTTGCTGTTTTGGAAATGCGGTTTTCGAAATGGTCGTAAGCATAAGTGGTGGAACTGTTAATCGAAATCAGTCTGCCATTTGCATCATAAATGAAGTTTTTAGTACCACTATTCTTCCCTATGCCGCTTATTTTTTTCAAGCGTCCGTCGGAATAGTAGCTATAAATTTTCGAGATACTCAACCTATTATTGGTTTCCCGAGTAATTCTGTGTAAGTTGTCATATTGGAATGTCCTGGTTGAAAACGGTTTTATTACTCCGTTAGACGGGCCATACGTAATTTTTTCTTGCCGCTTGCAACGACGTCAATCAAATGCGCAATCAGATCTTTATAGAGAAGGTCAGATTTTATTGTAAGCGACGTATGTATCATTATAAAATGAAAAACGACCGATTTTTCATCGGTCGTTTTTTGGCGTTCCCGAGCTGGTTCGAACAGCCAATCTATCGCTTAGGAGGCGATTGCGTTATCCATTGCGCCACGGGAACAAGGTACTAATAGAGGGGGCTTGTTCTACGAAGCAATAAAAAGGCGACGTGCAAACGAGTCTTTTTATTATATCCGTTTAACTATGGAGACTTGCGTATACATTATATATCAAATCTATAATATAGTCAACATTTATACAGCGCTGCTAATATTCTGTGTACGCAGTAAATAATATCAAACCGTAGGCTTCGCAGGCGAACCCGGTCGCCTGTCCGGCGAGGAGCGGAATTCTTTCGGGGTCATGCCGTATTGTTTTTTGAATTGGCGGTTGAAGTAGGATACGTTGTTGTAGCCCACCTGATAGGCGATAGTGGCAATATCGTCGTCTGTGTCGCGCAGTTGCCGTCCGGCAACGGTCAGACGGTAATTGTTCACGTAGTCCACTATGCTGGCTCCCGTGTGCTGTTTGAACAGCTTCATCAGATAAAACTCGCTGTAACCGCAATATTTGGCAATCTTTTCGATGGTTATCTCATTCATGTACTCGGCACGAATATATTCGAGAGCGCGTCTCACGGTATAGCAACGCTTATCCTCGGCAATATTCGGCTGAGCGTTTATCAGGCGGTTGTTGTAGATGTGGTAAAACATCCAATACAAATTCGCCTTAATATCCAGCTCAGCGCCCTCCTCGTCGGGGTTGCACAAAAATATCGATGTGGTGCTCTCGTCAAACGGACGGTACCAGCTGTCGCTTGAGCGCACGATACAGGGCACCGAGTGTCTTTCGTTCAGCAGTGGCGCAAAGTATTTCAGCGTGCAAACGTCCGCTCCTTCCGTTTCCAGCAGTCGCAAATTAAAAACAATCGCGTCTATGGTCATATCGTTCTCGCCAAGGCGGTTGATGGAGTGCATGACGAATGGGCGCAATATAATTATGTCGCCTGCCTCCGCCTCGTACCTGCCACCGTCCACGTAAAACACCCCTTTGCCGCTCTGTACCTTGATAATCTCCATTTCCTCATGCCAATGAATGGGATAGAAGGGCAAAAGTCCGGAAATTTCCGTATGGTATTTGGCAAAAGGCAACATGGGCGTGCCGTGCACCGTCTTTTCTTTGTATTGATTGTAATTTTTCTCGTTTATTGCGTGAAAATCCGTCAGCATGTTGTTCCCTATTATATAATTTATGTAATTTTGCTTATTGTGGAGTGAATTTTTTAATAATTTTGCCGCGAAAAAGCAAAATTTCTCTTAAATGACAGTATTGTGTTAGTATTTTACAGTATTATATAATACGTTTTGCAAAAAAGCAAATATAATATGGGTGTAAAACAAAAAAATCTGTGAATAATTAGAAGGAGGTAAGTTAATATGTATTTTGAAGATGATTACAAATTCGACAACGTTGAACAAAGTAACAGTTTGCAGGACGATTGTCTGGCTGCGCTTGGCGTTGCTATGATGATGAGCCAACTTAGCGCTTAACTGTTGCCACAGGGGCACTAGGTTCGCCATTGCCGTGGAGTCACTAGGTTCATGTGCGGAAATTGTCGCTTAATATAATTTTCGGAGCTGCATTGTCAGCGCAAGAGCGACAGAGTTGCACTTTAAGTAATAATTCCGGCTGAAAAGCTGATTTAATAAAAAACAAATTGAAGATCAATTCGAAAAATTAGGAGGTAGACGAAATGCTTAGATATGAAGATTACACAAACGAAGAAAGAGACACATGCGACGTTTTCGAAGAGCAAATGGAATATCTTTTCGCATTAGGTCTTACGCGCGCTTGCTCGCAAATCGGCAAATAACCATTGCTCTAGTGGAATTGCCCTGCTAATTGTAGAAATATTTAGTTAAACCCTGTATCGCAATGATATAGGGTTTTTATTATTTGCGCGAAACTATTTCTTATAAATCCAATTTATATCTTTATAGTAATTAACGTATTGAAAGTTTTAGCAAGCTGTGGTAGAATAAAAAGGTATGAAAATTATTCACACGGCAGATATACATTTAGATTCGCCGCTTGCGGGCGTCAACAACTCGACTACGCGTAGGCACGAGCTTTTGACGGCGCTATCAAACTTAAACGAGTACGCGTCAAACAACGGCGTCGAGGCGATAATAGTTGCGGGCGATCTATTTGACGAGAAATTTACCACCGAGCAGACGATCAGAAGCGTTGCAGATATTGTAAAGAGTGGCAAAGCGAGTTGGTTCGTCTTGCGCGGTAATCACGGTGGGGCTCAAGCTTACGAAAAATTGCGTAAACTTTGCCCCGAAATCAACTTTTTCGACGACAGTTGGACGAAATATAAGCACGGCAACGTCGTAATCTGTGGGCGCGAGCTTGGAACAAACGACCAAGAAGAATGGGCGACTTTATCGCTTGATAAGACGTCGTATAACGTGTTGGTGTTGCACGGCGACGTAGATGACCCCGCCTACGGACTGATTGACAAAAAATCTATTGCGCAAAGTGGCGCCAAATACGTCGCGTTGGGGCACAGACACGCCTTTTGCCCGCTTAAGTTCGGTTCTGTCAAAGGCTGTTACTGTGGCGTACTCGAAGCGCGTGGCTTTGACGAGACGGCAGAGACCGGTTTTGTGGAAATAGATACCGATGCAGATAAAATAAATTTTGTAACGCAAGCGGTGCGCAAGGTTGTAACCGTTAC
This sequence comes from Clostridiales bacterium, assembly GCA_022508325.1. Classification (GTDB taxonomy): domain Bacteria; phylum Bacillota; class Clostridia; order Christensenellales; family CAG-314; genus Fimimonas. The sequence continues at coordinate 12,235 of JAFLVL010000009.1, read as the reverse complement.
CGTAGACATAAGCGGGGTTACAAGCGACATTGCTCTGCAAAATAAAATTCAAAATGCTGTAGCAGAGGTTTCGCCGCGAAATTATCTGAACCTTATACTGACAGGTGAGGCAAGAGAGGATTTGCACGTCGAAATGGTGGCAAGAGAGCTACTTGACGGCAGATTTTTCGCATTGCGCATAAAGGACGCAACTGTGTTGAGTATTGACATCGACAAGCTTTCTCAAGAGGTGTCATTGCGCGGCGAATTCGTCAAGCTGGCTGGCGAAATAGAGGACGAGCGACTACGCGAAGCCGTTCTGAAAATGGGACTGACTTATTTAAGCGGCGAGGTGAAGGCATGAAGATAATCAGTATTCACGCCCAATCCTTCGGCAAGCTTAGTGGCGTCAACCTCGCGTTAAAAGACGGCGTAAACGTCATTCAGAATGTCAACGGCTTTGGCAAAACCACAATGGCGAGCTTTATTCGTGCAATGCTCTACGGCTTTACCTACAAAACAGCAGGGGGAGTGAAGGACTCGTCGCGATTTGCGCCTTGGCAGAGTTCGGGTCTATTTGGCGGTAGCATGACGGTGGAACACGATGGGCAGACTTTGCGCATTGAACGCTTTTTCGGCGCAACGGCGAAGAATGAAACCTTGACTGTCACCAACGACAAGACAGGCAAGCCCATAGATTTAGGCGGCTTGCAGCCCGGGGAATTTTTGTTGGGTCTGACTGCCGACAGCTACGACCGTTCGGCGTATTTTCCGCAAGAGGCGGTAGAGCTATCGTCAAACGACAACTTTGACAACCGTCTTGGTAACCTCATTCAGAACGGCGCGGATGATTACGACAAAATACAAGAGAAGCTGCGCGCGTACAAAAAGAACTACCGTTTCGAACGTGGCAATGGCGGCGTAATCTACGAGCTGGATTGCAAGCGGCGAGAGCTGTTGCAGAGGCAAGCCGACGAGGAGCGAGCAGAACGGCGCGCGGCAGAGATTGAGAATACGCTTAACGAGATTGAACAGGAAAAGCAGACGCTACTCAACCAACAGGAACAGTATACCGTCAAGCAAAGGCAATTACAGCGCGAGGTGGCGGCAAGTCAAGCTTCACCCGAGGAACAGCGCGCGGCAGAACGCCTTGCCGAGCTTGAGGAGAAGATACGCAGAATTCCGCCCGAGTTTGACCGCGACGTTGGGCGGTGCGAGAGCATTGCTAACGAACTAGCCAATTTCAAAGAGGAAAAGTTCGTAAAAAAAATCAGCAAGTGGACTTTGATTTGGTATGCCATCCCCATTATTATCGGCGTGGTGGCGGCAATTCTCGGCATAACGGGGGTGGTATCGCAAAGCTTCATTAACGAGGGGATATCCTTGATCGTCAGCGGCGTCGTAGTTGCTGTCTTTGGTTTGGTGGTAGATTATTTACTCTGGCGTAAATCTCGTCACAATACAACTAACGCGGAAAACAAGCAGAAGGAGCTGTTGGCGCAGTATTTCGGCATTGTCAGAAAATACGTTTACGTTGACGGCGAGGATTTGGACACGGCGAAGCAGCGGCTGTGGGACGCGTACAAGAAGTACGGTGAGGACGTACGCGAGCGCGACACGCTACGAAGTGTTATGAAAGCTCCGTCCGCCGACAGTCAAATGACAGAAAACGCGTTAAACGATATAAATCGCGCATTAAACGACCTAGCAGAGCGGTTAAATGCGCTTTCTATGCAAGTTGGGCAACTGACGACGGAGCGAAAGGGGCTTACGTTCGACAGTGTCTCCATTCAAGACGAGCTGTTGAACGTGGCGGAGCAGAGAAAACAGGCGGAGTTCGAATATGAGGTTGCGGACACCGTGTCGAGGCTTCTTGCGGAGGCAAAGGACAACCTGTCGTCAAGCTATCTGCCTCGTTTGACATCGCGGTGCAGTGAGCTACTGTCGGGCATTACCCAAAGTGATTACGCAGTGGTGATAGACAGAAGCTTCAACGTCAGAATTCGCGAAGAGGGACAGACGCGGGACATGAGCGCGTTCTCCCGCGGAATACGCGAAATAACGCTACTGTGTTTCCGCGTGGCACTCTCCGAATTGCTTTACGACGGCGACATTCCATTCATAATTATCGACGACGCATTCGTAAACTTTGACGAGAGCAATTTTTTACGCGCAACGCGTTTGCTCAAACAGCTATCTACGCACGCGCAGGTGGTGTATTTCACCTGCCACGACCGATTGGGCGAGCTACTAAAATAAAATCGGTCTTTGACAAAAGATATATACAAAAACAAAAATAAAACCGAGAGGTGAACAAATATGAAATTGGAAAAATTCAGCAAAGAAATCAGGCGCGAAACGCTTAGATGTCTACATTCGCAAGGTTCGGGACACGTCGGTGGCAGTCTGTCTATCGTCGATTTGCTTGCCGTGCTTTACGAGAAGCACATGAACGTAGACCCCGCAGACCCGAGAAAAGAGGACCGTGACAAGCTCGTGCTTAGCAAAGGCCACGCAGGCCCCGCGCTTTACGCGACGTTGGCGCTCAAGGGCTTCTTCCCGCTGGAATGGCTTGACACGTTGAACAAGCTCGGCACTCGTTTGCCCTCACACGTGAATATCAACCTGACACCCGGCGTAGACATGACTGCGGGCAGTCTCGGACAGGGACTTTCCTGCGCGTGCGGACTTGCGCTCGCCAACAAGGCAAAGGGGCTCGACGGTCACGTATACGTCATCACAGGCGACGGCGAACTGCAAGAGGGGCAGAACTGGGAAGGCGCAATGTTTGCGGGTAGCAAGCACCTCAATAACATAATCGTATTCGTCGACAGCAACAAAATGCAGATTGACGGACTGACCAAGGACGTAATTGACATTGAAGACATCGAAGCCAAGTTTGACGCTTTCGGATTCGTTACGCAACGCGTAGACGGACACGACCACAAGGCAATCGACGCGGCTATCAAATTCGCCAAAAAGCAGAAAAAACAACCTAGCTGTATAGTGCTCGATACCGTCAAGGGCAAGGGCGTTAGCTTCTACGAGACCATGGGCATTGGCGTACACAGCACAAACGTTAATGACGAGCAATATGAGCTCGCGCTGAAGGAACTGAAATAGGAGGGGATAGACATGGAACTTAGAAAAGCTTATACCGACGGACTTGCCCGTTTGATGAGAGAAAACGACAAAATTTTCGTATTGGACGCCGACCTTGCAGGCGCAGGCGGCACAAAGGCTCTTTATAAGGAATTCCCCGACCGTTGCGTAGACGTGGGTATTGCCGAGGCTAATATGGCTTGCATTGCCACAGGTCTTGCCGCAAGCGGATTTATTCCCTTCATTCACAGCTTCGCGCCCTTTACCACGCGTCGCATTTTCGACCAGATAGCCGTGTCAATATGCTATTCCGAGCAGAACGTGAAGATTATCGGCTTTGACCCCGGCGTGCATACCACATATAACGGCGGTACTCACATGTGCTTTGAAGACGTGGCAAGCCTACGCGCTCTTCCCAACATTGCGGTACTCGACATTGTTGACGGTGTACAGCTAGCTAAGGCTCTGCCATATATCGTCGAGCACAACGGTCCAATGTATCTCAGGTTTGTTCGCAAACAGACGGAAGAGCTGTTTGACGACAGCTACGAATTCCACTTTGGCAAGGCAGACAAGATTAAAGGTGGCAAGGACATAACGATAGTTGCCAGCGGAACGTCCCTTTTCGACGCCAACGAAGCGGTGAAGAAACTGAAAAAAGAGGGTATATCTGCAGAACTGCTAGGAATTCACACAATCAAGCCCTTTGACGAAGAAGCTATCATCAAATCGGCTAAAAAGACAGGCGCTGTGTTGACCGTTGAGAACCACAGTATTCATGGCGGATTGTACGGTGCTGTCACAGAAACGCTTTCGGCTAGTTGCCCGACGCTTTGCGACGCTGTGGCTGTAAGAGACAAGCTGACGCAGGTGGGCAGTCTGAACGATTTGAAACGCGACTACGGCTTGACAGTGGACGATATTGTTGCGCAAGCTAAAAAATTAGTCGCCAGAAAACAGTAAAATGACCTTGCGCAACAGTGAAATTCGTGCGTTGCGCGAGTGAAATTTCACTCACCGAAGGTGAATTTCACTTTTGCGGAGCAAAAATTTCACCCCTCACAATGTATTGTAAAAAGGAGCAAATATAATCAAATGTATGACGTATTTATCGTCGGCGCGGGCGTAGTGGGCTGTTCCGTCGCGAGAGAACTTGCGCGCTATCAGCTCAAAATCGCCGTCGCCGACAAAGAAAACGACGTATCCATGGGTACTAGCAAGGCAAATTCCGGCATAGTACACGCGGGGTTTGACGCGCACACAGGCACAAATAAGGCTATCTACAATGTGTTGGGCGCAAGAATGTTTCCCGAGTTGTCGAGAGAACTGGATTTTCCGTTCCGTCAGAACGGCGCGTTGGTCCTGTGCTTTGACGAGAGCGAGAAAGGCAAGCTTTATGAGCTTCTTGAACAAGGTCAACGCAACGGTGTCAAGGGTCTGTCGGTAATCGACGGTCGCGCGGTTCGCGAAATGGAACCCAACGTGGCTAACGAGGTCGTAGCGGCGCTTTACGCCGAGACGTCGGGCATCGTCAGCCCTTACGAAATGACTATCGCGCTTGCAGAAAACGCGGCGACCAACGGCGTAGAATTTTTGCTCGGTCAAGAGGTCAAAAATATTGACCGCGACGGAGACGGCTTCAAGGTAAAGCTGGGTCGCAAGACTGTAAAGGCAAAAATAGTCGTCAACTGCGCGGGCGTTTACGCCGACGAAATCTATAACAAGGTTGTAGGCGAGAAAAAGCTGGAAATTATCTCGCGCAAGGGCGAGTATTGCTTGCTTGACAAAAAGTGTGGCGGACTGTGCGACAAGACGCTATTCCAACTGCCCTCTGCAATGGGTAAGGGCGTACTGGTTGCGCCAACCACTCACGGCAATATTATCGTCGGACCGACAGCAGACGACGTACCTAGCAAAAACGACGTAGATACGACTTTTAACGGTCTAAACAACGCGTTTAATACAGCAACTAAGAGCGTACCGAGCTTGGCGCGTAGAAACATTATCACGCAATTTGCGGGACTTCGCGCGCACAGTACCGAAGGCGACTTTGTAATAGGCGAGAGTGACGTGCCAAATTTCTATAACGTGGCGGGTATCGAGTCTCCCGGGCTCACCTCCGCGCCGGCAATAGCTGTAGACGTAGCCGAAGAGATTGCGGGCAAACTGCAAGCAGTTAGAAAAGACAATTTTATCAGTCGCCGCAAAGGTATATCCTGTTTCGCCAAAATGAGTGACAGCGAACGCGAAGAGCTTATCAAGCAAAATCCGCTCTACGGCAAAATAGTGTGCCGATGCGAGAACGTGACGGAGGGTGAGATTGTGGACAGTATTCGCCGCCCTGTGGGAGCAACCGATCTCGACGGAGTAAAGCGTCGCACCCGCGCGGGAATGGGGCGTTGCCAAATGGGCTTCTGCACACCGCGCATTATGGAGATACTGTCGCGAGAGCTGGGCAAAGACATGACGGAAATTACGAAATTCGGCAAAAAGAGCAATGTTGCCCTGGGGAGGACGGATGAAAAACTGTGATCTTGTAATAATCGGCGGTGGACCCGCCGGACTTGCCGCGGCAACGGCAGCTTTTGACGAGGGTATACGCGATCTAGTTATTCTCGAGCGTGAGGAAAACCTCGGCGGCATACTCAATCAATGCATACACAACGGATTCGGTCTGCACACCTTCAAAGAAGAGCTTACAGGACCCGAATATGCAGCAAGATACGAAGAATTCGTATTCGAACGCGGCATTGACTACAAGCTTGGATCGACTGTTATCAACGTAACGGCAGACAAGGTCGTAACTTACGTTTCGGAGCAGGAAGGCTTGCAAAAAATTGCCGCTAAGGCAATAATTCTCACTTGCGGTTGCCGTGAGAGACCTCGCGGCGGCATAAATATTGCGGGCGCAAGAGCGGCGGGAATCTTTTCCGCAGGCACAGCGCAAAAATTGGTCAATATCGACGGACTGAAAGTAGGCAAAGAAGTAGTAGTGCTTGGCTCGGGCGATATTGGACTTATCATGGCGCGCCGTATGACGTTCGAGGGTGCAAAGGTCAAGGCGGTAGTGGAACTTATGCCCTATTCGTCGGGACTAAACCGCAATATCGTGCAATGCTTGAACGACTTCAATATTCCACTGATGTTCTCGCATACCGTCGTTGACATTAAGGCAAAGAACGGACGCGTCAGCTCGGTGGTTATCGCCAAAGTAGACGAAAGACTTCAACCTATAATGGAGACGGCTAAAGAAATTAAATGCGATACGCTGTTGCTTTCGGTAGGATTGCTGCCCGAGAACGAGCTTGCTGGCTATGCAGGGGTGGAAATCTCGCCCATCACCAACGGCGCGATAGTTGACGACCAAATGATGACTAGCGTAGAAGGTATATTCGAGTGCGGCAACGTTTTGCACGTTCACGATTTGGTGGACTACGTGAGCAAGGAGAGCCGCCATGCAGGTATTTGCGCCGCAAAGTATATAAGAAACGGCGTTAAAACGGCTGAGTTTGTACCAACCTGCGGCACAAACGGTGTCAGATACGTCGTTCCGCAGAAAATCCGCAAGGACGACGACGCAGAACAAATCAGTCTGCGTATGCGCGTATCGAACGCTTTCAAAAACGTAGAAATCGCAGTACTGCTCGACGGCGAGAAGATAGTATCGAGACGCAAACAAATCGTCACCCCCGGCGAAATGGAAACGATAGTATTGAAGCCCGAACTTGTGGCTAAGGTCAAGCAGGGCAATAAACTTGAAGTCACGTTGAACGTAGGAGGCGTCAAATGAGAGAACTGATTTGTATCAACTGCCCGCTAGGCTGCCGCCTATCGGTGGACGACAAGGATTTGGCAAATATAAAGGTTTCGGGCAACACTTGTCCGCGTGGCGCAACCTACGCAGTCAACGAAATAACCGCGCCTAAGCGTATGGTTACAAGTTCTGTGCCCGTCATCGGCTCCAAGACAAAACGTGTTTCGGTCAAGACGTCCGCGCCCATTGCGAAGAGTAAAATTTTCGAGTGCTTGGACGAGATAAAAAATATTAGAGCAACTGCGCCTGTTAAAATAGGCGATGTATTGCTTGCCAACGTTTGCGGTACCGATGTAGATATTATTGCGACGAGGGAAGCAAAATGAAATACATTCTTGCGCTAGACCAGGGCACGACAAGCTCGCGCGCCATAGTTTTCAATAACAAGGGCGAAATCGTCGGTTCTGCCCAACAGGAATTCCCGCAAATATACCCGCACACTGGTTGGGTAGAGCACGACCCCAACGAGATTATGGGTAGCCAAGTGGGAGTAATCCCCGAGGCTCTCATTCGCGCAGGCGTGTCGAGCGAGGACATTGCGGCAATCGGCATAACCAACCAACGCGAGACGACCATAGTTTGGGACAAGATTACAGGCAAACCCATCTACAACGCTATCGTGTGGCAATGCCGCCGCACGGCAGACTATTGCGACAATCTCAAAGCCGAAGGACTTGACAAGTTAATTTACGAAAAGACTGGTCTTGTATTGGACGCGTATTTTTCCGCGACTAAAATCAAATGGATTCTCGACAACGTCGCAGGCGCAAGAAGCAGGGCGGAAAGGGGCGAATTGCTTTTCGGTACGGTTGACACCTACGTCATGTGGCATCTGTCTAAGGGCAGAATTTTCGCCACCGACTATACCAATGCGTCGAGGACAATGCTCTACAACATTCACACGCTCAGTTGGGACGACGATTTGCTCAAGCTGTTCGACATACCGAAATGTATGCTGCCCGAGGTCAGACCGTCCAGCTACAACTACGGCTACGCAGACCACACAATCGTGGGTTCGGATATTCCCATCTGCGGAGTTGTCGGCGACCAACAAGCCGCGCTTTTCGGGCAACTGTGCGTAGAGAAGGGCAGTATGAAGAATACCTACGGCACAGGCTGTTTTCTTTTGATGAACACAGGCGACGAGCCTGTCAGCTCCAACGGACTGGTGACTACGCTTGCGGCAAGCTGTACCGACAAGCCGAGTTACGTTCTCGAAGGCAGCGTATTTATGGGCGGAGCAATCGTGCAATGGCTACGCGACGAGATGAGAATGATTCGCACTGCCGCCGAGACGGAAAATTACGCCTTGAAGGTCAAGGACACCAACGGCGTCTATCTCGTGCCCGCTTTTGTCGGACTTGGCGCGCCCTACTGGGACGCTAAGGTTCGCGGAACGGTATTCGGATTGACTCGCGGCACCAAGAAGGAACACTTTATTCGCGCGGCATTGGAGGGCATCGCCTACCAGGTATACGACGTGGCTAAGGCAATGGAAGCAGACCTCGGCAGTCCGATAAAGTCACTTAACGTCGACGGCGGCGCGTCTGCTAACAACTTTTTGTTGCAGTTTCAGGCGGACATACTCAACACAGACGTCGTTCGCCCAAAGGTGGTGGAGACCACGGCTCTCGGCGCGTGCTACCTCGCGGGACTTGCGGTTGGATATTGGAAGAACATTGAAGAAATCAAGTCCAACAAACAGATTGAACGCACGTTCAGCCCCGAGATGAGCGACAGTAAACGCAAAAAGCTCGTCGACGGCTGGGCAAACTGCATACACTCTCTCACTCGCGGTGGCAACTGATTTCACTTCTTACGGCAAATAAATCTTTACTATAAATTAAAAAAGACTTTTCTACAAAAACGTAGAAAGTCTTTTTCTTTCGTTAAGTCAAATTAAACTCACCAATTGCGTGGCGTGTAGTTCGCCAAGGACAGGCGAAGGCTCTGCGAGCACGCACTTTGCGACATTGCAGTCGTCTTATTACAGTCACTCTCTTATGTCGGCGAGGGTGTTCCGCTACAAAACAACCTACAACGAGCGTCCTGTGCACGCCTTTTGTGCGCGAGTGAAGCCGTTTGGAATACCCGAGCCGCTACACTTTATCTATTGCGTACAATCTGCTGCCGAAGTCGAACATTACGCGAATGGTAGAGTCGTAGCCTGTGCTTGACCATTCCTGATTGAGTTTGACTCCGCATTTTGCGAGCATTTCGCCGGTCAGGACGTAGTTTTCCTGTTCGCTTTGCAAAGGATGGTTGTTGGCGATGAGCTCCAACAGCTTGCCGTTCTCTTTCAGGTGAATGGGCGCGACGGTGTTAATAAGTCCGCCGAACGCTTTGATACTGAACAACTGTCTACGCGTTTCAAACTTGTATTTTGCCGATGGGTCAAGGTCAGGCACGCGCAAAATTTCTTGGCGGGGAATAGTCTCTGCGATTGTGTTAGTGAGGTTTACTACCGCTTGCGACTTGTCGTCGCTAATTATGCACCAGCTTGCTTTTGTGTCGGAGAAAACGCTTTTAAGCTGATAATACGTACCGAATTGCAACGTTTTGCGGTACTTTTTGTACCATTCAATCTGCTTTTTCACGGAGTCAGTGTCGATTTTGTTTAGGGCAGTCAAGTCAAGCTCGTAGCCGAACGCACCGATACACGCAGTGTTGAAACGGTTGTCTACCGTACTCAAACGAAGCGTTTGGTGATTGGGACTTGCCGAGACGTGCGAGCCTATACAGCTCTGGGGATAACAAGTCAGCGTCCCTTCGTGTATATGAACTCTGTCGAAGCTGTCGGTGTTGTCACTGCACCAAATTTGCGGGAAGTAGCATAGTGCGCCCAAGTCGAATCTGTTGCCGCCAGACGCGCACCCTTCGAATAGAATATTAGGGAAGGCTTTCGTCAGCGTCGATAAAATTCGGTAAAAGCCGAGCATAAAGCGGTGATAGAATTCCCCTTGACGGTTGAAAAGAGTCGGCGAATAAGCGTCGGTCAGCGGGCGGTTGAAGTCCCACTTGACGTAGAAAATATTTGCCGAACCGAAAACCTTACACATAGCGTCGATAACGTAGTCGCATACGTCGGGGTTGGCAAGGTCGAGAACTAATTGGTTGCGGCATCTTAGTGGCTCGTAGTCGGGGTGTTTAACAGCCCAATCGGGGTGCGCGCGGTAGAGGTCGCTGTTCTCGTTGACCATTTCCGGCTCTACCCAAATGCCGAATTTCAATCCCAGTTGATTGATTTTGTCTGCCAGTCCGTCCAGACCCTTGGGTAGACGCTTTTTGTTGGGCGTCCAGTCTCCAAGTCCCTTCGTGTCGTCGGTGCGACTGCCGAACCAGCCGTCGTCCAACACGAACAGCTCGATACCCAGTTCTTTTGCTTTCTTTGCAATGTCGAGAATCTTTTTCTCGGTGAAGTTGAAGTATGTCGCTTCCCAGTTGTTGACCAGAATCGGACGCTCACGATACGCCCATTGCTCGGGAATTATGCAATTATTGACGAAACGGTGGTAGCGTTGCGATAGTACGTTAGTTCCTTTGTCGGAGTAGCATAGAGTTGCCTCGGGTGAGTAGAAGGTTTGACCTGCACTCAAATGCCAGCAAAAACCGCTATCGTTTATTCCGTTCAATACGCGCACCTTGTGTAGCGGCGTCTTGTCGATAATTTCCGCATGGTTACCGGAGTATATCAGATTGAAGCCGTACGCTTCGCCATGACGGAGCGTACAGTCATTCTTTTTCAGTACGATATAGGGGTTGTGTGTGTTACTGCTTATTCCGCGCTTGCTGTCTATTTTGGTGACGCCCACACGCAGTTTTTCGCTGTTTATATACCTTTCGCGCGCCCACGCGCCGTCAAGGGTGTCGAGAGTGAAGTCGTCTTCGGGCAGATCCAGTTGGTTGCTCATCACGCGCAGAAGGCGCACCTCGTCGTCGCCCTCGTTAGTGACGGCAACGCTTTTGACTATTACGTCGCTGTCTTTATGGGTGGAGTAGTAGAGGGTGAGCTTGAGCTTTCGCGCGCTGTCAACAGTATGCACGGCAATGGTTTGCTCCTTGTTGCGACTTGACGGTAATTCGCGCAGAGTGAAGCCGTCTATCAGTTCGTAGCTATCGAATAGAAATTCACACACGATGTTGTCGTTGCCGTCTGCTATTGTGACGATATTTTCGCGATAGTCGCCACGCCCAACCGACGAGCACTCCAATGAAGTGTTGTCGGGGAAGAATTTGCCTTCTTTTGTTTCGAGAGCAATGGCAGTGCCCTGCCCGCTACCTTGTTTTTCCGCGAGAAAACTCACGTCGTCAATTTCGCCCACTCTTGCGCCATAATAGAGGTGTTGAAGGTGGTTGGTGGGAGTTACGCGAAAGATATAGGTTGTGTTTGCCGTGTCAATTCGGAAAATATTGTCTTTTACTGTTATCATAAAGCACCTCAATTTCCATTCTATCATAAATCGCGCGCAAATCCAACTATCGCGACTGAAATTTTGACGGCTTTATTGCTTTTTGTTGCGCGATTGGCTATAATTATAATTATGAAAAAGAAAATTGGCGTAATAAGCGACGTTCACGGTAATTTTGCGGCTTTGACAGCAATTTTACAGCTGTTGGACGAGGAAAAGTGCAACGAAATCATTCATACAGGCGACGTAATATCCATTGGACCTAATTCGTTCGAGTGTTTGGAGCTGCTTTTGTCCAGATCCGACGTCACTTTGGTGCTGGGCAATCATGACCGTGACTTTGCAATGAATCATACGGCGGTTCGCAATCTGTCAAACGTTCCTGCCGAGCATAAGGTGCAGGTATTTGCGACTTTAACGGAAGAACAGAGACAAAAAGTGGAGAAATTCCCGCTATTCGTCACTCGCAACTGCGGAGGAGCTACGCTTGCATTTGCCCATTACGCGTTCGTGCAACCTTGGACGAGCATGGAGGACTACCCCTTCATGCCATTGCAGACAGAGCCTACTGCAGAGAAGTTCGACAAGATATTTGCGAGTTTGGACAAAATGAATTGCGACGCGGTGTTTTTCGGGCACAAGCATTCGCCATGCGACATTGTGGGCAAGCGAATTTACGTTGACGTGGGAAGCGTAGGCTGTCACCCCGACCCGATTGCGTGCGGCATAGTGATAGAGTACGACGAGAACGGTTGGAGTTACCGCCGAGTATCAGTTCCCTATGACATGAACGTCATTCGCAAAGCAATGCTTGAGAAGCTTGCCTGCGGTGACCACCTGTTCGACTATTATTTTTTGAAGCATAGCGACAAATAGCGCCTCGGGTATTCGTCTGGGGACTTAGGTGCTACGCAATGCGCCCCAGCCGAAC
>JAFLVL010000008.1:3584-36908 GCA_022508325.1 Clostridiales bacterium | reverse complement strand
TAAAAATAAAAATAATAAAGCGCGAGGTATAACGCTTATGAAAATTACACTTCAGAACCTAACAAAGATTTTCCCCAGCAGAAACAAGGGCGGCAAAGAGGTCAGAGCGGTTGACGATATGAATATCGAGATACCCTCCGGTAAACTCGTCGGTCTGCTTGGACCTTCCGGTTGCGGAAAATCAACAACTCTCTTCATGCTCTCGGGCTTGGAGTCTCCTTCATCGGGCAAAATTTTGTTTGATGAGCAAGACGTAACCACCCTTGCGGCAGAGAAACGCGGCATTGGTCTGGTTTTCCAGAACTACGCGTTGTATCCCCACATGACTGTTGAGCAGAACATTCGTTTCCCGCTTGATAACATGCGTATCAAGAAGGAAGAGGGTAATGCTCGCGCTTTGGACGCGGCGCGCCTGGTGCAAATCGAGGACTTGCTTCAACGTAAGCCCAGCGAGCTTTCCGGCGGTCAGCAACAGCGTGTTGCAATCGCTCGCGCTCTGGTCAAGATGCCCAACGTGCTGCTTCTCGACGAACCTCTGTCCAACTTGGACGCTCGTTTGCGTCTGCAAACCCGTGAGGAAATCAAGCGTATTCAACGCGAGACAGGTATTACGACCGTATTCGTAACCCACGACCAAGAAGAAGCAATGTCCATTTGCGACATTATGGTTGTTATGAAGTTGGGCGTAGTGCAACAGATTGGCGATCCGCAAGGCATCTACGACGATCCCAACAACCTGTTCGTTGCCAACTTCCTTGGAACTCCCCCAATCAATATCTTCAAGGGCAAAGTATTCAACAAGAAGGTTTACGTTGGCGAAGACGTCATCATGAATACCGAACTCGAAGACCAAGACGTTTACGTCGGTGTTCGTCCCGAGGGATTTGTGTATGACCCCGCTTCACGCGTTCGTATCGGCACGTTGACGTTGAACGTTGACCACGTTGAAGTCATGGGTAGAGACAAGTCCGTCGTTTCCACTCACGAGAGCTCCACGAAGCCCACGGTACGCTGCATCATCGACAGCGACGTAGCTTTGCCTGCTAAGGCTGATAAGCTCAAGTTCACACTCAAACCCAACAAGGTATTCTTGTTTAACGGAGAAACCGAAGAGAGGATACGCTAATGGCAGAATTTAAAAATCAAACGCCAAAAGACGTCCAAGCGGATTTGGTGATTGCAGACGGTCCAACGCTCACCAAGGGTGAAAAGGCTCGTCGCGCGCTGAGATCGCAAAGCGGCTGGCTCTTCATGATCCCCGCGTTGGCGTTAATGGCAGTATTTACCTTCTATCCCATCATCGCGGCGTTCATCAACTCCTTTAAAGTTAATTATAGTGCCATGACCGGCAGCTTTGACAAGTGGGGTTTTGAGAACTTCATCCGCGTTTTGAAGGGTGATACCGGTACGGGCGGCGCGTCCTTCGTGCAATGCCTTGTGAATACGCTCGTATTCACGTTTGTTTCCGTTCCTCTTTCAACGTTACTCGCTTTGCTCATTTCCGTTGCGTTGAACTCCATCAAGGCAGTGCAAAAGGCGTATCAAACGATACTCTTCCTGCCGTACCTCACCAACGCGTTGGCAATGGGCGCCGTATTTGCAACCTTCTTCAGCGTTATCGGTACCAAAACACAGTTGGAGACCGGCGCAGATGGCAGCACTTGGGGTTTAGTCAACCTAATTTTAGGCACTAAGATTGACTGGACGGGCATTACCTCTCCGCATTGGGAAATTGGTGAAGCGTTGTCTATACCTTGGGCAAAGTACATCGTAGTAATAGTGTACGAGGTCTGGTCGGGACTTCCTTTCAAAATCTTGATTCTGTTCTCGGCATTGCAGAGCATCAACAAGCAATACTACGACGCTGCAAAAGTTGACGGCGCAAGCCGCAGCACCGTTCTGTGGAAAATTACCGCTCCCATGATTTCCCCGCAAATCAGCTACCTGCTCGTTACAGGTATCATGGGCGGCATGAAGCAATATTCCGCAATCGTAGGTATTTTCGGTGTAGAAATGGGTATGGACTATGATATGGGTACAATGGTAGGATATCTATACCGCTACATAGAACTTGGTCAAACAGGCTACGCATTCGCTGGCTCGCTAATGTTGTTCATCATCATCATGTTCATCACTTGGATTAACAACATGGTTACCAAAAAGCGTACAACGTATAAATAAGGAGGTGCGATATGGCTAAGAAGAAAACTGAAACTGAACAAATCGTAACTCCCGAAGAACAAGTTGTTTTGCCGCAAGACTCCGAAGAACTTGCAGTAGAATCTCCCGCAGTTGTTGCTGAGGAACAAGCTCCTGTTGTTGAGAATAGTGGCTCGGTGCAATTTGAACAAGCTCCTACGGAATTCGACGTAGAGCGTCAATTGAAGAAGCAAAAGACTCAACGCATCGTCAAGGACGTATTCGTCTATATTTTCTTGACATTCTGCGCGCTCCTTGCATTCCTTCCCTTCTATTGGATGGTTATGTCATCCGTCAAGACGGAGCCGGAATTCCGCGAAGCGGTACCTACCTTCTTCCCCAAGACATTCCAATGGGGCAACTATTCGCTAGTATTGCATCAAACCAGTTCCGGTAATAACGGCGGCTCCTTTGGGCAAATTCTCATCAACACAATCGTTGTTGGTTTGCTTTCCACAACGCTTGGCGTAATACTGACGATACTGACGGCTTACGCGCTGGCTCGTATGGAATTCAAGGGCAAGAACATTCTATTTGCGGTAATGCTTGCGACCATGATGATTCCGGGCGAAATGTATACCCTCAGTAACTATATCGTAGTTGCTAAGCTCGGTTGGACGGACTCCTACACGGTACTTATTCTGCCCTTCCTTGTAAGTGTGTACTACATTTACTTGCTTCGTAACAACTTTATGCAGATTCCCAATTCGCTCTATCAGGCGGCAAAGGTGGACGGACTCTCCGACCTCGGCTATCTGATTAAGGTTATGGTTCCTTTGACAGCTCCGACGCTTATTTCAATCACTCTGTTGAAGTTCATCGGTACTTGGAATAGCTACATTTGGCCGCGTCTGGTCAATACCGAGAACTGGCAAATGATCACCAACTGGGTAACCGGCGGCTTCGTCGACAGAGTACAAGCTGACGGCAGCACGATGTATGACGGTCTCTACGGTCAATCGGAATCGCTGAACACCTTGAAGATGGCAGCAGTTTGCATGGTAAGTGCGCCTCTGTTCGTTCTCTTCCTCACCTGCCGCAAGTACATTATGCGCGGTGTATCTAAGAGCGGTACAAAGGGTTAAAATCCAAATTTTTCGGTTTACGCAATACGGCGAAAGTTTATTGCCGTATTGCGCAAACTATTGTAAAGGTAAATTATTTCACAACAAGAAAGACTTCAATTTTGTAATTTACGCGCCCAAACGCGTTGAATTAAAATAATAAAAAGGAGAAAACTATGAAAAAACTACTCATTAGCATGATCGTTGTCGTTATGCTACTTGCAGGCTGCTTGACGATTTTTGCAGCGTGCGAAGATGCGGCTGACTACGAACATACGATTATCTTCTATTCTTCTCAAGGAGACTCGTTGCAGACGCAAACGCAGAATGCAATCAAAACCTTTGAAGAGAAATATCCCGGCTGGAAAGTGCAACACATTGCTCCCGGCGGATATGATCAAGTTTTGAGTAAGGTTCGTTCTGACATTCAAGCAGGACTTCAACCCGACCTTGCGTATTGCTATGCAGACCACGTTGCTCAATATCTTTCGAGTGAATTGGTTGTTGACCTCAACAAGTATCTCTTGAAAGCTGACAACTACGACGTTCCACTTGAAGACGGCACGACCAAGACCGTACGCATCGGTTTCACTCAAGAAGAGAAGGATGACTTTGTCGAAGGTTACTTCAACGAAGGTTATGCTAGCTACTACTATGGTGTACCCGCTAGCTACGACAAGAACGCTCTGTTTACCCTTCCGTTCGTTAAGTCCACCGAGCTGCTTTACTACAATGCAGACGCTCTTGAAGAACTTGGACTTCAACCCGCTACGACTTGGGACGAACTGTGGAGACAATGCGCTATTATTGCTGAAAAGTGGGAAGGATGCACGCCGCTCGGTTACGACAGCGAAGCTAACTGGTTCATCACTACGGCAATGCAACGCGGCTTTGGCTACACGACAGTAGAAGGCGACAACCGTTACATCTTCAACAACGACGGCGCAAAGGCTTGGCTTGAAGAAATTGCCGGCTACTATGACAAAGGTTGGATTACAACCCAAGAACTCTACGGTTCTTACACCAGCGGTCTGTTCATTAAAGGACCCGAAAAAGGTGGTCTTGTATACTGCATCGGTTCTTCCGCAGGCGCTTCTAACCAAAAGAGCAGCGCTTTCACAACCGGTGTTACGGGTATTCCCGCATACGTTGACGCTCAAGGCAAACTTCATGACGAATGCATTTCTCAAGGTCCGTCACTCGTAATGCTTCGCGGCGGTCACAGCGTATCCAACCCCGATGAAAAGGAAATCATGACTTGGTTGTTCATGAAAGAACTCCTTGATCCTACCTTCCAAGCTACCTTCTCCAAGGCAAGCGGTTACAACCCCTCTCGTAAGTCCGTTTACGAAGTTCCTTTCTATGCAGATTTCTTGGATAACGCTGACAGCGACGTAGTTGCCAGAGCAGCTCTTGCAGCAGAAGGTCTCACCGAAAGATATTTCACCTCTCCCGCTTTCGTTGGTTCCTCCACAGCTCGTGAACAAGTAGGCAACGTAGTTCAATACGTTATCAGCGGACAAAAGCCGGATGCAGCTAAGGCATTGAGAGACGCTTATAAGAACTGCGGTGGCAAATAAGCCAATTATTAAAAGGATTAGTACATGAAAAAATTAATTCCTGTACTTGTTGCATTGCTCTTAGTGTTGTCGTGTGTTTTAGTCGCGTGCGACACAAACAAGATTGCCGACAACACCGAGCACTACGACAAGATTACGAAATCACTCAAACTTAAAGCATCCTACGATGGCAAGTCATTCTCTAAGGACGGCATAGGCGAGGCAAAAGTTGCGAGCTACACCGATGGTGACACGACCAACTTCGTCAACGTCGGCACCGTCCGCTACTACGGCATCGACACACCCGAAAGCACCAGCGGTTGGGAAAAGTGGGGCAAGGCTGCTTCCAATTTTGTACAAGAGCAGCTGTCAAAGGCTACCCTAATTGTATTGCAATCTACCACGGGTGGCAAGCCCAAGACAGACTCTGTCGGTCAACGCTTGTTGGGTTACGTTTGGTACAAGACGGACAGCGACAAGAACTTGAAGCTGTTGAACCTTGAACTCGTTGAGAACGGTTTCTCTGCTAATAAATGCGACCCCACCGACGAGTATTACAAAGTTTTTCAAAAGGCAGCTGCTTTCGCTAAGAAAATTCAACTTCGTCTCAATTCCCAGTTGGAAGACCCGCTGTATTCCGACGAGGTAAAGCCTCTTTCTATTAAAGACTTCCTTGCCAACCCCAACGCTTTCAAGGATTACATTGGTTTCTACAGCATTGAGGCTTACTTGACCGAAGTAGTTATTAGCAGTAGTGGTACACACACTTTCATTGCTACGCAAATCGGCGACGACGGCAAGGCATATACTTTGAACGTCTACACCGGCTACAACGACGACTCCGGTTCCAAGATGAAGCTTGGTGACCTCTACGTCATCATCGGCGTGTTGAAACAGCACAGTGGCAGTTGGCAATTGTCCGGTATCGAGTGGGACGACGTTTACTCCGGTGAACACAAGTCCAAGACAAAGCAAGCCAACTACTATCTCACCTTTGACGATACGACGAAGTATTCCGAGAACGCCAGCAAAAACTGCTACGGCAAAGTAACGGTTACTAGTGCCGAATACGACAGCGTAAAGGGTCTTATCACTTTCACGGGTACTGCCAATAAATTGACGACTAAGGGCGCAACCGGCACGGAAGCAACTTTCACGTTCACCGTGTCTGCAACGTCAGCTAGCGCTATCGAAGTGGGTGATGTGCTCAAAGTTGCCGGCTTCCAATATGAGAAAGGCTCCGGCAATATCACAGTATTCAGTTATTCAAAATAACAGAAAAATTTAATAAGGAGAAAATTACATGAAAAAGACAACAAGATTGACACTGATTGCGTTGTTGGTAGTTTTGTGCGTAACGAGCGCGGTTGTTCTTGCGGCATGTGGTGGCATCAGCAAAGCAGATGCTCTTGACCGTTACTTCCTCGAGACACCGGCTGTTGTTACCGAAGACTTCGACCTTCCCGCCACGCTCGGTGACGAGACCAAGACCTATCCTGCAACTTGGACTTCCAGCAGCGACGTAATAACGATCGTTGAAAGAGAAGGTAAAGACTATCTTGCTCAAGTCAATTACAGCAGAGGTTACACGGTAGAAGAAGTTACTCTTACTGTTTCTCTTGGCGGCAAAAATACCAAGGACTTCGTTGTAACCGTTGACTACATGGACGTTTACAAGTTCTCTGACAACTTTGTATTCCCCCAAAAGGGCGCAAAGGTCAGTGACGATTTCCCTCTTCAATCCTCTTTTGAATTCAGAGGAGAAACCGCTACGATTACTTGGTCGGTACCCGATGATTACAGCCACCTTCTCAAAGTTGAAGGCAACACTTGCAAAGTGACTCTTCCCGAAGGCGCAGACGAGAAAGCTCAACTCTGGGCTACGTTCACCTATCATGAAGAAGGTCAAGATGAAGAAAAAGCAACAGTTAAGTACAACTTGACCGTCGGCGAACAGGCAGAACACGTAGCTGGCGTTCACAATATCTACTCTCAAGCAGATCAACCCGTAGATTTCAGCGGTTATATCGTAGCTATTCACGAGATTGGTATGAGCTACAAGAACGCTACTTTCTATGCTGTTGATGACGATTTCTGCTTCGGCTACTATTTCTACAGAGTAAAGGCAACTGAAGCTGACCTTGAAAAGATGGAAGTCGGCGTTCACGTAACCATCACCGGCGCAACCTCCAAGGACTACAACGGTCTGTGGGAGAATAACTCCAACGGTAACTGCGTAGTTGACGAAAAGATTGAGAAGATTAACCCCAAAGATCACGTTTACGCTCTCGACAACGACGCTGTTGCAGGTGTAAGCTCAGTTCTCTATCACGAATCCACTTTCGTAAGCCTCACCGGTTGGACAGTTTCCAAAGTTCTTACCGATGCTCCCGAAGTTGGCAACAATGCTGTATTGTTCTATGTGAAGAACGGTGACTCACAAGAAATTGCGGTTTCCGTTTCCAAGTATATGGGTCTTCACTATTCGGCAGCAACAACCGACGACACCTACAACGCTCTTTACGGCTTGTGGAATACTGTTAAGGTTGGCGACGTAATCGACGTAACAGGTATCCTCGGCTACTACAAAGGCTTCCAGATTCAACCCTTGTCGGCAGACGACGTCAAGATTGGCGGAACTGCTAAGACCTATGCTGATGCAGTTGCTATCAAAGAAGCAGTGACGAAGGTCAACGCTGAAATCGCTAAACTTCCCAGCCTTGTTATTGCCAACACGACAATTAATATGCCCACAGTTGACGGCGTAACAATCTCCGTACACGTTTGTGGCGCAGAGAGAACGGCTAACTTCGCTAACGGCAAGCTGAATATCACTCCGCAATCCTTCAAAGACGCTCGTACAATCGTTGTTACCTACTCCAAGGGCGACTGCGAAGTCTATGAATGCTTCGTAATCAACTCTCAAAAGAAATCCGATGCTGACGTTCTTGCAGACATCGAGAAAGAAATTGCAGCAGTTGAGAAGAACGTAGAGAAAGCAGGCGACATTGACCTTACTGAAATCGGCGCAAGCTATGCCGGTGTAGAGATCACTTGGTCGGTTAAGAACGGCGAACCCGATTGGGCATCACTCAAAGACGGCGTTCTCACAATCACTGCTCCTGCAAGTGGCGAACTTATTTTGGTTGCTACCGTTAAAGTCGGTCAACTTGCTGCAAAATCGGTAGAGTTAACTCTTAATGTAAATGTAACTAATGGTACACCCGCTCCTGTAGCAGGCACATACAAACTTGGTTTGTATCAAGTATCTCTTGACAAAGTTCTCTATGGAAAGGGAACACTCACCTCTGCTAACTTCCAAGAAACAACAGAAGACATCTCTGAAGCAGCTACATTCACGCTTGCAGAAGTAGATGGTGGCTGGACCATCAAAGTTGGCGACAAGTTCCTTGAACTCAACAGCAGCAACCGTCAAGTCCTTGTAGACGCATCCACACAACCTTGGGTTTGGAATGGCGATGCAGGCGTAATGACGTTCACTGTAAACAGCAAGATTTATTACCTTGGAACTTATGGAACATTCGATACAATCTCTGCAAGTGAGACATTCCGTATTACTGACAGCAATGCTTCGGCAGTTGGCGTATCTCAATTTGTAGCTCAATGGGTAGAAACAACCGATGTAAACGGTCTTGCTCGTCCCGTAGCAGGCACTTATGTCTTCGGTTTGTATCAAGCATCCCTTAAAAAGACACTTTATGCAACAGGAACACTCACCTCTGCTAACTTCCAAGAAACAACCGAAGATATTACGAAAGCAGCAACATATACTCTTGCTCGCGTAACCGGTGGTTGGACAATTAAAGTCGGCGGCAAGTTCCTTGAACTCAACAGCAGCAACCGTCAAGTTCTTGTGGACGAATCCACTCAACCTTGGGTATGGGATAAAGATGCTGGCGTATTGACGTTCACTGTAAACAAAAAGATTTATTATCTTGGAACTTACGGAACTTTCGATACAATCTCTGCAAGCGAGACTTTCCGTATTTCCGGTGAAAATGCTTCCGCTGTAGGCGTCTCTCAATTCGTAGCGAAGTTTGTCCTTGCTGTTCCCGCAGCTGAAGAACCTGAAGAACCTGAAGAACCCGAAGAACCCGAAGTTCCCGACAATACCAAACTTGTTTATACTTTGACCACAAGCACGAAAGGTTCAAACAACGCTTATGCAGGTAGTTGCGACGTTGAAGTTGACGGTATCACTTGGAACATTGAAGGTAACGCTGATCAAACGCCGTGGCGTTTCGGCGGCAAGAACCTTACTGGCGTAGACAGAAAACTTACTGGTAAGAACGCTATTGAAGGCAAGATTACTAAGATTGTTGTTAATTTTGGTGCTGCCACAGTAACTGTAAATTCTGTTACACTTAAAGTTTATAGTTCTGATCCCACAGTAGAAGGCGCAGAGCCTATTTTCACCCAAACACTGACTCACGAAGCTAATGGTACTGCAACTGTAACTAGTGAGCAAGGATGGACTAATTGCTACTATCAAATAGTGTTTAATGTTACAGCTGGTTCTAGTAACCAATTTGTGACTATCAGCACAATTGAATTCAGAGGATAAAACTTACTCGGCTAGAAGCAATTAAAACTAAAAAAACAAGCAAGGTTCGCCTTGCTTGTTTTTTTTGCGCCTATACTTCAGTTGCTTACAATTTGTCGACAACTGAAATTTTATTTGTTGATTTTTTCGTTGCCGTATGCTAAGATATGTACAGTACGAACAAGCCTACTCTTGGCGAAACGGAGAGAGTGTCTATTTTATGCAAAAGTTTTACTACTCACAACAAATTATTCCACACCTGCATGACCTTTACGGCAGACGCAATATCAGCGACGTTGAGCGCTTTGAGCAAGCTATTTGCGAATTTAAGCGGAGCTTCGGCTATGACTACGCATATTTCTGCTCGTCAAGCGGCAGAGTGGAATTCGTCGGAAATCACCTGGACCACAACGGCGGTGTGGTGCTAGGCTCTGCTATTAACCTCGACATTGTGGCGGCATTCCGTCCTACCGACACGAGCGTAGTGCGTATTCTCGGAGAGGACCGCAATCCCATTCGCATCAACATTGACGACGACGCAAAGCCTGTCGGCAGCGCGGGACTTGTCAAGGGCGTGCTTACCTACCTCAAAAACGCGGGCTACAGAATTGGTGGCTTCGACGCGTACACGGTGTCTACCGTGCCGAGTGGCGCAGGAGTGTCCTCTAGCGCGGCATTTGAACTAGCTGTCGGCTCAATCGTCAATCATTGTTTTAACGACGGAGCGATTTCGCCGGAAACTTTGAGCAAAGCGGGGCAATTCGCCGAAAATGAGTTCTTCAACAAGCCTTGCGGACTGCTCGATCAGAGCGTAGTGGCTGTCGGTGGTCTTGTAAAGCTGGATTTTGCTAATGATTTGACTTTTGAGCGGCTGAAAGTGGCAAATGACGCTTTTCAACTCGTTTTGATTGACACAGGACTGTCACATTCGGGACTTTCCCACCTTTATGCGGAAATTCCCGCCGAAATGTATGCCGTTGCGCAGTATTTTGGCAAATCTCGCTTGATAGAAGTGGACGAGAACGCCTTTTTCAACCAATATGACGAGGTTTGTGCAAAAGTTGGGCAACGTCCCGCATTGCGCGCCAAGCACTTTTTCGAAGAAAACCGACGTGTGAGCCAATGTGAGCGTGCTCTTTTGAGCGGTGACGTTGACACTTTGATAAAATTGATTAACGAGTCGGGAGACAGTAGCCTCTACCAACTGCAAAATTGTGCGGTGGACGAGACCGACACGGCTATAAGCGACGCGATAAAGCTTGCGAGGAGCATTTGTCCGTGCGGCGCGCGCGTACACGGTGGCGGTTTCGCAGGCACGGTACTTTGCGTAGTTCCTACGCAATATGCAGCCCAATTTATCGAAAAGATACGCCAAACCTACGGCGAGAAGAATATTCTCCCCCTGCTCATTCGCCATTCGGGCGCAACGGTGCTGTAATGACAACCCTCCCGCACATAGGGAGGGCTTTTTTATTGTGTCGATAGCTTTTTTTCAGTTTTTGACGTATATTGAGAAAAATACTACAAAATAATTGACATAACTCGACATATCATATATACTTTTAGCGTTGCCCAAGGCAAACAAATTCTTTATCGTATATGCAAGAGTAGTCAATTCGGCTCATGCTTGCGTCGTGAAATGCGGCAGTACTGTAAACAATTTATTTGTCTGTGGGTGATTTTTTTTGCACATAGGAGGTCTAGCCATGGACGACAAGATTATCGAGATTAGAAACGTTAACAAATCGTACAGCGACAAGCCGGTAGTGAAGAACCTGTCGCTGACCATCAAGCGCGGTGAATTCGTCACTTTGCTTGGACCGTCCGGCTGTGGCAAGACTACGACGCTACGCATGATTGCGGGATTCGAACAGCCCACCAGCGGCACGATTCTTTTCAACGGCGCTGACATTACCACCCTGCCTCCGCACAAGCGCAATATCAACACGGTATTTCAAAGATACGCGTTGTTTCCGCACCTGAACGTGTTCAATAACATTGCCTTCGGTCTCAAAATGAAGCTGATACCCGACGGCGAGCCTGTGACGGACAAGAAGGGCAACCGCGTACAGAAAATGCGCCACTTGACAAAGGTGGAAATTTCCGACAAGGTGAATAACGCGCTACGAATGGTGGACCTTGAAGACTACGGTCACCGTTCTGTCAATTCGCTATCGGGCGGACAGATGCAACGCGTAGCCATTGCCCGCGCGCTTGTCAACGAACCGCAGGTATTATTGCTTGACGAGCCTCTCGGAGCGCTCGACCTCAAAATGCGCAAGGACATGCAGTTGGAGCTTATGCAAATGCACAAGCAACTGGGCATAACCTTCGTCTACGTCACCCACGACCAAGAAGAAGCGTTGACCATGTCCGATACCATCGTCGTAATGAAAGACGGTGAAATTCAGCAGATAGGAACGCCCACAAAAGTCTACGACGAGCCCGCAAATGCCTTTGTAGCCGACTTTATAGGCGAGTCGAATATTTTATCGGGCACGATGGTGAAGGATTTTTGCGTCGATATTTCCGGGCATAAATTCGAGTGCGTGGACTCGGGATTTAAACACGACGAGCCTATCGACGTAATCATTCGTCCCGAGGATATTCACATAGTTTCGCTCACCGACAAGCAGTGTTTGGTAGAGGCTGACGTATTGACGTGCGTGTTCAAGGGCGACCATTACCAGGTGACTGCCTTGACCTACGGCGAGGAGCGCAACGAGCTGATAATCCACGACAACGTTGAAGTCAACGCAGGCGACAAGATTGGTCTGTATATCAAGCCATTTGACTTCCACATTATGCACAAGTCCCGCCTTATCAACACAATCGACGGCGAGATGTACGAAGAGAACGTCGTGGAATTCTGCGACGGCAGATTCGAGTGCGTAAGCAACCTTCCCGAAGGCACTAAGGTGCGCGTATCCGTCGACTTTGACGACGTGGAGTTGACCGACGACGAAGAGGACGGCATCATTGGCGCAACCATCATCTCGACTATATACAAGGGCAGCTATTGGCAGTGCATAGTGCGTACCGACACTTACTACGACTTTTTTGTAGATTCCGATTACGAATGGTCCATTAACGACCGCGTGGGAATTAAGATTGCTCCCGACAAGCTGATTGTAGAGGAGGTGAAAGATGAAGAAGAAGTTTAAGTTTCGTTTTTCACGTAAGGCGCTAGCCTACCCCTATATGCTGTTTTTGTTGCTGTTCGTGGTGGTGCCTCTGGTAATCATTCTCATTAACGCATTTCTAGGCGACGACGGCGGACTGACGCTGGCCAACTTTGCGGAATTCTTCAGTGACGCGGGCGGAGGCTTGACGGTGCTCGGCAATTCGCTGATAATCGGCGCGGTGACGACACTTATTTGCCTTGTGATAGGCTACCCTTGCGCGTATTTACTCGCCAAGTACCACGCCTCAAGCAAGGTATTCGTGCTGTTGTTCATATTGCCCATGTGGGTCAATTTCCTCATTCGTACTCTTTCCACCAAGGCGATATTTATGGCTATTGGCGTAAAGCTGGGCATGGGCACGGTGCTGTTCGGCATGGTGTACAACTATCTGCCGTATATGATATTGCCACTGCATACGACGCTTGTTTCTATCGACCACAGTTATATCGAAGCCGCCGAGGACCTTGGCGCGGACAAGCTGACGGTGCTACGAAAGACTATTATTCCACTCTCTATGCCGGGCATCGTGAGCGGAATTACCATGACCTTCATTCCTGCAATCTCGACGTTTGCCATTTCGGAGATTTTGTCAAGTAGCAAAATTTTCCTCTTTGGCGATGCGATAAATATGCACTTTTCCAAAACAACCAACAGCTTCGGCGTGGGTAGCGTCATGAGCCTTGTGATGCTGGTGCTAGTCATTGTGGCTAACGTCATCACGAGCCTGACGAGCAAAGATGAGGAGGTGAGTAGCGTATTATGAAAAGAAAGAATCTCATCGCGCGCATTTTTGCCGACGGTTATTTGGGGTTGGTGCTAGCTTTACTGTATCTGCCAATCTTTTTGATAATCATATTCAGCTTCTCCGGCAACAGCTATTTCAGTTTCAAGAACGGCTTTTCCTTTGACTCGTACGCAGCGCTATTTGACCCCGACAAGAATGCAGGATTGCTGTCGGCGTTGAAATTTACCGCAATACTTGCCCTTTCTGCAAGTGTAATTTCGACGGTTTTCGGCGCGTTCGCAACAATTGGCATTTTCGCGCTGGGTCGCCGTGTCAAGAAAGTGACCTTGACTGTTAACCAACTGCCCATGATTAACAGCGAGATTGTCATGGCAGTGTCTCTTATGGTATTCTTCGCGGTGTTCAGCTTTATTTTCCCGCAGGGTATGACTCGGCTGATTATCAGTCACGTTGCGTTCTGCACGCCTTACGTGGTGTTGTCTATTCTGCCACGGTTACAGAAGATGGACCCCAATATGTACGAGGCGGCACTTGACCTAGGTTCAAATCCGTTCTCGGCGATGATTAAGGTCGTTTTCCCCTACATTATGCCGGGTATTGTGTCGGGATTTGCTATGGCGTTCACCTTGTCTCTCGACGACTTCGTTATCACGCAATTCAACAAGGGCGACACAGGCATTGAGACGCTGTCTACCTATATCTATGAGGACGCTCGCGTAAAGAGTCTTGAACCATTCTGGTTTGCAGTATTCTCGATTTTCTTCGTGGTGATGTTCACCCTGCTGTTGCTTGTCAACATAAAGAGAAACGGCGCAAAGGAGGACAAAAGATGAAGAAGTTTTTATCGGTGGTGTCCTACGTTTTGCTACTTTGCTTCTTGTTGACCGCATTTGCCGCGTGTGTAAATAACGGCGATACTACCGACCAACTTGTGGTATACAACTGGGCGGATTATATCTACGACTACGAGGACGACTTCAAGACGTACTACAAAGAGGTGACAGGCAGAGATATCGATATAACCTACGTCACCTTTGACACTAACGAAACCATGCTTACGCGTTTAACCCAAGGCGACAGCAACGTCGACGTAGTGTGCCCCAGCGAATATGCTATTCAAAAGCTGATTGAGAGCAATATGCTCGTGCCGCTTAACTATTTTGACAAAGAAGCGTATACTGCAAGCTTTGGTAGTGCTGTTACAGGATATGTACACAACAGCGGCAACATTGAAGAAGGTATTATCGATAAGGTTTCCGACGCTTTCGGCAACCTTGTAATTGGTGAGACCGGCGAAACGGTTAGCATGGTGAACTATTTTGTTCCGTATATGTACGGTACGCTTGGTATTCTGTACAACAAGTACGCTTTCGAAGAGCTGGGTATCTACGACGCCGACATTATGAACAACGCTAACTGGGGTATTTTGTTCAACGACGACGGCAGTGGCAATTTGCTTTCAGAGGGGCTCACAGGCAACATTCTGATGAAGGACAGTATCCGCGACAGCTATGCCGCAACGATTTTCTATATGTTGGAAAGCGGTAAGCTCGACGGTCTGAGAAATGATGACGGAGTGTTGTACACCGACCTTTCGGCGGGAGAGCTGATAAACGCCGTGGACGACCAACTGTTGGAGATTGTGCGCGACGTGCTCAGCGAGCAAAAACAGCAGCTATTCGGTTACGAAGTGGACTTCGGCAAGGACGACCTGCTTCAAGGCAACGCGATAGTGGACCTTGCTTGGAGCGGAGACGCACTTTATGCCGTTGAGGAGAGCTGGGACGATGAGCTTGGTGAAGACGGCGACTATGAATTGGCGTATTACGTGCCGCACAGTACGGGTAATATTTGGTTCGACGGTTGGGTAGTGCCCAAAACCTACAACCCAACTCATCTGACGGCAATCAAGCTGTTTATCAACTTCCTCAATACCCCCGAATCCGCCGCGGAGAACTTTATGGAGATAGGCTACACGCCTGCAATTAGACCGGACGTCCTGCAGAATAGCGACGAAGCGCGCTCGGTGCTTTCGGAGGGGTATCTCGTGTATGACCCCGAGTATTGGGACGTAGTGGACGAGAGCGGCAACTCACTAACGGTTGAAGAGTGCGACTACGCAAGCTGGGAGGAGTTTGTCGAGTACTTCTTCGATGGCATAGATGATATTGACGGCAGCAACTGGCGCTATCCTTTCCTTAGTGCGGAATTGAATTCGTCGAACGACCGCAATATCGATAGCCTAGGCGTTATGCGTGATTTCGGTAGCAAAAACAAGGCTGTGATAACCACCTGGAATTACGCCCGCTCGGCAGGAACTACCGCTTTGCCACTGCTGGGATGGACGGTTTTGGCTGTGGCTGTGGCTGTAGGCGTACTGTTTCTCTATATACTAATCAAGCGGCTACTCTCCCAACGCGTCATTCTGCCAAAAGACAGTAACGATGAGCAGTCAGACGCATGAGTCCAAAATCCTAAAAATTTTAAAATTAAAAGGCGATTTACACAATCTGATCGCCTTTTTTATGTCATTAAGTTGTAATATTTTAATTCCTGTGTTACAATAATCAGTAGACTAATTTAGATTTATTCTTTTGAAAGGACTACGATGAAAATTTTACCTAATCCTCAAAAGTCAGAAAATATATCGGGCGCATTCTTAGTCGACGAACATTCCAAGGTCTATACAGACGGCTCGTTCGACAAGCAAGTAGAAAGGTTTGTCACGCTCGTACAGGAAAGTGCAGGCTTTCGCTTGGAATTTACAGACGTTATAGAAGAAGCGCAAATAATTTTTAATCATACAGAAGAATGTCCGCAGGAAGGATACGTCGTCAGCATTTCGCAAAGCGTGGCAACTGTTTCGGCATCGACGAAAATAGGGTGTTTCTACGCGGTGGAGACTTTGCGTCAGATATTTGCTCTTGACACGTCGCAGACCAATATTATGTGCGCTAATTGCTACATCAAGGACGCTCCGAAATTTGCATACCGCGGCTTACTGGTGGATATTGCAAGGCACTTTTTTGACCTCGATACTCTCAAACAAATAGTCGAGCTCATGTCGCAGGTCAAGCTCAACAAGCTACATGTGCACCTATCCGACGATCAAGGATTCCGTTTGCAAATTGACAAATATCCCCAACTCGTGACGGTTGGAAGCAATCGGCAAGGCACTGAAACCGTCAAGGACGGCAAACGCTATGTCGATGAGACCCCTTATGGCGGCTACCTCACTAAGGACGACGTACGCGAGCTTGTAAAATTCGCCGCAGAACACAATGTCGACGTTATTCCGGAAATCGACGTCCCCGGGCATTTCGTCGCGGCGTTGGCGTCCTACCCCGAATACAGCTGTACAGGCGCGGTCAATGAAGTTCGCAAGACCTGGGGCATATCCAAAGATATTCTCTGCGCGGGCAATGATAGAAGCTACGACTTTATTCGTGATATTTTGGACGAAGTATGCGAGCTTTTCCCGTCAGAATACGTGCATCTTGGCGGCGACGAAGTACCAAAAGACAGGTGGTGCAACTGCCGCCTGTGCCGCGAGCGCATGTCCGAGCTCAAACTAAACGACTATGACGAGCTGCAAACGTACATGGTGGAGCAATTTCGCATTCACCTCGAAGCCAAGGGCAAGACAGTCATTTGTTGGAACGACGGCATAACCAAGGACGCCTCGACAGAGATTGTAAGTCAAATTTGGCAGCCGTTTAAGCAACGCAGCGCGGCGTCACATACCAAAACAGGCAGAAAAGTTATCATTTCTCCCTATTTTAATGCGTATTTCGGGTTGCCGTACGCAATGACTCCGCTTAATAAGACTCTGAAGCTCAATCCGTTCAAGGGTGTGCCACGTTCTAAACGCAATAACGTTTTGGGCGTAGAGGGGACTCTTTGGACAGAGTATGTAGACAGCGTCGACAAGCTGTTCTTCCACCTATTGCCGAGATTGGACGCTCTCTCCGAGTGCGCTTGGGGCTATCACAAGGGCGGATTTAATAAGCGTTTGGTCAGACGTCAGAATTTGTACGACAATCTGAACTTGACTTTCAACGTAAATGCAACAAAACGCAAGCTATTTGGCAGACTTGCGACAACCAAACATTTTTTCCGCAAAGATTCCGACGTGGAATATAATAAACATAGAAGTATATAAAAAAGAGGTACTGTATGAAAAAAATCGGTGTTTTGACAAGTGGTGGCGATTCTCAAGGTATGAACGCCGCAATATATGCGACTGTGAAATGCGGTCTGCAAAAGGGACTTGAAGTATACGGCATTTACAACGGCTATCAAGGTCTAATCGACGGCAAGGTTGAGTTACTGACAGTCCAAAGTGTGGAGAACATTGCGCACCGCGGGGGCACAGTGCTCGGTACTGCGCGTTGCCCTGCTATGTTTACGCCGCAAGGTCAGAAAAAAGCTATTGCAACCCTTCAAAAATTCGGTATTGAAGGTTTGGTCGTAATCGGTGGCGACGGCAGCTTCAACGGCGCTAAGGTGCTTAGCACAAAGTATGGTGTGAATACTGTAGGTATCCCCGGCACAATCGACAATGACTTGGCTTACACAGACTTTACTCTCGGTTTCGACAGCGCGACGGCAACGGTAATCAACGCAGTTAAGGGACTTAGAGACACCATGTACTGCAATGAACGTAGCTTTGTTGTGGAAGTTATGGGCAGACATTGCGGTGACATTGCGCTATACGCCAGCATCGCTTGCGGAGCAGAAGTAGTGCTTTTGCCCGAGGTTGAGCTGGATCTCGACAAGGTAGTTTCGACGTTAAAGCACAACGCTAAGGTGGGAAAACACGACAATATTATCCTCGTTTCCGAGGGCGTTCGTATCAACGGTGAGTATCTCAGCGGCAAAGTCGCGGACATTATTCGCGATTCGATATTGGAGCGTATGCCCAAGATTAATATTCGTTCCGTGGTGCTCGGTCACCTTCAGCGTGGTGGCGACGCAACGATTCAGGACACTCTTTTGGGTATTCGTATGGGCGAACACGCTGTCAAGTGCCTCATTTCCGACAAAACCAACCGCGTAATCGGCATTAAGAACAACAAGATTTTTGACGAGGACATAGTGGAAGCGCTTGCTAAAACCAGGCAGTTTGACGCTAAGCTGTACGCCTTCTCCAAATCTCTGGTAAAGTACTAAAAAATGCTTGCGCAAATGTGCAGATGGTGATACAATAAAAATATAAAATGAAATAATTCTTTGGGGCGTGGTGAAATTCCACACCGATAGTTACAGCCTATGAACGCAGCGATTTCGTTGCGCCGATCGGGTGAAATTCCCGAGCCGACGGTATAGTCCGGATGAGAAAAGAATTGTAAAATATCTTTCTATATGAGATTTTTACACGCCCTTGAGGAGCAATCCTTGAGGGCTTTTCGTTTCGAAATTTGAATGCGCATTCATCGTCCCATACGAACTACGTGCGTCAAGCTGCCTCGGTCACGTACGTCTATGTACGCACCCTTCTGTCAGTAGTCACAAGTTGTCCGCCTGTGCCGCGACTGCACTTTCAAATTAAAATCTATGATAAGGAGGTCATAGTTGAAATTATGAAAAATGAAACAACAGAATCAACCAAATCAGCGAAAGCCAACGCAATCAGCAAGCATTTTTCTGCAGGAAATATTGCGGTTATGGCAATTTTGGCGGCAATATCATTCGTATTGTATATGTTCGTCAAGTTCCCTCTGCCCTTTATGTTCCCGTCGTTCCTCGATATGCAAATATCCGATCTGCCAGCCCTTTTGGGGGGCTTTGCGCTCGGTCCTGTTGAGGGAGCGTTGATAATCGTTATCAAGTGTTGTATCAAAATGCCGTTTACGAGCACTGCTTGCATAGGCGAATTGGGCGACATTGCGATAGGCGTTGCCAACGTACTTCCGGCAGCCCTCATTTATCGCTTTTTCAAAAACCGCAAGGGCGCGATTTTGGGCATGGCTTTGGGCATGGTGTGCGCGGTAATAGTGGGAGTGTTGATGAATTGGCTCGTGCTAATTCCCTTCTATGCCAACAAATTCGGTATGGGAGCAATAGTCGGCATGATGCAAGCGCTCTATCCTAATGTCACGGCAGACACCGTCTACAACTACTACCTGCCCCTCGCCGTGGTACCGTTCAATATTTTGCGTTGTTTGGTTTGCGCTTTGGTAACGTATTTTACATACAAGCCGCTGTCAAAAGCGTTGCATTGGGAAATCGGCAAAAAGAAGGTGGCAGAGCAAGCTACAGACGTAGACGGAGCACAGGCAGATGACTCTGCTGCCGCTGCAGTAGCGGAGCAAGACACAGCCTCTGACGGCAATTAGGAAAACTAAAAGAAATTCTTCAAAAAATATCTTAACGATGGCGTGATAATTATAAAGTTGCGCCATCGTTACTTTGTATTCAAAGAATATGATTAGTAGGGGTTGTCAAATATACTACTTGATTATCTTCGTAATTTGTTGTATACTGTATTGAGTATGAAAAACACCGAATTCATTTCCCATAACGTTGCCGAAACAGAGGCGTTTGCCGAACAGCTTTCAACTGATTTTGTCGGTGGCGAGGTGCTGTTGCTTAAAGGCGACCTTGGCGCAGGCAAAACGCATTTTGTCAAGGGTCTTGCACGAGGTCTCAACATTAACGACGTGGTGACAAGTCCGACTTTTGCGCTACACAACAGTTATGACGGCAGACTAACACTCAATCATTTCGATTTTTATCGTATCGAGGACAGCGAGGAAGCGGAGATATTGGGGCTAAATGAGTTTTTCTACGACAAAAATGCCGTCGCCGCAATTGAATGGAGTGAGAACGTGGCGAATTTGTTGCCTGCACATTGCATTACCGTGACGATTGAAAAGATAGACGACGATACAAGAAAAATTACTGTAAGATGAGAATACTCTACATTGATACCACTACCCCCGACCTGGTTGTTGCGGTAGTGGAAGACAACAGAATAACTAACGTGACCGCGCCTTCCGTCGGTGTACACCATAGCGAGATGCTGTGCAAAAAGGTAGACGAGGCGCTGAAACAGGCAAATATTGACTTTACGGATCTTGACGCCTACGCGTGCGCCATCGGTCCGGGCAGTTTCACAGGAATTCGTATAGGCATATCAACCGTGAAAGGATACTGCTCGGCTGTTGCGCTACCATATATTTCGGTCTGTTGCCTGGAAGCTATCGCCAAGTCGCGTAATTGCGGCGCAAAAGGGCGGGCTGTGATTGACGCGGGCAACGGCTACTATTTTGCCGACTATAATACGACGACCCCGCCAATGCTTATCAGTTACGACGACGAAAGGGTGAATAATGCAGGCAGGGCGAGTAGCGCAACCGACTATTTCGACGGCGCAATAGAGATTATTCGCGAAAAGTATAAATCAAACGATTTCAACGACACTTTGACGCCGTTGTACATTCGGCGCAGTCAGGCAGAGGAGAACAGAAAGTGACAACAAAGTTAGAATTTTCAATGCAGACGGTATTTCAGCTAAATAATATCGAAAAGGCGTGTTTTGACAGAGACGCTTGGTCTGTTCAAGCTCTAATCGGCGAATTTAACAATAATTTTTCCCACTTTTTTGCCTATGAAATCGACGGCAAAATAGTAGGCTATTCCTGTGTGCGCCTAATGTATGAAGAAGCGCAGATTTGTAACGTTGCAGTGCTCCCCGAACACCGTAGAAAGGGTATCGCAACCGAACTGTTGCGGACAATGGCAGATTTTGCCAAAGAAAATGGTTGCGAGCGTGCAGAACTCGAGGTCAACGTAGCCAATTTGCCCGCAGTTGAACTGTACCGCAAATGCGGCTACAAAGAAGAGGGAATCCGCAAGAATTTTTACAGAAGATCCCGTTATCCCAGCCGCGACGCCTACACGATGGTGTTGCCGTTGACTGAAAAGGCGGAGTAATAACACTAAATAGGCAGTTGAAGCTCATTTCGAGAGAAATGGGCTTTTTCTTTTGGCACAATTAGCGCAATCATTTCATACAATATTTAAAGGTATTGCGCGGTGTATTTTGAAACGTATGGAGATGGCGACAAGGCGATAGTATATTTGCACGGTTGGGGCTGTGACGGCAGCATTTTTGCGCCGATTGCCAGGCGATTGCCAGGTTACAAGAACTATCTCGTGGATTTTGACGGCTTTGGCAAAAGTCCGCCGCCAAGTCAGGACGGTTTTTCCGTTGCCGACTACGCCGAGAGACTCTATGAATTTCTGAAAGAACAGGGTTTGACCCGCGTCACGCTCGTCGGGCATAGCTTTGGCTGTCGTGTGGCGATGGTACTTGCGGCTACCTATCCGAAGATTGTCGAACGTATGCTTTTCGTCGGTCCTGCGGGACTTAGGCGATTCTCCTTCAAACGGTGGTGGCGTGTCAAGCGTTACAAGTTTAGAAAATTTTTGGCAAAGCTGAAGCTAGCGTCTCTGCCTGTGAGTCAAGGTAGCGAGGACTACCGCAATTGCAGCCCGACTATGCGCGCGACTTTCGTCAAGGTTATCAACGAAGACTTGTCCCGCTACGCCAAACGCGTCAAGTGCCCTGTACTGATTGTCAACGGACGCGCCGACACTGCGACTCCGCTTGCTCATGCAAAAAAGTTGGCTAGGCTAATCCCCGACTGTGAGCTTGTGGATATAGAGGGCGACCATTACGCGTTTTTCTATTCGCCAAGTTCATTCGCCAATACCGTAAAAAATTTTGTGAGGTGAGACTTTGCGCGCGTTATTATCTATAATCTGCGCTTTGCTCTTGACAGTCACGTCCGCCGAATGTTTCCGTGTGCTACAAGCAGCAAGCTACCGACCTCAGCGCGGCTACGTCAAGATACTGTTCAGCTGGTACTTTCTGTCCTTGCTATTCGGACAGCTCATTGCGTTGTTGATCTTTCATATTTCCGAATTTATCACCGTGGGTATCTACGCGGCATTAGCCATCGCGTGGAGTGTTGTCAAACGCAAATGTCCGTTGAAATTCACCAAGCGAATTATTCGAATGTTGGCGGTAGAGTACGTCTGTATCTTTACTCTCTGCTACTTTGTCGGCGTGAGCTTTTGGGCGTGTGTGTTGCCGCTTCTAGCTCTGCTTGCTTGGTTGATTTGCCTACCTGTAGACGTAATGATCGCAAAGTATTATTTGAAAAAGGCAACGGAAAAATTGCGTCAAAGCGGCGTCACGGTGATAGCAGTCACAGGCAGTTACGGAAAGACCTCTGTCAAAGACATGCTGTCGGTACTTATCGACAACAGTATCGCTCCAAGCGGAAGTTGCAATACTCCGTTGGGTATTTCCACCTACATAAACAATACTGATTTAAATGGGCGCCAATATCTAATTTTGGAGTTCGGTGCGCGCAAAATCGGCGATATTAAGGAGCTGTGTAGGCTGTTTAAGCCGCTGTACGGCGTTTTAACAGGCGTTTGCGCTCAGCACTTGTCAACATTCGGCTCGATAGACAACGTCTTACAGGCGAAATGCGAACTGCCCAAATGCCTTCCTCAAGACGGCTTTTGCGTGGTGAATTCTTCCGACGAATTTGCCGAGAAAATACTGGAAGTAGGCGATTGCGCAAAGCATTTGTCTTACGAAAATTTGCAAATCGAGACGCTAGGCGTTGACTTTGACGGAACGAAATTGCGCGTAACTGTGGACGGCGAAACGCGTGAAATGTGTCTTCCGCAAATCTCCGATTACGTGAAAGACACATTCGCTATGTGCTTGCAGATGGCGCTTAAATTGGGGCAAACTCTCGACCAAACGCTTGCTCGAGTGGGCGACGTCAAGCAAACTCCGCACCGCATGGAGCTGATGAAGGGCGCAAACTGTTATATACTTGACGACAGCTACAACGGCTCGATTGTGGGGGTAAAAAGCTGTTGCGCGACGCTCAAAAATTTTCATTGTGTCAAGGTCGCCATAACTCAGGGACTTGTCGAATGCGGCAGAAACAGTCACAAGTTGAACGTTGAGTGCGGCAAGTTCCTCGGTTCGGTGTGCGACGTCGCGGTGGTGCTCGGAGTTAATGCATCAAGCCTGGCGGAGGGTTTGAATAAAACAGACTGCAAAGTAGTATTCGCGCAAAATCTCACGCAGGCGGTTGCTCTTGCAAATAAGTACGTCAACGGCGGAATAATTCTCTTTCAGAACGACCTGCCCGACGTAGTAAACTTATAATCACAGATTGGCTAAGGAAGGAGGACGAAAATGAACGTTTTGATAATATATGGCGGCAAAAGCTGTGAGCACGACATTTCCATAATCACCGCTTGTCTTGCGCGCGGGTATTTCGACGGTAATCTCGTGAGCGCATATCTCGACAAAAACAACAGGTGCTACCTCGTGCCCAACGATTGGACGCCCAAGAAGCACGTTGAGGGCAAGCTCAACAAAACGGTAGTTTTCAAGTTGGGCGAAGGCGCTATTTGCGTAATGCGCGGTAGGCGTGTCGTCAAGACCATTCCTATCGACGTCGCAGTCAACTGTTGTCACGGAGTCAACGGCGAGGACGGTTGTATTGCCGCGCTATGTCAAATGTCGGGTATACCACTCGTCGGCTCGGATCTAGCCTCGAGCGCGGTGGCAATGGATAAGGCCTTGACGAAACGCGTCTTGAATAGCTTTGACATACCGACGGTCAAGGGAGTTGAACTGACGAAAAGTGACCTGCCGCAACTGAAAGAGCGTATCGCCGAATTGCGCTTCCCGCTGATTATCAAGCCATGCAAACTGGGGTCGAGTATCGGCGTAGAGGTCTGCAAGGCTTACGAGGGGCTGGAGGAAGCGTTAATGCGCGCGTTCAAACTAGATGCAAAAGTATTAGTAGAAGAAGCATTGAGTGACTTTACCGAATTGAACTGCGCGGCAATGCGAGTAGGCGGCAAAGTGAAGCTCAGTGTCATCGACCAACCCTTGACAACTCACGATATATTGACGTTTGCAGACAAATACGTAGAAAACGAGGCATACGACCGCAAGCCTGCGCCCCTCGACGAAAAAGTCGCAAGCGCGGTGGAGCAGCTTACGACTTTGGTTTACGAAAAACTTGGATTTGGTGGAGTAATACGAGTGGATTATTTATTGGATAAAGCTAACGGCAAACTTTACGTCAACGAAATCAATACCACGCCCGGTTCTCTCGCTTACGGGCTGTGGGAGGCAAAGTTTTCTCGTACAGCCTACGGCGAGGCGTTGGTAGAACAGGCGATTGCCGACTATCGCGAACTGCAAATCTTTGTTTACGACTTCGATTCGGGCGTGCTAAGTGGCGGCAACGGAATAAAAAAGAAGTAGAGGCTCGGGTGTTCGGATGGGACTTCGCACTTCGTGAGGTGCCCAATCCGAACACCCGAGCCTCAATAAGTTAATAGCGGAAACCCCCGCGCCTTCAAAAATGATTGTTGTGAGATAACATTCGGTAAGTATCAAACTTGTGTAGACAAGGTGAGAAATCTTTCTACGACTGCCTGCAATTTGCACAGGTTGTCGTCGCCCGTGCTTTCAAAAAATTCGCTTGCTTTCACCATCAAAGGTTGGCTGGGCGCGGTCAACTTGCGATAAATTTCTTTTATATCAAATTCTTGGTTGTAGTCAAATTTCATTGTTTTCTACCTCCCGATTTTGTATTTTTATTGTAGCATACTATACATGACAACTATATGTCAGTATTTACAAAATTTTACAATATTTTTTGCTTAAAACTTGACAATATATTGTCAGTGTTTTAATATTTATTTATCATTTTATTTGCGAGGCAATAATATGCAAATTCCTGTGTTGGTTGGAATGTTATCTACGCTACTTGCTGCCGACGATCTGGTTCGCGCAGAGGATTTGGCGACAAAATTCGAAATATCCGTACGATCGGTGTATCGCTATATGGCAATGCTTTCCGAAGGCGGCGTACCTATCGAGTCCTGTCTCGGGCGAGGCGGCGGTTGGAGGATAGTTGAGAACTATAAGCTCAAAGCAACCTATTTTACGCCCGAGGAATACGAGCGCTTGACGTTTTGCTTGCAAAGCTCGTCATTGCAGGACGACGTCACGCGCCAAGTCACCCAAAAGCTTCAAGGGTTGCACAGGTCGCACAGCAACGCCACAATTCTTAGGTCGGAGCAGTTTATTGTAGACAACGGTGGCAATGCTTTGGGCAGTGCGGTGACTCTTTTGTCAGAGTGCATCGCGCAAAAGAAGCTCTGTTCTATCGAATACCATTCCAAAGATGGGGTCGACACGGTGCGCGTGGTGGAGCCGTATTGCCTCATTCTTAAAGACGGCATGTGGTACGTTTACGCCTTTTGTCGTCTGCGTCGCGGTTTTCGCTATTTCAAAGTGTCGCGCATTGTCAAGATGGAAGTGGGAGACAAATTCGTCGGCAGGCAATTTCAAGCGGACAGTAACGTCATTCACACAGACGTTTTGAAGGGCAAAGAAATATGCGAGGTCATCTTGACGGTTGAGAACAGCGCGCTGTCTGCCTGCGAGGAGTGGCTTGGCGCGAATAACGTCGCCAAGGTCGGCGAAACTCACGTAGCCCGCGCCACGTTGCCATACGACGAAATACTCGTCAATCAAATTTTAGCTCTCGGTGACGGCGTTCGCGTAGAAAAACCGCAACGCTTGCGCGAAGCGGTGATAGAACGGTGTCAAAGCATTGCACGAATCAACAATGTAGATTGACCTACCACATGCGAGAATTCGTACGCAGCCGCTAACGCTTTGTGCTAGCGAATGTATATCCGTCTCGGTCGGACTTGGGAGTTGCGCAGGTCCGCAATTCGCGAATTTATTTTAAATTTTTGTACTTCAGTATAATCTCGACGGTTTTGTCCGTGCCGTAGATGTCTTTACGAAGTCGCTGTTTGGTCATGATGGCGTTGCGGCTGTCGTAGGCGGCGTTTATTGCGCCGTATAGCTTGTCATTCAGGCTCTCTTCGCTTAGCATCAGTCCGCACCCGCGACTTGTGAACCATTCGGCGTTCTTTACCTGTTCGCCGCGCGAGCACTTAGTCAGCGGTACTGTGACGAAGGGTACTTCTGCAAGCGTCAGTTCGGCTAGGGTATTCGACCCTGCGCGGGTCAGACACACGCTACTTGCCGCAAAAATGTCGTTCATATTGGAGACGAATTCCTTTTGATTGACAAAATCGCAGTCAATTTTCTTGTTTTTACCCGTAATTACAAAAATATCGAAGTTGTCGCGTAGGCGTTTGCAATTTACAACAGCTTCGTTCAACGCTTGCGCCCCTAGACTGCCTCCAGTGACGAGCAGAATCGGTTTTTTGCTGTCAAAGCCCATTGTTTCAAGCCCGCGCTGTCTGTCGCCCCGTAGAATCTCATCACGAATGATGAGTCCGACGACTTTTGCGCGTTTGTCGCACGGGAAAGCCGCCAAAAACTCCGTAGAAAACTTTGCGCAAATCTTGTTTGCAAGTCCCAACGACATATCGCTTTCGTGAATTATAGTGGGAATTTTGAGCATTTTGCCTGCAATGATAACAGGCAGTCCCACAAACCCGCCTTTGCTGAAAATGACGTCGGGGTTGATACGCTTTAAGTGAGTTTTCGCCTCTTTTACGCTTTTTATAAGCTGAAAGGGCAAAAGAAGATTTTTGGGCGTCAGCTTTCTTTGTAGCTTGTGCGCAGAAATTTGGCAGTATTCCGCAATAGCCCCGCTATCGACGTAGCTTTGCGTCAACGTTTTTTCCATTCCGTCTGTGCCGATGTAGTAAACCGTTTCATTGGGAATTTTGTCAATCAACGCCAGATTAGGCGTCACGTGTCCGGCTGTTCCGCCGCCGCTAAATACTATTTTCATAATGATAGTGTATGCATAATTGAGTGAAATTTTCCACTTGCCGCAAGGCAAATTTCACTGGCGAAGCCAATTTCAGTCCTGCGAAGTACGAATTTTACCCTCTATATTGACATTCTTAGAGTCATATAATATAATCATCTCAGTAAACCAAAAAGGTGGTGCATCTATGAATTTATCGCGTTTTACTTCGCACGACGGCAGAGAAATACAGCTTTACGTTTGGGATGACGTTAAGAATCCCAAGGCGGTAGTAAAAATTGCCCACGGCATGGCGGAGCACTCGGCTCGCTACGACGGTTTTGCGCAGTTTCTAAACAGTCGCGGTTATATCGTCGTCATGAACGATCACCGCGGACACGGTTTGACCGCCGCAAAGGACAGCTTCGGATATGAAGAGGGCGATATGTGGACTAACAATGTCCGCGACCAGCTAGCAGTTCTCGATTATTGTCGTGAAAAGTACAAATTGCCCCTTTTCATGATGGGACACAGCTACGGCAGTTTTGTTACGCAGGCAGTGATAGAGGAGCACCCCGACGTCGTCGGCTTCGCCCTCTGCGGCTCTAACTATATGAAGGACGTGAGCTTTACTCTGTGCCGCGTGATAGCTCGCGGAATGTGCCGTCACAAGGGCGGACGCTACCCTGCGCAGCTTATCGTCAATTTGTCTTTCAAATTGTATGAAAAGAAATTCCCGGGAACTAACGCTTGGCTGAATACCGACGAGGAGGAAGTCAAGAAATACAACGACGACCCGATGAACGGCTTTACCTGCTCGGCGAATTTCTATCGCACCTTCATGAACGGCATTACAAACCTTTACAAAAAAGCGTATTACAGCCAAATCAACGTCGAAAAGCCCCTTTTGATTATTGCAGGCTCGGACGACCCTGTCGGCGCGTATTCGAAAGGCGTTAAGAAACTGGAGAGGTTCTACGTCAACAAAGTCAAAGTGTCCGACGTCACGACGCATATCTACGACGGCGCGCGCCACGAAATACTGAACGAGAAGTGCAAGGAGCAGGTATACTCCGACGTCGCCGATTGGTTGGACGCCAAGCTCGCGCAATAAAAAAGTTCGAGAGGTATGGCATGAAAACAATAAGAATACTGTCGTTGATTTTCAACGTTATTGCTATTGTATTTATTCTGATTTCTCTATTTAGAATAGACAGTTTAGCATTCAGAATTATCGGTTTTGTTTCCTTAATTGTCGGACAGACGCTTTCAATAATAATTTCGGTATCTCGAATAAAACAAGAAAAGAACAACAAAGCGATAGAGCAAGACAAAGAATAACTAAGAGCGTAAGGTGGGAGGAATCCCGCCTTATTTTGTCGAAAAATAAATGAATAAATATACATTTGTTTCGTATATTTATGCAAAATAATTTATAATTATGCATTGTATTCTGTATAAACAAAAATTTGACCGCATTTCGATATTTTTTCGTGAATAATTATTAAAAATTATGCTTGCATTATATAATATAATATGATATAATTATTATACGTTATTGTGTTTCAGGACATAATGCGACTGCCAAACCGCGCTTGTGCAAGTGCAGACAGCGCCCGAAATGGCGACGGTGAGGTTGTCATATTTATACAAATTTTGGAGGTTTTACAAGTGGGCAAAACTTACGAAGCAAAAGATATTCAGGTTCTCGAAGGTCTTGATGCCGTGCGCATGCGTCCCGGTATGTATATCGGCACAACCGGTCGAAACGGTCTTCATCACCTTCTTTGGGAAATAGTAGATAACGCCGTAGACGAAGCGACCAACGGATTCGCCGACCGCGTAGAAATAACTTTGCACCATGACGGCAGCGTAACGGTAGCCGACAACGGTCGCGGTATACCCGTAGACGAGCATCCGCAGCTTCACATATCGGGCGTAGAGGTGGTGTTCACGCAGCTTCACGCAGGCGGCAAGTTCAACAACGACAACTACACTTTTTCAGGAGGTCTGCACGGTGTTGGCGCAAGCGTAACCAACGCGCTGTCCAGCTGGCTCACCGTCAACGT
The DNA here is from genome assembly GCA_022508325.1 of Clostridiales bacterium. Classification (GTDB taxonomy): domain Bacteria; phylum Bacillota; class Clostridia; order Christensenellales; family CAG-314; genus Fimimonas. The sequence goes on along the minus strand of JAFLVL010000008.1, from coordinate 7,721 downwards.
CAAGAAGGGCGGCTTCGAGTACGTTCAGCACTTCCACAGCCCTGTTGACCCCGAAACGAATAAGGTTCTTTCGGGCGTGCCAAAGGACAAACTCACAAAAATCGGCGAGACGAAGGAGCACGGCTCAACGATAACGTTTCTTGCTGACTCGCGCGTGTTCAAGAACATTCAGATGGACTTTGAGGTTATTCACAAGCGCGTGAAGGAGCTAGCCTTTCTCAACAAGGGCATTACTTTCGTTTTGACAGACGAGCGTATGACCGACGATTTCGGCGAAGTTCGCACAGAGACCTTCTGCTACGACGGCGGACTTAAAGATTTCGTACTGTACCTGAACGAAAACAAAGCGCCTTTGCACCTTAACCCCTTGTATTGGGCGGGCAAAAACGACACGTTGGAGCTGGAATTTGCCTTTCAATACACCTCAAACTACACCGAAAACCTGATTTCTTACGTAAACAATATTCCCACAGGCGAAGGCGGTATGCACGAGACGGGACTTAAGACCGCCATGACCAAGGTTATGAACGACTACGCCCGCGCGAACGGTTTCTTGAAGGCTAAGGATGACAACCTTATCGGCGAGGACTTCCGCGAGGGTATAACTCTGGTTATGTCCGTCAAGATGGCAAACGTGCAGTTTGAAGGTCAGACCAAGACCAAGCTCGGCAACGTCGAGGCGCGTATAGCGTGCGAAGCTTTGGCTACGGAAGCGTTCAATCAACTGCTTAACGGCAATTCGCAAACGGCAGAAACTATTATCAAAAAATCTATCGCGTCGGCAAAGGTACGCGAAGCCGCTCGCAAAGCCAAAGAGGTCACCCGACAAAAAAACAGTATTTTCAACTCAACACTTGTCGGCAAGCTCGCTAGCTGTACAGGCAAAGACGCGTCTAAGAACGAGCTGTTTATCGTTGAGGGAGACTCGGCAGGCGGCTCGGCAAAGCAGGCTAGAAACCGTCGTTTTCAGGCAATTTTACCATTACGCGGCAAGCCGTTGAATGCCGAACGCAAGCGTATTGACCAAGTGCTTGCAAACGAAGAAATTCGTTCCCTCATCTCTGCGCTTGACACAGGCATAGGCGAAGAGGACTTCAATATAGACGACCTCAAATATGACAAAATTATCATTTTGTCCGACGCCGACCAAGACGGCGCGCACATAAGGGCAATTCTACTCACATTCTTCTTCCGCTATATGCGCGAGCTTATCACAGACGGACACGTGTACATAGGTATGCCGCCGCTGTATAAGGTTTCCAAAAAGGACAAAGTACGCTACGCCTACGACGACTATCAATTGCAAGAGGTTGTTTCGGAGTTTGGCAGAGGGTATGAACTGCAACGCTACAAGGGACTGGGCGAGATGAACGCCGAGCAACTGTGGGAGACGACCATGAATCCCCAGACTCGCACGCTCATGCGAGTGACCATTGAGAACTTCTCCGAGGCAGAGAGAATGGTGACGACGCTTATGGGCGACCAGATTGACGCGCGCAAGGCGTACATTACGGAATTTGCCGATTTCAATAAAGACAAAGACGCCTTATTCGACGAGCTTGTGTAAGGAGGTAGAGTACCGTGAAACAGCTTGATATTTTTGACTTGGAACACAATGAATTGGAAAAAATGGAGGACGGCAGCAACCTACTTACCAAGCCAATGGAAGTGGTGATGCACGAATCCATGATGCCCTATGCCGAACACGTTATACTCGATCGCGCTTTGCCGCGTGTTGAGGACGGTTTGAAACCCGTTCAGAGAAGAATTTTGTACTCAATGTACGAGCAGGGCAACACTCCCGACAAGCCCACGAGAAAATCCGCGCGTATTGTCGGTGACTGCATGGGTAGATACCACCCGCACGGCGACAGCTCGATTTACGACGCAATGGTGCGTATGGCTCAACCGTTTGCAATGAACGTGCCGCTAATTCTCGGTCAAGGCAACTTCGGCAATATCGACGGAGACTCTGCCGCGGCAATGCGTTACACCGAGGCAAAGCTCTCGCCTGTGGCTATCGAATTACTTCGTGACATAGAGAAAGACACGGTGCGTTGGTCGAGAAACTTTGACGACACGACCAAAGAACCCGATATGCTCCCCGGACGCTTTCCGAACTTGCTTGTAAACGGCGCGACAGGTATTGCGGTAGGTCTTGCAACAAATATTCCTCCCCACAACTTCGGCGAGGTCATTGACGGCACGATTGCATTTATCGACAACAACAGAATAACCTTGAACGCCATGATGAAGATCATCAAGGGGCCGGATTTCCCCACAGGCGGACACGTTATCCCTGGAGACGGACTTTTGCAGGCGTACGAAACCGGCAAGGGCAAGATCACTATTCGCGCGAAAATGCACATCGAGGTTGCCCCAGGCGACAGACGCAACATCGTGATAACCGAAATTCCCTACGGCGTAAACAAAGCCGATATGCTTATTAAAATTGCCGCGTTGAAGGACGAGAAGAAGGACCTGTTCGCAGGAATTTCCGAAATTGTAGACGAAAGCGATAAGGAAGGACTGCGTGCCGTAATTAAACTGCGCAAGGACTGCGACGTTGACAAGATTATCAGGGCGCTGTACAAGTATTCACAGCTACAGATGAGCTACGGCATCAACATGGTGGCTATTGCCGACGGCAAACCGCAGTTGATGGGACTGCTCGATATAATTGCTTATTACGTTTCCTATCAACGCGACGTAATTCTTAGACGCAGTAAGTTTGAACTGGACGAGGCGAAGGAACGCGCACATATCGTCAAGGGACTTGTAATCGCCGTTCAGAATATCGACGAGGTTATTCAGATTATCAAGAATGCGGCAAGCACCTCCGACGCTAAGAGCAAACTGCGCGTTCGCTTTGACCTATCCGACAGACAGGCGCAGGCGATTCTCGACTTACGCCTTGCGCGTATCACCAAATTAGAAGTATCTAAGCTCGTCAACGAGCTGCAAGAGCTGGAACGTACCATTGCTCGGCTCAACGTCATCATCAACAACAAGCGCGAGCAAATGGAACTAATCAAGTCGGAGCTGTCGGCATTGAAGCGCAGCTACAAGTCGCCACGCCGCACCGAACTGTGCAAGACGGAAGAGGACGTCGAGATCCCGAGCGAAACGGACGAGAAGCCTGTTGAACAGGTGGTGGTGGGCATCGCCGCCGACTACACCGTCAAGCGTATGCCGATTAAGAACTTCAATCTCTCCAACAAAGACGCTATAGGCTCCACTGACGGAAATTTACTCACTCGCGCTGTCGAAACACAGACTGACGCTAAGGTAATGTTCTTCAGCAATTTGGGCAATTGCTACAAGATGACGGTGGGCGAACTGCCCGAAGTGAAGTACCGCGACAATGGACAAACCCTTTCTCAGCTCTTCAAAGACGCTACAATGGGCGAAATACCTGTCGGAGTGTTTGTGCTGGGGGCGAATGAAGAGCCGTCAGGCGAGCTGCTTATCTACACCCGTCAAGGACTTATCAAGCGTTCGGAATGGAAAGAGTACCAGCTGCTCAAATCCTCCTTCCAAGGCTACAAAGGCAAGGAAGGCGACGAGGTGTTCAAGGTAGAAGTCGTGCGCGAGAACACAGAGATTTTCTACGTGACCAACCGCGGCGGCTGTACGAGATTTGATGTTAGAGAGATTCCTATTCAAGGCAGAGTCGCCGGCGGCGTACACTGTATCAACCTCAACGACGGCGAGTTCGTGATTTTCGCGGGACAAATTGATAAGGACGCAGGCGAAGTAGTGATGGCAACCAATAAAGGATTTTTGAAACGTCTGGCAGTCACCGACATTACCAAACATGCGCGCAACTGTAAAGGAACCAAAGGTATCGAGTTTGGCGTAAACGGCACTTCGTTGGTATTTGCAAGCTACGTCAACGGCAATCATTTCAAATTCGCCATTTATGACAAGGCGACCACCTACGTTGTAGACAGTAGTGAAGTGTCTGTCGAAAGCAAGAATCACAAGGGCAAACTACCTCACGGCAAGCGCGGTGGAATAGCTGTTGAGCGCGTACTCCGTTACTGTGTCTCGGCAGATAAAGAATAGCGGCTCGGGTATTTGTCTGGGAACTTAGGTGCTTCGCAATGCGTCCCAGCCGAACACCCTCGCCTACAT
>JAFLVL010000008.1:0-3484 GCA_022508325.1 Clostridiales bacterium | reverse complement strand
TCTGGGAACTTAGGTGCTTCGCAATGCGTCCCAGCCGAACACCCTCGCCTACATAAGAGACTGCCTCTAATTTAAATGACTATATAGAGATAGCCCTAATTTCACTGACTATAAAAGCCACTGATTAGTTTCAGTGGCTTTTGTGTTAATTTGTGTCAACTATTCTCAAATTTCTATAAATTTAGAACACTATGTTAAACATAATATCATATTTGTGTTATAAAAATACTAAATTTTACTTAATTTTCGCTTTCAGCGCGTAAATTGGCTTACCAAGCGCGCGGAATTTCGCCTCGTATTCAGTAACGATATTTTCAGGAGCGTTCTCGGGTAAATCGTAGCAAACGTCATATACCTCATAACCGTTTTCCCTGTAGCTGTCAATCGACCACTCGAAGAAGTCACGATCGTCCGTCTTTTGACAGATAACTCCGTCAACTTTTAATAGGCGTTTGTATGATTCCAGAAAGTACTTGCTTGTAAGTCTCCTATTGGCGTAGGTCTTTTTCGGGAAGGGGCAGGAGAAGTTGAGCGCGATTTCGTCGACCGAATGTGGCGGCAGAAAGCTGTCTAGGTTTTCAGCTCGTATATTGAGGAAACGCAGGTTGGTAAGGCTCAACTTGCTCGCTTGTTCACATGCGACTACGATCACGTTGCTCAGCTTTTCCAGCGCTATGTAATTTACGTCAGGATGAAGCGTTGCCGACTGTATTGCCCAGGCGCCCTTGCCACAGCCGATTTCCAAACATGCTCTGTTGCCGTTGCCGAATATTTCTGTTAAGTTCACCTGATATTGTTTTCTTTCTTCTTCGTTCAGCTTGAAGAAACCGTCGCCCTCTCGCGCAAGCAGAATTTTGCCGCATTCGGCGATTCTTTCTTCAAGGTGCTTTTTTAATCTCATTCGCATAAGTTGTCACCGTATCAAATCCAAGTCTGCAAGCCAAGCGTCGTAGCAGGCGTCCGACGGCATTCTAAATCCCAATTTTGAGAGGTCAACTGAGCCAAGTCTTACGCTGTCGGGAGAGCAACTGCGTTTGAACTGTTGTGTGAAGAGTCGCCTTATGAAGAATTTGAGCCATTTAAGAATCGTTTGCTCGTCGTATTTGCCAGCAAACGAGACCTTTGCCAGCTCGTAAACCTTGCGTGGCGTGAACCCTTTTCTTATCATCATAAAGAGGAAATAATCGTGTAGCTCATACGGGCCGACCGAGTTCTCGGTAATTTGCGCAATGTTGCCCTCCTTGTCCGTCGGAAGCAATTCGGGGCTTACAGGCGTGTCCAGAACGTCGAGTAACGCCATTTTCGCATCTTTATTGGAACGTTTTGCCTGATAGCGCAGTAGTGTTTTGACCAAAGTCTTGGGTACGGAGGCATTCACGCCATACATTGACATGTGGTCGCCGTTGTAAGTTGCCCAGCCAAGGGCAAGCTCGGACATGTCGCCTGTGCCTATCACAATGCCGTTGCATTGATTGGCAATATCCATCAATACCTGCGTGCGTTCACGCGCTTGCGCGTTTTCGTATGTCACGTCTGTCACGCTTAGGTCGTGATTAATGTCGTGAAGGTGTTGCGTGACAGCTGCCGTAATGTTAACCTCGCGAAGAGTCGCACCAAATGCGTTAGTTAGAGCCACTGCGTTGTCGTAGGTGCGTTTGCTAGTACCAAAACACGGCATGGTGATAGCCAATATGTCGCTAGTCGGGCGTCCCATCAGTTTCAATGCGCGCTCGCACACAATAAGCGCCAATGTGCTGTCACTTCCGCCGGATATTCCCAGAACGAGCTTGTTCGCCTTAATATGCTCAACACGTTTTTTGAGAGCGTAGGCAAGTATCGTCAACGTCTTTTCGCATACTTCGTCGCAAGTGTCGTCATTGGGGACGAAGGGTGTCGGGTTGTACTTGCGCGTGACCTTGCCGTAGCTTTGTTCAAAGTTGACGACAGTGTATTTGTCGAAGGTTTGCGATTTGTCCAGACGCGCGCGTTCGTTTTCGATAAAATCAAAGTCTACCGTTGCCTCTGCGTAACCGTACGCAAACGGCTTGGATTCCGCAATACATTCGCCGTTTTCGCAAATTATATTATGCGCTGAAAACACAGTTTGAGAGGTGGATTCCGACGGTCCCGACGAGCAGTATGCGTAGATTACGCCGCATTTGCCCGACTGAATCTCAATCATTTTTTTGCGGTAATCGCTTTTGATCACCGTTTCGTTGCTTGCCGACAGGTTAAACACCGCGTTCGCACCCGAATAGGAGTGTGAAACAGACGGCGAGTCGGCGACCCACACGTCCTCGCAGACCTCGATTGCAAAACGCACGTCGTTGTGCAATGTGTTTGCAAATATCAGCCTGTTGCCGAACGGAACCTGTTTTCCGAAAAGATTGATGGTGGTGTTGTCTCTGTCGTAGGCGGCGAACAGGCGTTTTTCAAAAAATTCGTTGTAATTGGGCAGATTGATTTTCGGCACAATTCCGAGTACGTCGCCACGGTAGAGCACAGCCGCGGTATTGTACATTTTGCCGAAGTCGGAGCAAATTGGTAAGCCAACTATGCAAATCAGGTCGAGGCTGGCAAGCTCGTCGCGTATAGTTTTGAGGGCAGATAAAGCCGAATTGCGCAACGCGGATTGGAAAAAGAGGTCGCCGCAGGTGTAGGCTGTAATTGAAAGCTCTGGAAAAAGCGCAATTTTTACGCCGTTTTTGTACGCCAATTTTGCGCGTTTGATAATCTCTCTCGCATTATAGTCGCAGTCGGCGACTCTGACGTCGGGCGAAATGCAGGCAACTTTCACAATACCCAAATAACCGTCGTCGGCGCGTGTCAAAGCCGTGTCGGTTTTAGATGTCGCGGTGTCGCCGTTCAGGTATTCCACCGAAACGTCCAACGCCTCGGCAAGCTTAGCAAGCTTGTCGGGATTAATTTTTTTCAATTCGCCGCTCATGATTTTGTTGACCGTGCCGAGAGTCAGTCCGCTAGCTTCTGCAAGCTGTTTTAGGGTGTAGCCTTTGCGTTTCTTTGCCGCGTTGAGATTTTGTACAACTGTTTGCATACATTTTGCCTCATTTTTGTGTATTATTATAATATATTATCACATATTGCGTAAATTTCAAAGCAATATACGATAAAATTTATAAAACTGTATATATTTTTTATAATTTTCGCGACATTGTGTGCGATTATGCGGCAAAATACGGTATAAAGTGATGCAAGCAACGGCAATGGGAAACTCGTTTTCGGTAGCCGTTTTTGTTTTGCAGTCAAACAAACAAACTTCCGCGCGTAGTATAATTTGCACTGTGAAAACAAACTGCTATCAATACAGAAAATTTACGTAAAAATCATTGACAAAACGCCGTCTAAGTGTTAAGATACTAAAGCAATATAAATGAGTTGCGAATAATATTCCTCGTTAGCTCAGCGGCAGAGCATCCGGCTGTTAACCGGAGGGTCGTTGGTTCAAACCCAACACGGGGAGCCA
>JAFLVL010000077.1 GCA_022508325.1 Clostridiales bacterium | reverse complement strand
TGGGCGCGCCGGGTAGCGGCAAAGGCACCATGGCGCAAAAGCTCACAAGCGAACTAAACATTCCGCAAATATCGACGGGCGACATCTTCCGCAAAAATTTGAAGGAAGCTACGCCCCTCGGATTGCGGGTTAAAAGTATTGTTGAGGGCGGCGGCCTCGTTCCCGACGAAATCACTATAGAAATCGTAAAGAACAGACTTGCCGAACCCGACTGCGCGAAAGGTTATATTTTGGACGGTTTCCCGCGCTCTATCGGTCAAGCCGAGGCACTGGATACCTTCCAAAAGATTGACTGTGCAATCAATCTCGACGTAGACAAGGAGACCATCGTTTCCCGTCTGTCCGGTCGTCGTTTTTGTCCCGATTGCAACGGCACGTTCCATATTTCGACGTTAGACAACGCCGAAATTTGCCCTGTTTGCGGGGGTAAACTTGTCATTCGCCCCGACGACAGCGAAGCAACGGTGCGCGAAAGACTGCGTCTTTACGACACGACCACGTTCCCGCTTATCGAGTACTACGAAAAGGCAGGCAAACTGTTGACAATAGACGGTAACGGCGGCATAGACGTAGTTTACGCTAGAATTCTCGCTGCTCTCAAAAAATGATTTCTATCAAGACCGACGAACAAATTGCCTACATGCGCAAGGCAAACCAAATAGTACGCGACACGCTCAACCTTTTGCGTGACCACACCAAACCCGGTGTTTCAACCTACGAGCTGAATAAACTTGCTCACGACTATATCGTTTCGTGTGGGGCAGTGCCCAGTTTTCTGAACTACAACGGCTTCCCCGCCAGCATCTGCGTGTCCGTCGACTGCGAGGTAGTGCACGGAATACCTTCTAAGAAGAAGATTCTTCGCGAAGGTCAAATCGTAAGTTACGATTGCGGTGCAATCTTCAACGGTTGGCAAGGCGACGCGGCAAGGACTGTGGCAGTGGGACTAATCTCTCCTGAGTGTCAACAGCTCATTGACGTCACGGAACAGTGCTTTTTCAAAGCGGTGGATATAATTCAAGCAGGCGTCACGCGCCTTGGTGATATAGGACACGCAGTGCAATCGCACGCAGAGAGCTTCGGCTACGGCGTGGTGCGCGACTTGGTTGGTCACGGCATAGGCAGAGAAATGCACGAAGATCCCGAAGTGCCCAATTTCGGCATGGCGGGACGCGGCATGAGACTGTCGGCAGGCATGACGATAGCTATTGAGCCCATGATAAATATGGGTACAGAGCGCGTTGAGTATATGGACGACGGTTGGACGGTTAAGACCCAAGACCGCAAGCCATCTGCTCACTACGAGAACACGATAGCGATTTTTCACGATCGCGTGGAAATTCTCAGTTTATAAGGTGTGATATGAAAGACGACGTACGAATAGGCAGCGTAGTGCTGTCCACACAGGGGCGAGACAAGGGTATGTACTTTGTCGTGACTGCAATAGGCAAAGACGTGTATTATCTTGCCGACGGCGGAATGAGAAAGCTCAAAGCTCCGAAGAAGAAGAACGTCAAGCACGTTAGTAATAGTGGCGTAGTGCTGGAAAGCATTGCAGCTAAGCTCACCGAAGGCAAAAAAGTGTTCGATAGCGAAGTCAAAAGCGCGTTGAGACAATTTAACCAACAATCTAAATAGGGAGAAACAAGATGTCAAAAGACGATGTAATTGAGGTTGAAGGCGTAGTAGTAGAGGCGCTTCGCAACGCGGAATTTCGCGTGAGACTCACCAATAATCACGAGGTTATAGCCTACGTTTCGGGCAAGCTGAGGATACACTCCATAAGAATTTTGCCCGGCGACGCAGTGAAGCTTGAGATGAGTCCGTACGACCTTACTAAGGGCAGAATCGTATGGCGCACCAAGGGCGCAACCCCTCAATAAATTCAATGACAGCTAAAAACTAATAGTTAAATTCAACACAGAACGTCTGTGTCAAGGAGGAAAAAATGAAAGTTAAACCGTCAGTTAAGCCCATGTGCGACAAGTGCAAGGTTATCAAGCGCAACGGCAAAGTTATGGTTATTT
>JAFLVL010000076.1 GCA_022508325.1 Clostridiales bacterium | reverse complement strand
TAGCCGCCACCGCCGAACTTGCCGCCTGCGTGTAGCTTGGTCAGGCACAGCTCAACGGCAGAAATGCCCTCCTTTTTGTGAATGCCGCAAGGGATTCCGCGACCGTCGTCCTCAACGGTCAGCGAGCCGTCCTCGTTGATGGTAACCCAAACGTTACTGCAATAGCCCGCCAAAGCCTCGTCAATAGAGTTGTCGACGATTTCCACAGCCAGATGATGCAAGCCCTTGACGTCCGTTGAGCCGATGTACATGCCTGGTCTTTTGCGGACAGGTTCGAGACCTTCCAGAACCTGAATTTGCTCCTCAGAATAACCGACGTTTTTCTTCGCCATAATTTACTCCTTTTTCAGTTGCGTAAGACACAGGGTGGATGCGGCGCATATTGCGCGCAACACGCTCGCCTCCATAACCACGCAATTTCATGCCAATGCAACTATATATTAATTAAGATAGATTATATCATAAAAAATACTATTTGTATATGATTTGCGGAAACTTTTTGAAGAATTTTTGCGAGACGCACGCTGTGAGGGCGCCAAACCGCCTTATTTCGGCAAAATGCGTGATTTCGACGGCAAGCATTACTTTTTCAAACAGCCGCCACAGTGTGTTTTCACAGTACTAGAATAATCTTGTGCAAATATTGAAAACGTGCTATAATAATTGCTATGAAGGTTACGGAAATCTGCGTAAACAACTACCGCAATCTGGCAAAACAAACTATTCTGCCAAGCGGCGGGTTAAATATCTTCACAGGCGACAACGCTCAAGGCAAAACAAACCTTGTCGAGAGCGTCTATTTGTGTTGCATTGGCAAAAGTCCGAGGACCGACAAAGACAAAGACTTGATTTGTTGGGGCAAAGACAAAGCATTTGTCAGGGTCAAATATCTTTGCCGTTTTGGCGAGGGAGAAATTGAAGTTGCTCTGACCGCTAATGCAAAAAAACAAATTTCCGTCAACTCCGTGCCTATCGCCAAAATCGGCGAGCTGATGGGCTACCTCAACTGTATCTACTTCTCGCCAAACGAGATAAAGATTATCAGCCAGTCTCCGCAGGAGCGCAGACGCTTTCTCGACATCGACCTGTGCCAAACGGACAAAAACTATTTTTACAGCCTGACGCGTTTCAACAAGGCGTTGCAACAAAGAAACAATCTGTTGAAGCAAGCGAGGTCGGTTGAAGAAGTTCGCGATACGGTATTCGTGTGGGACAAGCAGATTGCCGAAGAGGGCGCGCGCGTGATTGCCAAAAGAAAGAGCTTTTGCGAAAAATTGAAAGTTTACGCCAAGCAGAGCCACGCAACTTTGACGAATAACGAAGAACAGCTGGAATTGGATTACGTTACGCAAATTAAGGGTGAGAACGTCAACGAAATTGCGGAAAATTACCAGATTGCGCTACAGAACAGCATAGAAAAGGACCTTCAACTGCGTTACACGACAGTTGGCTGTCAAAGAGACGACGTCGCGCTAAGCATCAACGGCACAGACGTGCGCAGCTTCGGCAGTCAAGGGCAACTGCGCACCACTGCGTTGTCGTTGAAGCTGGCAGAACTGCAAATCTTCAAAAATCTTATCGGCGAATATCCCATTCTGATACTGGACGACGTGCTGTCCGAGTTGGACGTCGACCGCCAACGCCGCCTATTGAACTTTGATGCCGAATTGCAAATTCTGCTCACTTCCGCTACGGAAATCTCCCACGGCCTGACAAACGCCGACTGCAAGTTCTTCTCCGTCAAGCAAGGAATATGCTCCGAAAAATAAAAGGCTCCCGCTTGGGAGTCTTTTTGCTAGAAGTCAAAACCGTTTAAGGTGTTAAAAATGCTTGTCGTGCCGTTCGTCGTCGTGGTCGTAGTCGTTGTCGTCGTGTTGTTATTGTTGCAACAACGTGTAAACCAGCATCGGAACAGCAATATCACAAAGGCGATAATAAGCCCTGTGGTGAGCGACAGCTTGTTGTCCTTGTCCAACACAGCGTACAACAGCAGCAGATACAGTAAACTTGTTGTAATATTCATATAAATCCCCTTTGTTTTTACAAACGTTGTTTTTTTACTACAATATGCGCGATTTTTCGCTATTGTGCAGA
>JAFLVL010000075.1 GCA_022508325.1 Clostridiales bacterium | reverse complement strand
GGTATTCGTCTGGGGACTTAGGTGCTACGCAATGCGCCCCAGCCGAACACCCTCGCCCACCTCACTTCTAACAGTCCTGGAAGTTCTTTAATTTATTTGCTGTAAAAAAAGAAAAACCTATTGAATTTTACCTTTAAATACGATACAATAGATATTAGGTGAAATTGTATTCAAATAAACTTTCATCAAAAATTTTCGGAGGAATACTCAATTGATACAAGTTATTTACGGCGCAAAAGGCACGGGAAAAACAAAACAAATCGTAGACCAAGCCAATGAATTTGCAAAGACTGCCAAGGGTGTCGTCGTCTACCTCGACCGCACCAATCACAGACTGCACGACCTGCATCGCAACGTGCGTTTGGTGGACGCGTCCTACTACGACTTGAAGAGCCAACGTGACATTTTGTCCTTCATTAAGGGCATGTTAGCCGCAAATTTCGACATAGATCACATTTATATTGACGGCATTGCGCGCCTGCTCGACTGCAATGTGAGCGAGCTTGGCGAGCTGTATGCGGGATTGGAGACTATCTCCAACGAGCACAATGTCAACTTCGTAATCACCGCCAGCGGTGCAAAAGAAGATCTGCCCGGCTTTATCGCAAAGCATATTTAGAAGAAAACAAAATGCACCTCAAAAATGGGGTGCATTTTTTATTATATGCTCAACCAAACCCGTCTCGCGTGTGGTCGGCTAAGTTTGAAACTAAATTCCGCAAGGTTAGGGCGTGTACCTAACCTTTGCGACCCTGTGGGGGATGCTGGGGCGGAACACTCCCCAGCGAAGGCTTCCAATAATTCGCCCATGTGTCATGGGCAACTCCCAAGTCTGACCGAGACGGATATACATTCACTAGCACAAAGCGTTAGCGCGTTTCTAAACCTTCGCCTGTCCTTGGCGAATCTGCGTACGAATGCCGTCTCGCGTGTGGTCGGCTAAGGCATAGGTCTGCCGCCGCCTATGCGCGAGACAATCTCCCAGGTGAGAGGTCCTACTATTCCGTCGGGGGTCAGTCCGTTCTCCTGTTGAAATTCCACGACAGCGTTGCGCGTGCCGTTGCCGAATATGCCGTCGATACTGCCCAGCGGGTAGAGCTTTGACGTTAACTTTTGTTGCAGATACCTCACGTATACTCCACGGTCACCTTGACGAACGGTGGGGCGTGGCGGCAATACGAGTAGTGTTCTCCAGGTGTTTGCGCCTACGATTCCGTCCGCAACGAGTCCGTTCGCCGTCTGGAATGCCACGACGGCATTCAATGTGTTCGGACCGAACGAACCGTCAACCGTAAGATTGTAACCGTTTTGTGAAAGTATGTACTGCAGTAGGTACACGAAGTTGCCGTTTGAGCCATTGCGTAACGTGGGGTAATTGCCCAGATTGTCGCGAGGAACGTAAGTCGGTCCCAAATACACGCACACGCCGCGGCAACATTCCTCGGCGACCTCCGTTTGGTAGTCGGGGTCAATCATCAACTTTGCCTCGTCGAAGTTGGTCATAAACCCCGGTTCAACCAGTGCCGATACGCAGTTGACGCTTTGAAGCACTCCAATGTCGGTCAACGCCGATACTCCTCTGCCACGTTGAGTAGTGCCGTTCAATAGTTGCTCGTACATGTCTTCTGCCAAGGCGCGGCTTTGCGCTGCGTAAACGTTTTGTTGCGAGTAAAACGTGGAGATGCCTGCCGCCGAGTTGAAGGTGTTGCCGCTGCCGAAGGCATTGTACCCGAACGTCACGAGTAGCGTCAGGTTTTGCCTGTTGATACGCGCAACGCGTGTAGATATGGACGTATCCGTCAGCTCGGGCTTGACGTCGTATACGGCAAATCCGCATCGTAAGCACGCTTCGAGGAATTTGATTTTAGTTGGGCGGTTGAACTGATTTTCGTAAAACGGCACGTTTAGGTAGGGCATAATGGGGGTGCGTTTGCCCAGTGTGTAGGGGTTTTGACCGTGCTCGTCATTTGCGCCTATGTAGTATGTTGCCAAAGTGTTTCTCCTATATGTTTTGTTGCCAGTTTATGTTTTTTTTCTCGCAAGTGTTACAAACGCTCATCACTCAAAAAATTTGACAAAAGAATATATAAATAGTATCATTTATAGTAATGAGAAAGTGTAAAGGCGTGTACGTATTAGGAATAGAAAGCTCGTGCGACGAGACGGCGGCAGCAGTAGTAAAAAATGGGCGGGAAATCCTGTCCAACGTCGTGCTGTCCCAAATAGATATTCACCGTCTTTACGGCGGCGTAGTACCCGAGATTGCCA
>JAFLVL010000074.1 GCA_022508325.1 Clostridiales bacterium | reverse complement strand
ATAAATACCCCGCTTTGTCTAATACTATACATTGCATAGTATTGTTTGTCAAGAGATTTTGTGCAAGTTTTTTAAAAATAATTCTTATGCAAGGCGAGGGTATTCGATTGTGGACTTAGAGCTACGCTATGCGCCACACCCGAACACTCTCGCCTTCACAGCAAATTACTTATAAATTCGTTGGTAAACTATTGAATTCATTGTTTAAATAAAAAAGCTCTCCCGATCAAGGAAAGCTGTCTGCGTTGGCAGGCTGTAGACTGAAAACTATTGGCGACTATTGCTTACAAAAGCTTTCGAAGTCGAATAGGTTCATTTCGCCGTCCACAAGCGCCATAAATTTGTCGTTGAATTTGTCTGTCATCTGACAGGATACCATTATCATATAGTGGCAAACCTTCTCGCTTATGAGGCTCTCCATGTAGGGCACCACAATCTTAAATGCGAGGTAGCCGTCGGACAGATCGTATTCGAAACTGCCGTTGAGCATAGAATAATTTGCCATGATTACCGCCTTTGCGAGCTTGTCGCGCTCGGACGCAGGAACGATAAAGGGCATGGGCGACTTGAGATACATAACCTGCCGCTCGGCGTCAATCTTAATATACAACTCCATTGAGAGGTCTTTGCCGATAGCCGACGTGCGAACGACGAAATTGTCTTCCTCTTTGGTGTAGCCCCACTTCATGTTATCAAGTGTTTGACACAACGTTTTGTATAGCGCCAGTGCTTCGTTTTCTTTGCTCATAGCTTTTCTCCATATATTATTTTATACATTCTAACATATTAACAAACAAATTACAAGACATCGAGACGTTGAAATAAAATGAGTTGATGAGTAATTTGCGGTCATACTATTAAAAAAACCTTCGATTGGCAAAAATAAATGCGGAGGTATGACTATGAATTGTAATGGTTGCAAAAAAGAAGTAAATCCTAACGACTACTGTATATGCACTAAGTGCCGCGCCAAAAGCTGCCCCGAATGCGCCGAGAAAAACGCCTTCGTGTGCGCAGATTGCGGGGGAGATATAGCATACTTGTCTTAGCCGACCATACGCGAGTGGGCTTGTTTGACTACGCAATCTTATCTATTTAGACTTTCGCCGGGGTGACGCATTCCCCGGCATCCCCCGCAAAGAGAGAACCTCGGTACACGCCGAGGTTTACACATATTTCGCTTTTTCCGTTCGCGTCCTACTCCGCGTCCGCCCTCTCGCTCAAATATGTAATTATTTAAATTTGTTTTTTTTCACGCCACTACTTGCGCCACCGACAATGTGAGAAAAAAAATTTTTGAACTACAATATATCTGCAAGTTGTACTATATCGCCCGCGCCTAGAATGAGAAGCATGTCATCAGGTTGAACGGTTTGACGCGCCCAACGCGTTGCCGTCTCAAAGTCGGGCAGATACAGGGCGTTGATACCCATATTTTGCGCAAGTAGCGTTAAATGCTGTGAAGTAACGCCGTTTAACGGCATTTCTCGCGCAGAATATATCGGCAAATACGCCACGACGTCAGCTTGCGTAAAGCACGTCGCGAACTGTTTGAAAAACGCGCGCGTACGCGAGTAGGTATGCGGCTGAAATACGCACACTACCTTGCCCTTAGTGATACTCCTTGCCGTACTCACCGCGCAGGCAATCTCGGTGGGGTGATGAGCGTAGTCGCACACTGCTTTGCAAAGCCCCTCAATATGCCGCTCACTCCAACGTCTGTCTACGCCGTGGAAATACTTCAAAGCGTTGATTATTTGAGGAGCGGGAACGCCCAAAAGCAGCGCCGTGGCAATAGCCGCCTTGGCGTTGTACACGTTATGCGCGCCGACTATACCCAACTCAACGGAAAATGTATTGCCGTCTATGGTTACGTCAAAGAATTGTTTGTCGTCTTTTGTCGTATGGTTAGTCGTTACAATCTCGTCGAAATATACGCAATGCCTGTTGTCGCACAAATGAGAAAGATTGCTCGGCAGCACCACGCAACCGTTCTCGTCCACCTGTTGCATAAACTGCGAAAATGCAGTATGCACCTCCTCTTCGTCGGCGTAGCAATCGGGATGGTCGTGCTCGGCGTTGAGACACACGCAAACGGTTGGATTGAGGTTCAAAAAACTCCTGTTAAACTCGCACGCTTCGGCCACAACCAAATTCTCGCCGAAATAATAGTTATTGCCGTTATACACGCCACCGATAAACGCCGAATGCGAAACTTCCGCGCGCGACAATATCTCGTGTAGCATTGCCGTTACGGTGGTTTTACCGTGAGTGCCGCACACTGCCACGCGAGTCTTGAAGCTATTGAAAATAGCGCCCAACAGCTGTTCGCGCAACACGATAGGAATATTTTTTCGCTTAGCCTCTTGTATTTCTACGTTGTCGTCGTGAACTGCCGACGTACGCACCACCAGCTCACAGCCGTCAATGTTTTCCGTTCGGTGCCCTATATGTATGTTGACACCCATCTCTGCGAGAGCGTCCGTTCTGTCACCTGTGATTCTGTCACTGCCGGAAACGGTGTAACCGTGATTTAGCAAGTGTTGCACAAGTCCGCTCATACCCACTCCGCCAATTCCTACAAAATGTACTCTATTTGGAATCTCTTGTATCGTCATACTGTATTGTATGATTTACGAGCGCCAATTTGTTTCAAAATACTTGACGAAATATTTGTGGCATAGTACAATGTTAAAGCAAAATTTATAAGAGAGGTACTGCGAAATGAAACAAGGTATACATCCGAATTA
>JAFLVL010000073.1 GCA_022508325.1 Clostridiales bacterium | reverse complement strand
AAAGGAACTGGATTTGTCTATGGCGTTGAACCCCGAGCGACTGACTGCAGAGAGGTTGTTCAACTGGCTGAAAATCCCTTCGGCAGTCAGCGTCGACAACTTTGCAGGTAAGACAATTTGTATGTTGGAGTTTATCGTGCGCGAAGGCTCGGCGCTGTGCAATTCCACGCTTATCGACATTCGCAAAAAGTCCCCCGTGCAATTCGTTGCCTGCGCAGTAGAGCGCAATGACGAAGTGTACGTGCCCAACGGTCCGTTTGAACTGCAAGACGGCGACAAGGTGGCGTTTACCGTCAAGCGTAGCGAGGCGTACAAGTTCCTTAAAAGCGTCGGCGCGGTGCAAAAGCAGGGGCGTGACGTGATGATTCTCGGCGGCAGTACCACTGCGTACTACCTATCGAAAATTCTCGCTGCAAATAACTATTCCGTCAAGATTATTGAGATGAACGAGGCGCGTTGCAATGAAATCGCCGAGATTTTGCCATCCAGCGCAACACTCATTTTCGGCGACGGAATGAATCAGGATTTGCTTTGGGAAGAGGGAATACAGAGCACCGACGCGTTGGTTGCGTTGACAGGCTCCGACGAGGAGAATATTCTCATTTCCTTCTACGCCGCAAGTCAGAGCGTACCCAAGGTTATCACAAAGGTCAACCACAGCGAGCTTGCTTCGCTTGCCGAAAAGCTGGGGTTGGACTCCATCGTTTCGCCGCAGAAAATAGTGGCGGACACCTTGACGCGTTACGCGCGCGCGTTGTCCCATTCGGGCGAAAGCAAGGTTGAGACCATGTACAGCTTGATGGACGAACACGCCGAAGCGTTGGAATTTGCGGTATTGTCCGATTGCAGTCTGATTGGCATACCGTTGAAAGATTTGAAGCT
Source organism: Clostridiales bacterium (assembly GCA_022508325.1). Taxonomy (GTDB): domain Bacteria; phylum Bacillota; class Clostridia; order Christensenellales; family CAG-314; genus Fimimonas. The sequence continues at coordinate 1,870 of JAFLVL010000073.1, read as the reverse complement.
GAAGCCCAATTTCATCATCGCTGGTATCATTCGCGGCAAGGATACGATTATTCCTTCGGGCGACGACAAGATTCTCGAAGGCGACAGCGTGATAGTGGTGGCGGCGGATACGCACTTGTACGACCTGTCCGACATTCTAAGATAATCTTTCACATAAGTTTCGTGATAAGGAGATTTTGCTCTTTTTATGAATTATAGAGTAGTATTTCAAACGTTGGGCAAGGTGGCGATAGCTCTGGCTATCATGCTCGTATTGCCGACGGTACTGGCGGCGTGCCTGGCTGAATACAGCTGGTGGGCGTTGCTTACGACCGTGGGCATCTCGCTCGTCATAGGTTTACCGTTAACCTTCGCGTTGAAACCAAAAAATAACGTCATCTTTACCAAAGACGGATTGATTATCGTGTCGCTTGCCTGGATTTACGTCTCGGCTATCGGCGCGCTCCCTTTCGTTATCAGCGGTGCAATACCCAATTACATTGACGCGTTTTTCGAAATGTGCAGTGGCTTTTCCACGACAGGCGCGACAATCCTCGAGGGCTGGCAGATTGAGACTATGGACAAGGGTCTTTTGTTCTGGCGTAGTTTTTCACACTGGATTGGCGGCATGGGCGTAATAGTGTTCCTGATGGCTTTTGAAAGCGGTTCTGCCGACAGAGGCATGCACGTTCTTCGCGCAGAAATGCCCGGACCGATTGTGGACAAAATAGTGCCGCGCGCCCGCGATACTGCGAAAATTCTGTATTTGCTTTACATTGGCTTTACCGTAGCCGAGGCTATTGCGTTGATTATTGCGGGAATGCCTATTTTTGACAGTGTAGTGCACGCATTCGGTACGGCAGGCACAGGCGGATTCGGTATCAAGGCGGACAGCATTGCGTCATATAACGCGGCGTGTCAGTGGATTATCACCGTGTTTATGATACTGTTCGGTATCAACTTCAACCTTTATTATCTCATGATAATGCGGAAGTTCCGTCAGGCTTTCGGCTCTCGCGAACTGTGGATTTTCGGCGGAGTGATAGTTGCGGCGTCTACGGCAATATCAGTTGACCTGGCTCTTTCCAATCTTGCTTACACACAGTCGGCAAGCGATGCCGTCAGACACGCGGCGTTCCAAGTGGCGGCGTTTATCAGCACGACGGGTTATTCGACCATTCCCGCTTCGTCCAGTATTAACGCCTTCCCGCTGCTTAGTAAGGGTTTGCTGTTCATGCTTATGTTTATCGGCGGCATGGCAGGCTCTACTGGCGGTGGCTTGAAGGTCAGTCGCGTGGCAATACTCTTCTGCGCGGCAAGAAAGGAGCTTCGTCGCGTCACCCACCCGAGAAACGCCAACGCGGTCAAGTTCGAGGGCAAAATTCTTTCCGACGAAACGCTTCACGGAGTAATAAATTACTTTGCAATATATATGCTATTGATAGCGGGTACTTTCGTGGTGCTGAGCTTTGACGGCGGCGCGGGTTTGACCGTGGAGGCAAATATAACGGCTACAGTCTCATGTATCAACAACATCGGACCTGCCTACGGCGTGGTTTCCGGCGGCTACTATATGTACAACTGGTTTAGTAAGCTCGTTATGTCCTTCGCGATGTTGCTTGGGCGTTTGGAGATTTACCCAATTCTTATTGCGCTCACGCCCACAACTTGGATTAAGAGGTAAAAGCTCGGGTATTCGCCTAAATAAGATTTGCCACAAATTTTTAATAGTAACGTTATCACCCCTGAATAAATACAACTTATTAAGTCAATACGCAACAGAAAAGCACTGCTCGTTGAAAGCAGTGCTTTTTTTGGAGCTACTAACCGGATTTGAACCGGTGACCCCGTCCTTACCAAGGACGTGCTCTACCTGCTGAGCCATAGTAGC
>JAFLVL010000072.1 GCA_022508325.1 Clostridiales bacterium | reverse complement strand
CTTGGCGGAAGAGATGGGATTCGAACCCATGTGCCGCTTGAAGGCGACAACCGCATTTCGAGTGCGGGCCGTTACAACCACTTCGATACTCTTCCAAATATTAATTTATAAAGCGATAGTGATAATTAGTAACTATCGTCATGCCCGCACTGTGCGTTATGCTCACTGCGTTGCGCGGCGTTCGCGCTGCGCGCTCGGCTTAACCACTTCGCTCGTTTGCGCTGTCTTTGCGCAACCTTCGTCCGCCCTTCGGACGAAATACTCTTCCGTGGCTTTTTTATGTTACAACAATTTTGCACAAATGTCAAATATTTTGCGCGCGCAGTTAGAAGAACATGCCGCTGATGAATATTTCCAGTCCAATCGCAATCAGAATTGCGCCGCCCACAATCTCCGCCTTGTTGCCGAGTTTATCACCGAATTTTTTGCCCAAGTACACAGAGCCTATGCTTATTCCGAAGGTAACAATCGCTATTATTCCTACGGAAATCAGCGCTTTCCACCAGTCTGCGCCGGCATCGTTGCCCGCAATATCTGCCAAAGAGAAGCCCGTTGACAGTGCGTCAATACTCGTTGCTATTGCCTGCACCAATAATACGCCAAAGGTAAGTGTGCGCGCTTGTTCTTTTTTGTTTTCTGTTGATTCATTATTGCCTGAGGCTTCATCTTTTTTGTCTTTTTGAATATCTTTTATTCCGTCATGGAGCATTTTGCCGCCGATAAACGCCAACAGCACCAGAGCGATAATCGGAATCCACGGTTCAAACTGTTTGAATTGCTCCACAATCAAGCTGACGCATACCCAACCAATCATGGGCATCAACGCCTGAAAAAAACCAAACATTGCGGCAATCAAAAACGCTTTGCCGAATTTCATTTTCGGTTCATTCAAGCCGTTAGTCAGAGATACGGCGCAGGCGTCCATTGCCAACCCCACGCCCAAGCCAAGACTTATTGCAATCAATTTCCACAGCATATGCTAAAAGCTCCAACCAAGTACAGTTCGTAAAATAAGATACGTCAAATAAAACACGTAGCAACCCAATAACACAAAGCCGTGCGCCTTACGCAGTTTGCCGGAGAGCGCAAACACAAACAGCATAACCGTTATACCCAACATAAAGAACGCGTCTATGAGCACTTGGCTATCGGTTGTCAGCGGGTTGACGGTTGCGGATATTCCCAACACGAACAGCGAATTGAAAATGTTACTGCCGATAACGTTGCCAAGCGCAAGTTCATTTTGTCCTTTTTTTGCTGCAATCGTGCTTGTTACCAGCTCGGGCAGGGACGTTCCGACGGCAACTATAGTCAAGCCTACGAGAGACTTTGTCAAGCCCTCATCTGCGCCCAATGCGACCGCGCCGTTTATAGCGATGCCTTTTGCGCCAAACACCACGAATTGCCCCCCTAAAATTATGCCCGCCGCGCCAACAATGAGTAACAAAATCGCCTTCCACCAAGGCATATCCTTCGCCACCTCTGTCTCGGCATCGTCAAGCTGCTCGGGGTGTTTTTTTGCCATCAAAACAAGATATGTTATATATGCCGCGATTAGCACAATGAGAATTATACCCTCCCAACGCGTAATAGCAAAGTCGCTCGCTGTAGACGTCATGCCGAACAGGCACACGAACAGCACGGTAACGCCCGTAACGCCCAGTAAAATAGGCAATTCGTGTTTGCAAATGCCTTTTTTTACGACAATCGGCGTAAATACGACGGAAAAGCCCAGCACCAATAGAATGTTGGCGATGTTGCTGCCGATGACGTTGCCTATTGCAAGCTCTGCCGAGCCGCCGCCGATGTTGGAGATTGAGTCGGATACAGATACTGCAAGCTCGGGCAAAGACGTACCCATTGCAACTATCGTCAAACCAATGATGAGAGGCGATATTTTAAGCTTTTTTGCAATTACGCTTGACGAATCGACGAAGAAGTCGCAGAACTTGACGAGACAGAACGTACCCAGCGCCAGCCCGACGACAAAGATTGCAATTTGCAAGCCAATGTGCCATTCACTTATCAAATCTGTTAAAAATTCTACCATTTTTCCTCCAATAGACGCACAAAACCTGTGTGACTATATTAAAAAAGCGAGACGATACACCAACGGTAGCCACGCGAACCTTTTTCTATCGTGGCTCAAGTCAGCATAAGTCTCGTTCTTCAATGCCGTACCTGGATACTCCATAATGTAGGCGCGGCAACTATTACTAGCGAACTACTCCCTTACGAGTAAGTAGATAGTAACACACTTTGTATACAATTTCAACCGTTTTTCTAATATTTGTTTAATTAGTCGCCGTCATCAACCCACTCTAAAAAGAGTTTTTTGTCGAAAGCGCCGTTTTTGTTGAATTTCTCAGTGCGAATTGCGTCAAATTTATCGCGTGTTACGCCTTTGGCGTGGGCGAGAGCAAGCGCAACCTCCACTATATCTGCCAATTCTTCCACTTCGCCCGATTGGAGATATTCGGCAAACTCTTCGCTTAGCTTTGCGTTTAGATTTTCTACGTATTCGTCGTCGGAAAGAACGCGAGTTTTGCAAGTTTTGCCACTTTGTTCAATGATTTGCGGTATGTTGTCGCGTACCAATTTGTTGTAGACTTTCATTTTTGCACCTTCGCCTTTTTAACACAATTATATATCGCAAAAAGAATTTAATCAAATAATTATGAAACAAATTGACACGAAAGCAATGAATTGATATAATGAATTAGCAATTAAATACACGGAGGCGTATCGAAGCGGTCACAACGAGGCGGTCTTGAAAACCGTTTGGGTGC
>JAFLVL010000071.1 GCA_022508325.1 Clostridiales bacterium | reverse complement strand
CAGCCGAGGGTGTTCGGCTGGGGCGCATTGCGTAGCACCTAAGTCCCCAGACGAACACCCGAGGCTCATTTCAATTTAACTGATACCGTTACACCGTCGCCAATTCGGTGTAGCACAGTGTTATATCTTTGGTTGTTGGTTATATCGTCGAGAAACACGCGCATATTACGCGCCACAGTAATGTGCTTATGACGGTTATCTGCAGGAACGTGCTCTACCAATCCCTTGTATAGTACATTGTCGCATACGAGCGTACCGCCAAGCTCCAGTAAATCGGTCAAATATGGCAAAAACGCTTCGTACTGACCTTTGGGACCGTCTAAAAAAATAAAGTCGTAGCTACCGGTCAAAAGTCTCACTATTTCGCGGGCGTCACCGACGAAAATATTGACGCGCTCGCCAACTCCGAATTCGTCAAAGTTCTTTCGCGCAAGATTTGCAGTATTCTCATCCAGCTCAATTGTATTGAGCGTAGCTTCGCTGCTTGCCGACAGCATCACTATGCCACTGTACCCAATGGCAGTTCCAATCTCGAGAATCCGCTTGGGCTGGGCTCTCCTAACCGTATCAAACAGCAATTCTTTGGTGTCGTCGAGCATTACAGGTATGAATCGCTCTCGCGCAAATTTTTCCAGTTGTGATAAATCCATTATTTTGCTAAACCTCAATTATTACCGGCAACACCACTGGGTTGCGCTTCAACGTGACTCTGAAATAATGCTTTGCGCAACGCTGTATTGCGGTTTTCAGGGCGGTGATATTAAACACACCCTGTTCAGAGGCTTTGTTAATCTCCTGTTTGATGAGCTTGGTCACCTCTTCTATTGGGTTATTCTGTCCGCCGTCACCCGCAAAGAAACAACCGCGGCTCGTGACCTCTAAATTGGCGACAAGCTTGCCTGTTTGCTTGCTGAGAGCTGCAACACACACGATAATGCCGTCCTCGGACAGGGTCAGTCTGTCGCGCAACACGACGTTGCCAACGTCGCCTACGCCAAGACCGTCCACCATTACGCTGCCGCTAGCCACTTGACCTGTGATTTTGAAAGTGGCGTTGTCTACCTCTACGCAGTCGCCAATCTCGGGAACGATTACGTTACTGCGACGGTGATTGAGCTTTTCCACCAACATTGCGTGCTGTTTGAGGTGGCGGAACTCGCCGTGAACAGGTATGAAATACTTTGGCTTGACCAGCGAATAGATGAGCTTGAGCTCCTCTTGGCAGGCGTGACCCGATACGTGCACCGCCGACAGCGCAGAATATACAACCACAGCGCCCAAACGGTAGAGCTTGTTGATGACGGAATACACGTCGCGCTCGTTGCCGGGAATGGGCGTAGCGGAAATTATAATCGTGTCGTTACTTCCAATTTGCACCTTGTTGAATTCGCCGTCCGCCATGCGTGTGAGCGCCGACATAGGCTCGCCCTGACTGCCGGTAGACAGTATGACCAGTCTGCCGTCATCAATGTCGTTGATTTTGTCGATATCGACAAAAATATTGTTGTCGATAGATAGCACACCAACGCGTTGCGCCGTCTCAATGTACTTAATCATGCTTCTGCCCGATATGGCAATCTTGCGCTTGTACTGGCGAGCAAGCTCGATTATCATGCCCAATCTGTCGACGTTCGAGGCGAAGGTGGCAATGATAATACGTCTGCCCTTGGCTTCGTGGAAAAGGTTGTTGATAGTGTCCTGCACGACCGATTCGCTCATGGTATATCCGGGCTTTTCGACATTGGTGGATTCGCTCATCAACAGCATCACGCCCTGCTTGCCAATCTCCGCAATGCGGTTTAGATTCATTATTTCGTTGCCAAGGGGCGTGTAGTCAATCTTAAAGTCGCCTGTATGCAACACCGTGCCCACAGGGGTGCGAAGGCAAATAGCCACAGAGCCCGCCACAGAGTGAGAAACGTGTATAAATTCCGCCGTGAAATCGGCAAGTGACACCACGCTCTTATCGTTGACCGTCACGAAATTAACCTTATCGAAAACGTTGCGCTCAATAAGCTTATTTTCAGCCAATGCCAGCGTCATCTTAGTACCGTAGACGTCAACTTTTCCGCCAAGTTTTTCAATAACGTACGGCAAAGCGCCTATGTGGTCCTCGTGTCCGTGAGTTAGCAAAATACCACGCAGCTTGTGGCGATTCTCCACCAAATAGCTGACGTCGGGTATCACCACGTCAACACCCGGCATATCGACGCCGGGGAATGTCATACCCGCGTCCAACACTACGATGCTGTCGCCGTACTCGAATACCGTCATGTTCTTGCCAATCTCACCGACTCCGCCGAGAAACATTACTTTGAGCTTGCCCTTATGTTTTGTATTGCGCGCGCTCTGCTTGGGTTGGTTTGCAGATTTTTGAGCAGATTTTTGCGACATGGGGTGAGTTTTTTGCGAATTTTGGGTATTCGGAGCCTTTTTTGTCGAACGGTTATTCGTCGCTGTTTGGCGTTCCGTTTTGTCTTTAGATTTAGGTTGACGCTTTCCGTAATTTGTAAGCGTTAGGCTGACGGCGTCGCCGTTATTCAGGACGCTTTCGCCACTTTTGGTTGTTTTTGTTTTCATAATAAAACCTCAATTTCGAATACGCAGAAATTTTTTATCGTCTGCGTGCAAATTCTATATTTTTCTTTAATTTTCGACTTGTTCAAGATGAAATACAGCAAAATATTCGATAAAAACTGAAAAATCCGCAAAAAATACAATTATAGCCGCATTATAGCACAAAAAACCTAGTTGCAACATATTGCAACTTTTTTACGCGGTAGCAGTTTTGCACAAAAACTTGCGCTACGAATATTCTACGATAGATCTTAATCTATATTATACACAAAAAACAGCAAAAACACAACTGTTTATATAAAAGAAAAATTC
>JAFLVL010000070.1 GCA_022508325.1 Clostridiales bacterium | reverse complement strand
GCGGCTTTATGCCTCACGGGAGATAAATAGCCGCCCTTTACAATTTTCAAGGCGGTAATCACAAGCGATCACAAAACCTATTAAGCATTTATGAAAAAGACATAAAAGCTCACAGTAATTTTATCAGAATTAGAACAAGAGAATTTATCACAATAACTGGAATTACGGTGCATATTGTAGTTACGCATATATAGTTTTTTTGTGCTATAACGATTGAACGATAAACAGTAATTTATAGGTAAAACATTAAGCAAATCATCAATACATTTCGCTTTATAGGGTAATCACTTGCTTTTGGGGTAAAAATAGTATATAGTGAATCTATAATATTAGGTTTTTGTTATTTAATAGGAGATATCTATGAAAAAGAAAATACTTGGTATTGTTGTTACTTTAACGTTAGTTTTAACGATGGCACTTGGTCTTTCTGCATGTGGCAACGGAAAAATATCACTTTCAATAGCGGAATTTAACGATGACGGTGTTCTGCAAATTTGCATTAACGGTATTCCGAGCGGAACGAGCACTGCGGAAGATTATGATTCTGACACACCGATAACGAGACAAACGGGCACGTTATATTGGTATAACCCGGAAGGCGATCCGCAATATTTTGAACCTGAATGGGATCAAGGTAAGTGGGAAGCTTTGGTTGAAATTTGGATTGGAAGTAACGGACGCGACTTAGAGTTTGAAATAGGCGACTTAAAGGTTGAAGTAGGTGGACAAGAGATAGAGCTTGTGCGTTCCGATACACTTGAAGGTCAAATATATGCGGCATTTTTTGGTTTTACTCCAAGCTCTGACCGCTATTATGCCCATATAGATGAAATTTCCTCTGACACTCAAATAAAGCTTGTGGGACACACGCAAGCCTTGTCTTAATATGGTTTTAGTTATTTCGAAATAATAAATTTCAATTTATCGCAGATTGGGCGGGAGTAATTCTCGCCCTTTTATTTACGTCTTGAAAATATTATATAATACTATTACCTTGCGCCACCCTGTCACCCTGTAACACTTTTGTCGTAAAAAAGATAGAAATATGTAAATATATGACGAAACCGTCTTACATTGATTTACGCCCGCACAAAGCCCGCAATCCCATTTAAGAATACGTATTTAGGGTTCAAACCTTGCCTGTTCTGGTACATCAAAAAGAACGCAAGTGATGTGCTTGCGTTCTTTTCTATGTTCTATACGCACTTTCGTTTGCTTATGTTCATAAACTGTAATGTTATGGCAAACAAATCAGTGCTTTCACAAAATTTTGTAGGAGTGATTGACAGCGGTGTGGGCGGGCTTACAATATTACAGAAGCTCCAAGAACAATACCCGAATTGCAATTACGTGTACCTTGCAGATAGCGTGTATTGCCCCTACGGCACCAAACCTTTTGAGCAGATTTTTGCAAGAGTATGTAAGCTCGTAGAATTTTTGCAACGTAACGGCGCTTTAGCGGTAGTGTTAGCGTGCAACACGGCGTCAATCTTTGCGGGCAAACTACGCGAAAAATTCTCACTTCCAATTTACGACGTCATTGCGCCAACATGCAAAGTTGTCGCAGCAATGACGCGAACTAAACGAGTCGCTTTGCTTGCCACTAACGCAACTGTCAAAAGCGGCGCATACAGTGAACGCCTGAACAACTGCGGAGTGACTGTAGTGTTATTTCCATGCAGTAGCTTTGTGCCATTTGTTGAGAACAATCTTATTGACACTGCCGATTGCGAAGAGGTTATAGCAGCGTCTCTAGGCGAGCTTCCACATTGTAACGTCGACACTGTAATACTGGGTTGTACGCATTTTCCGGTGTTAAAAAATAAAATTGCCCCGTATGTCAACGGAGCAAAAATTATTGAATGTTGTACTGATTTTCAACCGTTTTTTTCTTCGATTGAAAAGCCTGCGAAAACCCTATTTTTTACAACTGGGGTGAGAAAAACCGCAAATTTAGCCTCGCGGTGGTATGGCAAAATTCAGTTTGAGCATGTAGATATATAGACAATCCTATTATTCCTTTTCATCTGTGTTGCGAATCCTTGCAACAAGATTTTCTATCACGCCGGATTGAACTAATCCTCCGACGATTATTGCGTTCACCGCGATATTAATTGCCGAATATGGCGCTCTGCCGGCAAGATACACCCAAAAGCCTTTGTTAATGCCGCTTTTATCCATCGTTATGAACTTCGCCAAGCCTACGGGCGACGGCGGAACGTTAGCGCAGTAGTTCAGCCACAAACCAAACGTATTCAGTCCGCATAGGCACACGACGTAGCAAATGACTGCGGCAATGCCAACCTTTACAAGCTTGGGCAAACGCAGTTTGTATATAAGCGCACAAATTACGCCGAAAAGGGTGGTCGACAGGGCGATAAACCAGTTATACGCGCCTAATGGCAAAATGAAATGCGCAATCAAATCGCCAATGAAACCAACCAAAGCGGCAGGCAACGCGCCGAAATATATGCCTGCAAAAAAGCAAATGGCAATCGTAAAGGACAAAGAATTTGTGCCAAAAAGCGGAATTGTCAGCAAATTGGCAACGATTGACAGTGCAGTCAGCATGGCAATGCATACGAGTTTGTGGGTTTTGTTCATAAAAAAATTATAACTTAATCTGTTGCAAAAGTAAAGCGCGCACGACGCATATAAATAAACCAGTTGCTCAAACTACCCCTATGATAATCATTTTCATCAGAGCAATCATACTTTTTGCCGTGTTGCTGTTCGTGTTCCGTCTAATGGGCAAGCGTCAGATAGGCGAAATGGAGCCGTTCGAGTTGGTAATCACACTTGTAATTTCTGAGCTTGCGTGCATACCCATGGCAGATAGGTCCATTCCCATAACGTTCGGTATCGTGGCAATTCTGACGATGTTCGTCATTCATCAATTCATATTGTTGCTTTCCCACAGCGACAAGCTGCAAGGCATCATCAACGGCAAGCCTGTTATGGTTATTAACCCCAACGGCTTAGATATTCAAGCCCTCAAAAGTCTCAATATGCACGTCAACGACATTTTGCAGGCAATGCG
>JAFLVL010000007.1 GCA_022508325.1 Clostridiales bacterium | reverse complement strand
CATCACCTACGGCACCAATAACGAATTCGGCTTTGACTACCTGCGCGACAACATGTCCAAAAGCCGCGCGAATTGCGTTCAACGCGGGCTTAACTTCGTTATCATCGACGAGGTCGACAGCATTCTTATCGACGAGGCAAGAACACCGCTAATCATTTCGGGACCTAGCGGCAAGTCCAGCGAAATGTACGTCACTGCCAACCGCTTCGTCTGCACGTTACAGAACTCTACAAACGTTGACAACGAAGGCAAGACGGTTGACGACGAAGAGCCCAACGGCGACTATATCGTAGACCGTAAGCAGAAGTCCGTGCGCTTATCCGACAAAGGCGTTGAGAAAGCGGAAAGGTTCTTCAAGTTGGACAACCTCTCTTCACCGGAAAACACAGAAATCAACCATTATATAAACAACGCTTTGCGCGCTCACGCCATTATGAAACGCGACGACGACTACATTGTAGACAAGGGCGCAATTGTCATCGTCGACAGCTTCACCGGCCGCAAAATGGAAGGTCGCAGATATTCTCAGGGACTGCACCAGGCAATCGAAGCTAAAGAACACGTAACCATCAAGGAAGAGAACAAAACTCTCGCGACCATTACTTTCCAGAACTATTTCCGTCTGTACCATAAGCTCAGCGGTATGACCGGTACGGCTAAAACGGAAGAACAAGAATTCAACACAATCTACAATATCGACGTAGTGGTGATACCGACCAATTTGCCTATGATTCGCAATGACAGATCTGACGTCGTCTATATCAACAGAATCGGCAAATTGCGCGCGATTGTGGAAGAAATCAAGACCCGTCACGCGGTAGGACAGCCCATTCTTGTAGGTACTATTACCGTCGAGAAGAGTGAAGAACTGTCTAAACTTCTCAAAGCCGCAAATGTGCCGCATAGCGTACTGAACGCCAAGCAACACAAGCGCGAAGCGGAAATCGTAGCGCAAGCGGGACGTTTGGGCGCCGTCACTATTGCCACCAACATGGCAGGCCGCGGAACGGACATCTTGCTCGGCGGCAATCCCGAGTTTTTGGCTAAACAAGAAATGAAGCGTCTGGGATATGAGGACGAGCAAATAGAGGCGTCGACGAGCTTTATTAAAGGCGACCAAGAGATTGAGCAGTTGCAACAGGTTTTCGGTGATCTTGTCGCTAAGTACAAGGTAGAAACGGACAAAGAGAAGCAACAGGTAATAGCTGTCGGCGGACTGTGCGTATTAGGCACTGAGCGTCACGATTCTCGCCGAATTGACGACCAGTTGCGCGGACGCGCGGGCAGACAGGGCGACCCCGGTACGAGCGTGTTCTACATTTCCGCAGAGGACGACATGGTGCGAATCTTTGGCGGCGACATGATGCAACGCATTCTCATGTTTATGCGCGTGGACGAGGACATGCCGATAGAGTCCAAGATGGTAACCAAGGCTATCGAGTCTGCTCAGAAACGCATCGAGGGCATACACTTTTCCAGCCGCAAGCACGTCTTGCAATACGACGACGTAAATAACCAGCAACGTAAGGTAATATACAAAGAACGCGACAGAATTCTCGACAACTCCGACGTTCACTCGGACATTATCGAAATGGTAGACGAGTATTGCCGTTACGCATTGGCTGAGGCGTGTGATTCCGACGAAAACGTCGACCATTGGGACCTCGACAAGGTCAATCAGACTCTCGCCAAATATTTTGCTTTTGAACAACCGATTCTGACTGATGAAATGGTAATCAGCGCGCGTCAGGTGTGCGACGAACTTATCAGCCGTTGCAAAGAGTATCTGAACGGCAGGTTGGACGAGGAGGAAGAGGGCAACTCAGTACCCTTCCGCGAGGCGGAGCGTTTCGTTTTGCTCAGCACAATCGACAATATGTGGATGGACCACATCGACGCTTTGGACGAGTTGCGTCAAGGCGTTGGCTTGCAGTCCATCGGACAGCATGACCCGCTGATTGTGTACAAAAAGGAAGCCTACGACATGTTCGAGAAACTGAACGAACAGATTAAGGTGCAGACCATTCGTATGCTGACCTTTGCCAGAATAGTGCATACCTTGCGGAGTAATGCCGCGCCGAGCGAATCAGTCAACAGCGAAAAAACTCTCAACGGACAGTGTCCTTGCGGCAGTGGCAAAAAGTACAAAAATTGTTGTTACGCTAAGGACCAAGCTAAAGCGCAGTCCGCTGAGCAACAGTCGGCAGAACAGGAGAGTAACGACAGACCTCTGACAAAACAGGAAGAGTACGCTTTGAAACGTCAGCAACGCAAGGAAAATAAAAAGAAGTAAGCTCGTAAATTCGTGTGTGGACTTCGAGCTACGCTATGCGCCACACCGAACACACTCGCTATCAGTTTCGCTAACGCTCGTGATGTAGCTGACGGGAGGATTGTCCAATAAAATATGATTCAAATCGAAGAACTAAAACTGAATATAAAGGACTTGTCGTCTAAACTCAAGGGCATAGGCGACAGTTTGAACATACCCAAATTACAGGAAGAACTAAGTGAGCTTGTAGTTCAACAGCACAAGCCTGACTTTTGGGACGACGTAAAGAATGCTCAACAGGTAAGCCAGCGCGCCAAAAACATAGAGAACAAGATTGGCGATTATCAAAAGCTGTGCAAGCGTCTTGACGACGTTGTCGACTTGTTGGAACTCTGCGACGGCGACGACGCCATGCTGACGGAGACGGCGGCAGAGCTTGCCTCGATTGACACTTCTGTCAACGAAATGCACATAGCAACGCTGTTAAACGGCAAATTTGATGCAAATAACGCTATTTTGACGCTACACGCGGGCGCAGGCGGCACAGAGGCGCAGGACTGGGCGCAGATGCTATACCGTATGTATACGCGCTATGCCGAACGCCGAGGCTACAAGCTGGTATTACTCGATTACCTTGACGGCGAAGAGGCGGGTATCAAGTCGGTGACGTTTCAGGTCAACGGCGCCAACGCCTACGGCTATTTGAAAGCGGAGAAGGGCGTGCACAGACTCGTTCGCATTTCCCCATTCGACGCGCAGAAGCGCAGGCACACGAGTTTTGCCTCGCTTGAAGTTATGCCCGAACTGCAACAGGACAGCGACGTGGTGATTGAAGATAAGGATTTGAAGATTGACACCTACCGCTCAAGCGGCGCAGGCGGACAGCACGTCAACAAGACGGAGAGCGCAATACGCATTACGCACCTACCTACGGGTATAGTCGTCTCCTGTCAAACACAGCGCAGTCAAATTCAGAACCGCGAACAGGCGATGATGATGCTGAAAAGCAAGCTGGCAGAACTGAAAGAACGCGAGCAGATGGAAGAGGCTCTGTCAATTAAAGGCGAGATAAAGAAGATTGAGTGGGGCAGTCAGATTCGTTCGTACGTTTTCTGTCCGTATACTCTCGTCAAGGACCATCGTACCAACTTCGAAAACACCAATATTGCCGACGTAATGGACGGCAATATACAACCGTTTATAGAAGATTATTTACAAAAGGCTTTTTAATATGAAAAAAGAAATCAGACAAGTGTACATAGGCGAGCGCGCGCTATTTGCGTCGCGCGACTTGCATCTCATCGAGGCAACCTTCGAGGACGGAGAATCTCCACTGAAAGAAAGCAGTAATTTGCTAATCGACGACAGTTTGTTTCGCTGGAAGTATCCCCTTTGGTACACGAGCGACGTCACGGTCAATAACAGCACCTTCTTTGATACGGCTCGCGCGGGAATTTGGTATGCAAACAATGTGACGCTCAACAACTGCACCGTAGACGCGCCCAAGAACTTTCGCCGTTGCAACAGATTGACGCTCAGTAACGTGACAATCCCCAACGCCGCCGAAACGCTGTGGAACTGTCAAAACGTGAAGCTCACCAACGTTTGCGCCAACGGACAGTACTTTGGCATGAACTGCAAGAACGTCGAGGTAGAGAATTTCACATTGACAGGCGACTATTGCTTTGACGGCGCGGAAAATTTGACAATACGCAATTCCAAATTACTCTCTAAGGACAGCTTTTGGAATAGCCGCAACGTGACGGTATACGACAGCTTTATCTCAGGTGAGTACCTTTGTTGGAATAGCGAGAACGTAACATTTGTAAATTGTACAATTGAGAGCCTTCAAGGGCTTTGCTATGTCAAAAACTTGAAACTGGTGGGCTGTAAGCTGATAAATACAACTCGCGCATTCGAGTATTCCACCGTAGATGCCGACATTATCGGTAAGGTGGACAGCGTAGTGAATCCGTCAAGTGGCAGAATCGTCGCCGACGGTTACGACAGCATTACGCTGGACGACAAGTACGTGGATTCGACCAAGGCGGAAATTGTGGTGAGAAATGGCAAAAGAATTCAATAAGATTATAAACAGACGCGGCACCAATTCCCTCAAATGGGACGTAGGCGACAATGAGCTGCCCATGTGGGTTGCCGACATGGATTTCCAAACTGCCAAGTGCGTAACCGACGCGATAGTGGCAAAGGCGAGATGCGGCGTATTCGGCTATCAAATAGTGCCGAACGAATGGTACGAGGCTATCATAAATTGGTGGCGTACGCGACACGACTTTGTGATAGACAAGAACTGGCTTTGCTTTTGCACTGGAGTCGTACCGGCGATTACGAGCTGCGTCAAGCGTCTGACCAACCTTGGCGACAACGTGGTGGTGTTGACCCCGGTTTACGACATTTTCTTCCATTCTATCGAGAATACTGGCAGACATACGCTCGAGTGTCCGCTTGTATACGAGAATGGAAGATACGGCATTGACTTTGCCGACCTCGAACGGAAGCTTGCCGACTCACTCTCTACAATGCTCATCTTGTGCAATCCGCACAACCCTGTGGGCAAGGTGTGGACGCGTGACGAGCTTAAACGCATAGGCGATTTGTGCGCTAAACACGGTGTCACAGTGTTTTCCGACGAGATACATTGCGACTTGACCGCGCCCGACACGCAGTACGTTCCCTTTGCTTCGGCAAGTGAGAAGTGCAACGCCAATTCCGTCACGGCAATATCCGCAAGTAAGGCGTTCAATTTGGCAGGACTGCAATCTGCGGCAATATTTGCAAAGAACGAGCAGATAAGAAACAAAGTGGTGCGCGGGCTAAATAGCGACGAGCTTGCCGAACCCAACGCATTCGCGATTGAGGCGATTTGCGCGGCATTCTCTTCCGAGGGAGCTTTGTGGTTGGACGGATTGCGCGAACATATAGCAAAAAATAAAGCAACGGTAGTGGAATTTTTGAATAGGAATCTTCCCGAAGTCAAGTCCATTGAACAGGACGCAACTTACCTTATGTGGTTGGATTGTTCGGCTATTACCGACGACGCCGAGAGTCTTTGTGACTTCATTCGCGCAGAAACAGGTCTATTCGTCAGCGCAGGCAACAAATACCGCGGCAACGGCAAATATTTCCTCCGTTTAAACGTCGCCTGCCCCGAAGCAACTCTCACAGACGGACTAAATCGCTTGAAAGAAGGAATCAATCTATATATTGCCAAACAATAAAATTAAAACCGCAACCAATCAATGTTGCGGTTTTTTGTTTTAGTTAAGTAACGTTTTCTTTTTTCTGTTGTTTTTAATTAGATGTACGATTACAAATATCAAACCTATTATGATATAGCTGTAATAGGACAGGAAACGCCAACTGAACACCGTCCAAAACAGCACGCCTTCCGATACGCTCACCAGCGTCATCATGAACGCGCTTTCCATTGCGCCCGAGTTGCCTGGGGTGGGCACGACCGTTACGCTCATCTGTACATACACGTTCAGCGTCATTATCGCAAACATCAGCTCGCTGCTAGGCACAACCGCGCTGCCGCCAATGGCAACCACTACGAAATAGGGCAATATCATACCTAGTAGCGGTTCGGCAATGCACAAGAGTGCCAACGCGATAGAGTGGAAGGGCCTTTTGAGCATACTGACGTAAGCTCTGACAAAGTCGTCGACGGCGCTTTTGGCGCGAGTGTATACGATGTCTTTATTTTTTACAATCCGCAATTTGTGCCCGACGAACAGCACCCAACGCGTAATCGCCCACGTCATCTTGGGCAGAAATACACACGATACTATCAGCGCAGGCAACGCGCAGTTGACGGCAAAGCCAATCCAACCGGCAATTTGAAAGACCTTCAGTTGCGTGCTATCGGTGACGTATTGGAGAAGTGCATCGCGATTGAATACCATCAAGCAGAAGCATATCGTCAGCCACATAGACATATTGAAGGCAAACTTGACAAATATGACTGCCGAGCTTTCGCCCCCGCCAATGCCCTTTTTGTGCAGGTAATATATCTGCATGGGCTGTCCACCCGACGAGAAGGGGGTAATGTAGTCGTAGTATTTACCCAGTAGTCCGACTTTCAATGCGGTGGAGTAGCTCGCTCCAACCCTTGTCGCGCGCATAATAACGTAATACTTCAACGAGTCGAGGAGCATCATTGCAAGTAGTGCTGCAACCGACAAAATAAGGTAATTATAGTTGACGTTGGACCACACCTCAACGAAACTCTTTTCGCTGCCGCTACCAGCCTTCTTCGACAAGCCGTAAATCAAATACAAGCTCAACGCGATTGACACGACGAAGAAGATATTGCCCCAAATCTTATTGGATTTCGTCCTAGGGTCTGCAGTTTGCGTAGCAGCTTCAGTTGCAGGACAAGCCGCGCCCTCCGCGTTATCTTGCGGTGACGTAGCTTCGGCAATCTCTTCCGACGGCTCGATTATTAAGTTGTTTTGCTTCTCGTCCATCGTTTGGATTTGTCCTCGATTTGTTTCTAAACGGGTTAATATGCGGCTTCTAGACGCGCGCCTGAAGGCTCGTGAACTATTATTATACCATAATCCTGCCGTCAATGCAATGTTTTGCGTCAATCTTGCCACCAATAGCAAAAAATAAATCAATTTAAATTGCGATTGCGGCAAAAATCATGGATATTATCAAGCTCTAGTATAAATTTTCAAATTTTTTGCAAAAATTATGTCAAAAAGTATTGACAAACGCGTACAATGTAGTATAATGTTAGCAGACAAGCGATGAGAGTGCTAACAATCAGGCGCCGAGATTGCTAAAATCTCACAAAAGCGCCAAAACAGCTTGAAATTAAATGATAAGGAGACATAAAAATGAGAAATTATCTTACACGCAGAAACAACGACCTATTTGACGAGGCATTTGAGAACTTTTTCCGTCCTTTTTACATGGATTCGGAAAGTAGCTTTATGAAGACAGACATCAAGGAGACTGAAAAGGACTACGTATTGGAAGTTGAGATGCCCGGTTTTGACAAAAAGGACATTTCGCTGAAGTTCGAGAGCGGTTATATTACCATTTCGGCAAAAAAGGACGGCGGCAATGACTCGCAATACATTCGCAGAGAGCGCGCAGTGAGCTGTTCTCGTAGCTACTACATGGGCGACGTGGACGAGAAGAAGATAACCGCCAAATATTCTGACGGCGTATTGACGGTGACCGTTCCCAAAGAAAAGCCCGAAGAAAGCAGACACAGTATACTAATTGACTGACAATAACGACTAATGACTGTTTCATGGTGTTTTCCTCGCATATAGAACCCCGTTGCGACAACCGTTCGCAGCGGGGTTCTTCGTTACGCGCTTTACAAAAATCTGCAAATAATTTGCTTATAAATGAACAAATAGTCGCGTATTACTCGGCAATAGTTTTGTCAAAAATTTTGTTTTGGTATATAATGTATTTATGAATTCTTTAATTAAAACTACAATAAAACGCCCTGTGACGGTGTGCATACTGGTAATCGTGTTGATGGCTGTCGGAGTTCTCGCGACTCTCGACATGTCTACCAACCTTTTACCCAATATCAAGATGCCGATGCTAGGCATTTCGGTGGTGTACCCCGGGGCAAGTGCGAGTAGTGTCGAGAGCGACGTTACGGCAAAAATCGACTCCGCGCTGAAAACAATTGCGGGGGTCACAGCATTGGAGACGCGATCCTACGACAACGCGTCGGTTGCTATCGTCACCTTCAATTACGGTACGGACATCGACGCAAAGATATCCGATATTGAGGACGCATTTGCGAGCGTGACATTTCCTGACAGCTGCAGTGAGCCGAGCTATATCAAAATCGACATGAACGGCACGGCTACGGCAACCATTTCGGTATATCATGAGCAGGGCGACACCGAGCTTCTCTATTCCGACGCCAACGATCTTGCAACGCGCCTGCGCGCAATCGAGGGCGTGGGTTCGGTCAGCGTTCTGGGCAAGCCGGACAGGCAGATACAGTTCACTGCATTGAACGGCTTGGAGCTGACAGCGTTACTTGCTGTGCAGGCTCTGTCAAGCGAGAATATGAATATTCCTCTCGGCACAATCATGCAGGACGGCACGAAGGTATCTATCCGCAACGCCACCGACGCAACTAGCGTGTTGCATATTATGCAATTGCCTGTTTCAATTGATCTGGGTACATCGACCCTTTCGGCATTTTCAGCTATGCAGCTTGCGGCAAAGACCTTTGCCACATGTACGCTGGATGACTTCAACGAATACGTGGAGAAGGCTCGCGACGCCAAGCGCGTGATTGAAGAAATAGAGGGCAAAAGCGCGGACGAACTGGAAGAGCAACAGCAGGGGCTTGCCAGCGTCAAAGCTCTGATGACCTTGCTCCGCGGCAACAGCAGTCAAACGCTGCGCCTGATGTGGCGGACAATCGACAACAGCATTGTGCAGAACGAAGAATTCACAAGTATGTCTGACGAGGATTTGCAGGCCCTTGCAAATCAGACGAATATCTCTTACGATTTGCTCAAATGGGCGCAGGACGGCGCGGTCGACGGAACTCTGAAGGAGGACTGGGACAAACTCGTCGCCTTCCGCGAGATATACCCCGACGACGTGACCTACGACCAATTCGCCTATCTGTTCCAAGACGGCTACACAGGCGAGCTTGATGGCGAAGAAGTGAGCTTTAACGGTCTAAGTCTGTTACCTACGGAGGATTACTCGCACGAAGAAGCGGTAGACGTGTGCGAATTCGCCGATTCCGTCAATACCATTGCGTACAGCGACATAATCAATACCGTGCGCGAAGCGGAATACAACGGCGTAACACCCGAAATTACCGATGCACAATTTGCGGCGCTGTTCATCAATACAACTCAGGGCAACGGTTTTGCCGCGCTTATGTCGCCGCAGGTCATTCACATCATTCGCAGTGACAACTTCGATACCGAAGGCGGCGTTTTAGACATTCTCACGCAGTCGAAAACTGCCCACGTCAATAAAGCGGGAAACGCCGTATACCTGGTTGACGGCAAAGAAATCGAAGTGACAAAAAACGACGACGGCGACTACATTGTGACAATCGGCGAAAAGGAATTTACCGTCAACGCCTTTGGACGCCTTGAAGACGCAGACGGCAATCTCGTAGACAACAGCGGCAACGTTATTGAATTGACTGACAAGCAAATTGCCGACAATTATTACACTTACGGTCAATACATCATCTATTCCGACACCGAGCTTGTTGAGCTATACAATAATTTGAATGCGGCGTTAGAGGATGAACTCGACGTGGGAATTACGCCGACGCTCGACACCGTTCATTTTGTGCGTATTTGCGATTTCGACGCAGACAGTCTTATCGTACCTCTTGCCTATATCGGTCACGTCGTTGAAACGGAAGTTCCTGACGCCTACTCGCAGTACAACGGAATGCTGTCGGTGACGCTTGAAGTGTACGCAGTCTCCGACGCCAATACCACCGACGTGGTGAACGGTGTCAAGTCAGTAATCGCCAACTCCGATTACGCAAGCGTGGTGACGCTACTCGACGACAAGGCAGAATTTATCAACGACAGTATAGTGAACGTCTTGACGTCAATTATAATCGGCGGCGTGTTGGCGGTATTGGTCATTTATTTGTTCGTGAAGAAAATAGGCTCGTCGCTAATCGTATCTATCACCATGCCACTGTCGGTATTGGTCGCGCTGGTGGGACTTTGGGCGATGGGCATATCGTTGAACCTCGTATCGCTCGGCGGTCTTGCCGTGGGAATCGGTATGCTTGTCGACAACAGTATCGTGGTGCTGGAGAGCATCACCAAACGCCGCGACAGGGGCGAGTCCGTATTTGACAGCTGTCTGAACGGCACGCGCGAGGTGGCGGGTTCATTGCTCGCCTCGACACTCACCAACGTATGCGTATTCTTCCCCATACTGTTTGCAAGAGGGCTTACGCGTGAGATTTTCAACGACCTAGTGTGGGCGGTGCTGTTCTCAATTGTTATGTCGCTACTCGTGGCAATCACCGTCATACCGTCGCTTTACCACTTGATATACAGAAAGCCGCGCCTCAATTACGAGAATATGGAGCCGCGTGAAAGTGTCTCCAAACCCAAAGCGAAAGCGACAAAGAAAGCCAATAAAGATAGAGACGCGCGGAAACAGTCGAAAAAAGAAAGCAGGAGCAGTTTCAGACAAAGACTCGGATCCGTCAATATCAGCAGATTGGAGAGCGGCTACGGCAAAATACTAAGTAAAGTGCTTAAAAGCCGCGTCTTGGTATGTGTTGTTGCATTAGCTGTGTTTTTGGGTAGCGTCGGGCTGTTATTTACTACCGGTACGGAGTTTATGCCCAGCGTAGACAAGGGCGTAATCGAGGTTGACTTGGATTTCAGTCCTACCACAAGCCTAGAGGACGCAACGGCGCAGTCGAAATACGTCGCGAATTTGTTACGCGAAAGGTATGGCAGCAGTTTACAGTACGTCGCGGTGACGGTTGGCGAGCAAGGAATACTTGCCACGCACAACATAGGCGTTTTGCGTATTCAGACGGCAAGGGGAATACTCAACGTCAGTACTGCCGAAGCTGTTGCGGACATTCGTGCGCTATTGAAGAGCGAGAACTTGAACGTGAGCAACGTCACGGTACGCGAAATTGACGGCGTAATAGCAGAGGTTACCGGTGGTATGGCAGGACAATCGGTTGAGCTATTGAGCGACGACATGGAGCTATTGCGGAAAGCGGCGACTGCCGTTGCGGCAAAGCTGACTACGGCAGATCCCGAGCATATTCAAAGTGTTGTAGACAACACACCTGTCAAGACTCTGCAATACAGCTTCACCTTCGACCGCGCGGAATGTGTCAATCGCGGCGTGGATTATCAGACTGCGGTATTGCTGTTGCGTGTGGGACTGTCGGGCTACACGGCGGCGAGCGTGACTGTCGACGGCGTTTTGCAGGACGTCAACGTGCAGTTTGACGGCGACAGTCAGGAGCTTGACGCCATATTAAATATTGTCGTTGGCTTCGATAACGACGGCGCAGTGAAGCTACAAGATGTCCTGACTTACTACCACGGCGTTCCCTATAAGGAAGAATACGTCGACAGCTCAATCATTCGTTCCAACGGCAGGTATTCAACGACTATCGATATGGAGATATACAACATCGACAGCGGCACGGTGGGTAAGACCATCAATAAAGCAGTGTACGAAGTGTTAGCCGAATTTGACGGCGTGGAGTATCGTGAGGCGGGTGTAACAAGCTACCTCAATGACGCTTTCAACGGACTTGTGGTATCACTCGTTGCCGCGTTTGTGCTACTGTATAGCGTAATGGCGTGCCAATTTGAGTCGCTGACAAAACCCTTTATCGTCATTATGTCAATACCGTTCGCTTTCACAGGCGGTTTCTTGGCGCTCGTCATAACAGGCTCTACCCTAAACGTCGTGTCTTTCGTCGGATTGATTATGTTAATGGGCGTTATCGTCAACGGTGCTATAGTTATGATTGACAAAATCGGACAACTGATTGAAGAAGGACTGACGCCGCAGGATGCTGTTATCGAGGGTTGCAAATCAAGACTTCGTCCCATTCTCATGACGACGTTGACGACCATTCTCGCGCTGGTACCATTGGCGCTTGGATTAGGTCGCGGCGGCGAATTGATGCAACCGATGGGCATAGTGGTGCTGGGCGGCTTGCTACTCGGCACGCTCGTCACATTGGTGCTTATACCCTGTTTCTATTGCATAATCAAGAGTATATCGTTTGTAAAGCCAACGCCTGTTACAAATGACGTTGAAAATTCAGGCGACGACGGCGAAAAATCCTCCGACGACGGTGTGAGTACCGTAGAGACAACTGAAACCAATTAAAAAGACGAAAAAACCTCTTGAAAAAGGGGTTTTTTTGTAGTAGTATATTATTGTATAACAAAAAATTTTGCATTTTTTTCAACAAGGAGTACATACAATGCCGCAATGGCTTAAAAACGCAGTATTTTATGAGATTTATCCACAGTCGTACCTAGACAGCAACGGCGACGGCATAGGCGATTTCAACGGGATTACGAGTAAGCTCGACTATATCAAGTCGCTGGGTTTCAACGCGCTGTGGCTCAATCCGTGTTATTTGTCGCCCTTTATGGACGCGGGCTACGACATTCAGGACTACACTAAGGTTGCGCCGCGCTACGGCACGAACGAAGACTTGTATCACCTCTTTGACGAGGCGCATGCAAGAGGCATGCACGTCATTCTCGACCTTGTGCCAGGACATACCTCGGACAAACACAAGTGGTTTAAGCAAAGCAAAAAGCCCACTCGCAACCGTTACAGCGACCGCTATATCTGGACTAACGTAGTGTGGGATCGCCCCGAGGGTTACAGCTGGGTGGCGGGCGAATCGGATCGCGACGGTTGTTATATGCTGAATTTCTTCCACAGCCAACCCGCCCTAAACTACGGCTTCAACGAGATTACTCATCCCGAGTGGCAGATATCATATAAGGACAAACGCGTGAAGGGAACTTTGAAAGCCATGATAGACGTAATGCGATTTTGGTTGGATCACGGCTGCGACGGCTTCCGCGTAGATATGGCAGACAGCCTAGTAAAAAACGACCCCGACAAGACAGCTACTGCGTCGCTATGGAGAAAGGTACGTAAGGTCCTAGACGCGGAATACCCCGAGGCGGTGATGGTTTCCGAGTGGTGCAACGGCATTCAAGCAATCAACAACGCGCATTTTCATTGCGATTTCCTTTTGAACCACTGGAAGAAGCTGACGTACTACGGATTCCGTTATCGTGACGAAAAGGGGCAGAATAAGAGCTATTTCTGCAAGACTGCACACGTTTCGGCAGAGGATATGTTGCGCCTGTACCTTGACGAATTGCGTCAGATAGAGGGCAACGGTTACATATCCGTCATTTCCGGCAATCACGATACCGAGCGTATTTCATATATGTTGGACGAGTCGGAATTGCGCCTTGCCTACGTATTTTTACTGACTCTACCGGGAGTACCCTTCTTCTACTACGGCGACGAGATAGGTATGCGTTACATTCCGCAACGCTCCAAAGAGGGCGGCTACCACCGCACAGGCTCGCGCACGCCCATGCAATGGGATAGAGACGCAGTCAACCTCGGTTTCTCAACTGCGGACGTGAAGAAACTGTATCTTGATGTCGACAGAACCCTCGACGCGCCCTGCGTCAAACAACAGCTTGTAGACGACAACTCGCTACTTAATCTTGTGCGTCGACTCAACGAAGTGAGACAGTCCCATCCCGATTTGCAGGCCGACGGACATCTCGAAGTGCTGCATTGCGGTTTCGACGGCGTACTGTGCTACAAGCGCGGAAAAAATACGGCAGTTCTGATTAACCCCACAAATGAGCTTCGCGCTGCGCCGCTTTCAATTCAGAATGTAATATTCGAGATTGGCAGTCACCGCGGCAAGGAGCTAGCGCCCCAAACGGCGATAATATTTGAATTGTAAAAAGGAGATATAATTTTGAGTAACAAACCGATAATAGCGTTAATTTACGACTTTGACAATACGCTTTCCACGCACGACATGCAGGAATTCAACTTTATTCCCGAGCTGGGCATGACGCCCGATGAATTTTGGGGAACTTGCGGCAAGCTTTCCAAAGAGAACAACATGGACAGTATTTTGGCGTACATGTTGCTTATGGCGCAGAAGGCTAACGAGAAGGGAATTGACCTCAGCCGCGAGTCATTGCGCAAAATGGGACAACAGGTCGAGTTTTTCGAAGGAGTGGAGCAGTGGTTCAAGCGCATCAACGCCTACGGCGCGCGTCTTGGCTTCGAAGTGCGTCACTACATAATTTCTTGCGGACTCAAACATATGATTGAGGGCTGCCCGATAGGACATGAGTTTTACAACGTATTTGCTTGTGACTACGTTTACGACGATGAGGGACATATTCTTTGGCCTGCGGTGGCAATCAACTACACCAGCAAGACGCAGTTCCTCTACCGCATAAATAAGGGCATAGAGGACGCCGGCGAAGATAAAAAGCTGAATATGTACATGCCACAAAGCGAACGCGCGGTACCCTTCGAAAACATGATTTACATTGGCGACGGACTGACCGACGTACCCAGCATGAAACTGACCCGCACTCGCGGCGGCTACGCCATAGGCGTCTATCGCAACCCCGAGGACGCGACCTATCTCGTCAAGGAAGACCGCGTAGACTTCTACGTTCAGAGCAACTACTTGCCCGATTCGGAAATGGATATCGCAATGAAGGCGATTTTCCAAAAGATAAAAGCGCGTGAACGCTTCAAGAAGCTCTCCGAAAGCTCGTATAGCGCCGCCCGCAAAGACGATAAATAAGACTAGGGCATAAAAAGTTCCTTTTTTTTGAGGGACTTTTTATTTTTTGTGAAAAAGTAAATGCTTTTACGAATATTTTTTGTGAAAAATATTCGTAAATGGAGATAATTAAAGTATGGGAAACAGATTAGAGATATTAAACTTAATCAATGAAAGAACTATAATTGAAAAACAGCTTACTTCTATGGTTTTTGGCGCGCTCGAGATAAAGGAGATCGGCGGAAATAAATACATCTACGTTCACAAAAGATTGAACGGTCTTGCTCGTACTCACTATATCGGAGAATATGACGAAGAGTTGCGCAACAAAATTTTGGAAAATAATCTTGTTGCAAAGCAATTAAAGCGTAATCTGCGCGAAATAAACAAAAAACTAGATGCTTTGGGCTATGTTGAAAGAGATTTATCGCCCAGGGTGGCGATGAACATAGACTTTGCAAAGCACAATCTCGTAGATACAATTTACAAGCAAGCGGTATTAGAAGGCATTGCCGTGACGTTTTTGGATACCGAAACGATTATTGAAGGTGGTAGGATTAGCAACGTTTCTGCTGATGATGTGCTCAAGATTAATAATCTAAAACACGCTTGGCAATTTGTGTTGGATAAGACGTTATTACCACTCCGTCCGATTATTACCTTTTGTGCGCCATCAATAAGCTGGTAGAAGAAGGTTTTTATTACAATGCGGGACAGCTTCGCAGTGTTCCTGTATCAATTGGCGATACAAAATGGAAGCCGCAGCTTCCTGTTGAAAGTCTGGTTCGAGAAGATCTCTCTAGTATTTTTGCTAATTCGGATATTTACGAGAGAGCAATAAAAGCATTGTTGTTTGTTACAAAAAGGCAGTTGTTTATTGATGGCAATAAGCGCACTGCAGTTATTTTTGCTAATCATATTCTCATATCCGACGGTGCAGGATTGGTAGTTATTCCCGACGGCGAAGTTGCTGAATACAAAAAGCTGTTAATGGAATATTACGAAACTGACGATGCAAGTAACATCGCGGAATTTCTTGAAATTAAGTGTCTAACCAAATTATAAAATACACTTTTTCTTTTTTTACCAAAATTCGCCATTTTATATAGTTATATGCGCTTAGGCGCGTGCTACAATTTTGCAAAAACGGAGATTTCTTATGTACTCTAAGCGTGTTCTCATTTTGCAACAAAGTAGCAAGCGTTTCGCCGAGCGCGGCAAGGAGCTGTGCGGTCTCATTAAGCTCATCAATAACTCAAAGGATACCACCGATGTCACTGTATTTGTCACCAATGCCGATTTGGTGAACTTCGGAGAGTGGTGGGTTGCGTTGAGCTTCAACCGCGTGTGCTTTGCAAGGCAGCTTTCTACCCTCAATAATTGCACTTTTGCGCTACCCCAACAGGACTTAGACATCGTAAGCGCCTTACTTATCAAGCGTGAAGACAAGTGCTACGAGGCGGCGCGCGCTTACTTGGGCGATAACGCTTGTGACAGTCTGAACAGGCAAATGGAATTTCTTCTGCGTGACGCGGGCAGCGTCGAGAGCGACAAAGCCACTCCCTACGAGAAGTTTGTGGCGTCTACTGCCGACTACTACGACGGACTGGACGTCAATAAGCTCAAGATTAATGCCGATTCGCGCTATAAGAGCGTGTCGGAGTACAGCGACGCCTTTGAGCGCTACTACGCTACAGGCGGCGGGGCAGAGTACTACGAGAGCGTAAAGGCGGAGATTGGCAAGGTTTTCACGCAATTTCCGCCATACTATCCGCTCATTCGCAAATACAAAGGCTCCTTTTTCGTGCGTATAGACTTCCCCTCGTCGGACAAATATTTTGTCTTGGGCGTGTTGGAGAAAAAGGGGCAAATCAAGTATATTTGCTACGGCTTGCCGGCAGAAAAGGAGGGCTTCAGCGACAAAGACTTCGTATATGTCGAGGATTCCCCCGTATCATTTTGGATGCTGTTTCAGGACGCGACGACAGGGCAGATATCTGCGCTAAACGAATTATTGTAACCGACCAAGCGAGCACAGGCAACTCTCATGTTCGACTTGATTAGAGTACTCTCTTATGGCGGCGAGGGTGTTTGGTTAATAATTTAATTGTCTTGGAGGTGGTCTCCTATGTAGCCGAGGGTGTTCGGATTTGTGACATTGCGTAGCACTAGGCACAAATCCGAATACTCGAGGCTCGTGTGGTCGGAAAAATACTCAAATTTTGTTGCTTTTTTGAAAGATATAATATATAATAAAATCCGTATGTAGTACCCTACGTAAGGAGTAGTTTCTAATGAACAGACACACGACAGTGAAAAAATCACTTATTTTGTTCGTTGCGGCGCTTATGTGCGTAGCCGTATTTCTTTCGGCTTGCGACGGCAATGCTTTCAAACCTAATTTTACAGCTCCCACCGGTGGCAATGTATACAGCAACGGCGGTATCGCGGTTCAGTATGGAGAATGGATCTATTACATTAACGGCTATGCGTCCAGTGCCAGCGCGGAGAATACCTACGTTGACACCAACGACGCGCCCAGAGTTGGCTCGGTAGTGCGCATCAAGGCGGCTGATATTGCCGACATTCTTGCAATTAACGAAAAAGACGACTTGTCGAGCACCGAAAAGTCCAAAGCTATTGCCAAGGCAGTCAGCGAAAAGACGGATATAGTAGTACCCAAGATTTACTATTCGAATAACACCACGACGGCGTCAATCAACGGCATTTATATCTTCAATGACCGCCTTTACATTCTCACCCCCAACGACAAGTTGACGGCAGGCGGCGCTTCTCAGACCAGTCAATCGGTATTGATGAGCTTCAAGCTTGACGGCAGTGACCCACAACGCCACTTTACGTTCACCGACAACAGCGCGCAGGTTTGGCTGTATACAAAGGGCGACAAAGTGGTGGCGACCTACATTTTGAATAGCAAACTGTACACGCTTGAATTAGCCAACGACGAGAAGAGCGTATCCAACGAGATAACAGGCGATGACGAGACTGTATCCGACGTTAAATTCGACGAAGCCGCCAACTGCCTGTTCTTCCTTGACGGCGACGGCTCTATCTGCAAGCTCGCTCTTGGCGACAGCGACAAGACAGTCATCGTAGACAACTCCGCAAAAGACGATGAAGAAGAAAGTACTGTTTCCTATACTATTTCTTCCGTCAATGGAGGTTTCGTCTATTACACCAAGGCAGATTCTCTCAACTCCGACCTTGACGGCGTAGTGCTGTATTATATCGACACCAATGGCGACACTTATAGCGAAGAGATTGCTCTCAATACCGCCAGCCTCACCACCTACGCTTGGAAGAACGGCAAGACAGTCATCGTAAAACCGACGGAAACTGGTTTCTATGGACTGTACATCGTCGAGAACAAAGAGGGCGATCTAACTTGTTTGCTTCTGCCTGGCTTTAACGAGGCGTCTATCGAAGTTTGGAAGATTGTCGGCGACGAGCTTTATTATTCTGCCGACGGCGTAATGTACGTCAAGAACCTCAAAGACTTTGACGCAGAGGAATTGGGAGATGCTTACGCAGTCTCGACCATCTCGACAACCTACAACTGGGCATTGCCTGACAGACTTGTAGTGGACGGACACGTCTACGTGTTCTCCTTCAGCTCGGGCGCTGTTACCGTTGCCGAGTTCAACGTGGAGAAGAAGACAGACGAGAACTCCAGCACGTTCACAAAGACTGTTGTCGATGAGGACTAATATTTATTAAAATTTACCTAGCCCTTGCGACATTGCAGGGGCTTTTAAATTTGTTAGTACCGACTAAGGAGAACAACAATGAAACGTTTCAATAAAACTCTGATTTGCATTTTGCTCGTTGCGCTTATGCTTTGCGTGTTGGCGTCCTGCGACGATAAGCCGCAACCTAAGACGCTTTCAGACGTTATTCCCGAACTTGGCGAACACGAGGTTGCCGTCATCATTCAAAACGGTGAAGGCGATTACGCTGTCTATGTTGTAGATTTAGTTGAAGATATGGATGCGACAAGCTCGTCTTTATGCTCAGTACTGCTCACCTATCTCCAAAACAATAAAGAGCTTTACATTGATTGGTCGTTGAGCGAATACGGCAGGTTTATCAACGCCATTGGCGGCATAACTCCCGACACAAGCAAAAACGAATACGTAGAAGTATTCACGAGTAACCCTGACTACCAAGGAACTTGGGCGGGCGTTTCAACCATCGAGGCGGGCGATATCACGCTCAAATCCGCATCGGTTGGAGTGTCTATCATGCATGTTCGCTTTGGCGACGTAATTTACTTTGAACTCTCAAGCTACTAATAAAACAACTAAAAAACGTAACGCCGCGCTGGTAGCAGTATCGGCAATGTACGCCGCATTGCTCGTCGGTGGCAAAGAGGCGCTGGCGGCTCTGCCCAATATCGAGGTAGTGACGGTTTTTACGGCAATTTGCGCATTCTCATGGGGACTTGCCGTCGTTTTGCCGGCAGTAAACGTATTTATCGCGGTTGACATGGCGATTTGGGGCGTGAATACTTGGTTAATTTCCTATTTTATCTATTGGAACCTCGTAGCTATCTGCTTTTGGGCGCTCAGCAAGGCAAATTTGCGCAAAAAGTGGCTTGAATTGGCGCTTGCTACCCTTTTGGCAACCCTTTTGACGGCATTTTTCGGCGTGTTGACGACGGCGGTTGATACGGTCGTCGGTTTTACGGGCAGAGGGTTCTTCATTGACTTCGACGACCTGTTCAAACGCTTTGCCGCGCTGTATGCGACAGGCGTTCCCTTCTTCGTCACGCACGTAGTTTGTAATTTCGTGCTATTTGCGGTGGCATTTCTACCCCTCGAACGCTTGAACTACAAGGCGAAATTACGTATTCTGCCGCAAGACGAGCTAACAAACGAGTTAAATTCTTTGACAAATAAATATACTTGAATTATACTGTTTACGCAGATTAAACATATTTAATCTGCGTTTTTTCACAAAACAAGGAGCAATATTATGGCAGACAAACAGTTCGTAAGAGAAATTGCCGACATTAACACCGATTTTCCCCAATGGTACACCGACGTCGTGCTGAAAACTCAGCTCGTCGACTACGGCCCTGTCAAGGGTACGATGGTTATTCGTCCCTACGGCTACGCTATTTGGGAAAACATTCAAAAGGAGCTTGACGCACGTTTCAAGGCGACAGGTCATGTAAACGCATATTTTCCCATGCTCATTCCTATGAGCCTGTTGAACAAAGAGGCAGAGCACGTGGAGGGTTTTGCGCCCGAAGTGGCGGTCGTGGACGTTGCCGGCGGTGAGAAGCTTGCCGAACCCATAGTTATTCGCCCCACAAGTGAGACCATTATTTGCAGTATGTACTCCAAGTGGATTAATTCCTACCGCGACCTGCCCTTGAAGCTCAACCAATGGGCAAACGTCGTCCGTTGGGAGAAGACCACTCGTCCGTTCCTTCGCACGTCGGAATTTCTGTGGCAAGAGGGTCACACAATCCACGCCACTCGCGAAGAAAGCATGGCTGAAACTCTCGATATGTTGCAGCTTTACCACGACTTCGCAAGAGACGTACTGGCAATGCCTACCTTCATTGGTCAGAAGAGCGAGAAGGAGAAGTTCGCAGGCGCAGAGGCTACCTTCGGCATGGAAGCTATGATGTTGGACGGTAAGTCCTTACAGGCAGGCACTACACATCACTTCGGTCAGAAGTTCAGCAAAGCCTACGATATTCAGTTCCTCGACAAGGACAGCACGCATAAGTACGTCTGGCAGTCCAGTTGGGGCGTTTCTACTCGCCTAATCGGCGCTATCATTATGGCGCACGGCGACCAACGCGGACTGGTGCTTCCACCCAGAATTGCCCCCATTCAAGTGGTGGTCATTCCCGTTGCCGCGCACAAAGAGGGCGTTGTCGAAAAAGCAACCGAAGTGGCAGAAGCCCTGAAGAAAAAAGGACTCCGCGTAGAGCTCGACACTCGCGACCAATCCCCCGGTTGGAAGTTCAACGAATGGGAGATGAAGGGCGTACCTTTAAGAATAGAGGTCGGTCCTCGCGACATCGAGAACGGTGTAGCCACCTGCTCGCGTAGAGATACCTGCGAGAAGTTCACCTTGCCTCTGGATAAAATTGCAACTAAGGCGAATGCGCTGCTCAACAAAATTCAGCTCAATATGTACAAAAAATCGCTCGCCTTCCGCAACAGTCACGTCAAGAAGGCTCGCAACATGCGAGAACTGGGCAAGGTGCTTGACAACAAGTGTTTCGCCAAGATTGTGTGGGACCAAGACCCTGCTTGCGAGGCGTTGATTAAGGAGAAGTTCCAAGCAACCATTCGCGTCATGCTTGACGAAGAGCCTTTCCAGGACGTTTGCACAACCTGCGGAGAGAAGAGCGACAACCTTGTCGTAGCCCTTGTAGCTCGCGCATATTAGAGCCAGCATAATGTGTTGGCTCTAATAATGTTGGAAGAACACATACTGTTTGCGAAAGAATAAATAAGGCTCCCTTTAGCAAGGGGAGCTCTCGCGGAACGCTGGTGAGGGGATTGGCATAACACTATAAATAAAATTTATTGTACAATCAACAAAAAAATATTTGACAATGGTATTAAAAAAGTTGGCTATTGTAAAATATTATGATACAATGTAATGGATTTCTACGGTTCAAACCGAGAAATAAACAAAAAATATATTTTTTGAAGGAGAAAAGAAACATGAAGAAACTTATCGTTATTGCTCTTGTAGTAGTAATGGCTCTGTCTATTGTTGCTTTTGCAGCATGCGGCGGCAGTGAAACAGTTACAGGTGAATATAGTTATGAAAACTATGGTCACACCTACGGTGCAAAAGTTGACGTAACTGTTAAGAATGGCGTAATCACCAAGGTTAAACTTTACACGGACGAAGAAGCCGGTGGTTGGGTTCGTACGACTAAGTCCGAAAACGATTGGGCTAAGGGCAAACCCGGTGATGCTGATTACGCACTTGGTTATGAAAAGACTGAGGCTGCTTATGCTGATTGGCTTGTAAAGGCTTTCGAAGGCAAGACTGTTGAAGAAGTTAAGGCATACGAAACCGCTATGGATCTTGCGAAGTACACGCAATCCGTTAGCCCCGCTGACGTAAACCTTGCAGGTGCTACTCAATCTGCAGTTCGTATCATCCGCGCCGTACAAAACGCTCTTGAAAAACTCGGCAAATAATTGATACGCAATATCGATTGAACAAAGAAATCTCACTCATTTGAGTGAGATTTTTTCTATATGCGCTATGTATTGCAAATAAAAAGACATATTTGAGCGAGAGAGCGGACACGGAGTAAGGACGCGAACGAAAAAAGCGAAAATATGTGAAAAGTTCGGGCGTGTACCGAACTTTTCTCCTTGCGGGGGTGCTGGGGTATGCGACTCCCCAGCGAAAGTCAAAATAGATAAGGATGCGTGTCGCATCCTTCCTTGTTAGTCCGACCGCGTGCTTGTCACGCGCGTTTGGTCGGCTAGTCTTTGTGAACCACAACTTGTGGGAAGGGTATTCCGATACCGTATTCGTCAAACATATTCTTAACTGCGCCCTTCAATGCGCGATCGACAGAATAGTAGTCCTGTTCTTTGCAGTGACAGGTGAATTGCAATGTCACGCCGCTTGCGCCCAGTTCGGCTACTCCGTCGTAGCTTACGGCATCTGTTGCGCCTTCGATTTTCAGTTCGCCGACGTGTTCCTTGATTATCTTTTCAATTTCGGGTAGCCTGTCGCCGTACTCCACGTCAATGAGTGTTTTTACGCGCGATTCGTCGGTGGTGTGATTGAGCACGCGCTTGATTTCGCTGTTGTTGAAGATTTTGACATTGCCAAGACATTTCACTTTCGTGGTGCGGATTCCTATCGCAACCACCTCGCCGTAGAAGTCATCGATGGTGATTATGTCACCGACATTGAATTCGTTCTCGAATACGATGAACAACCCCGCCACAATGTCGGCAATAAGCGATTGCATGCCTAGACCTACGACCAGAGTCAGCACGCCCGCGCCTGTGATAATCGCGGTGGTATCTACGCCGAAGTTAGACAGAACGATTATGACGGCAATGATTGCAGTAATCCAGTTGATAAGATTGCATATCAGCGCCGCTACAGTTCTTGCGCGTTGCGTTTTTGTGAAGGTTTTACGCAGAATGACTACCACGATAGTTGCGATTGTGTAGAGGATTGTGAGAGACTGTATGCAACTGACTAGCTTGGGTATGAGCGTCAGACAGTCATCAAATAGCTGTGTGCCTGTGTCAGGCGTAGTGCACCAACCGCTCTTTGCACCGAAGAAGTATTCGTAGAAAACGTAGGACAGGACGGTTACGACAATCGCGATTATCAGTATCGCGAGCCGCACCGGACCTATCGCGCGCATTTTCTTTTTGATTTGCTCATGACCGTTCTTTAAATCTTGCGAGAACTTTGACATAACTAACTCCTTTTAGGGTGGGAAATTCAGGCAACATTATTATATATTATCTGCAATGATTTATCAAGTAAAAAAAGAGGCTCGGGTATTCGAGTTAGGACGCTAGCGGCAAGCCGATGCGCCCAACTTCGAACACCCTCGCTACATACGAAGTGGCTGCAATGAGACGACCGCAGAGAAGGGATTGTCAGTCAGACTGAGGGACTGTAAAAATATTTGCATTATTATCGTAAATATAGTAAAATTATATCATTACGTTATGAAAAAATCCCTCACAGTCATTTTAATATTCGTCCTGATGTTGGCGACGCTTTCAGTCGGTTGCTTTGTAGGCAACGGACAGATTGCGTATGCAGACGCCATTTCGGGGACGGACGAATTTGGGTTGAAAGAGGAGCTTGGTGCAAAAGCATTTGAAGATTATTACGGCGAAGGTTTGAGTTTATCTGTGGACGGCACGCAGGTTTTACTCTACGTTTTCAGCGACACAGACGGCAAACCTATCGGCGTACGTCTAAAGGGCTTCTACTTTGGCGCGAGCGACATCGAGGTGGTGGCAGACGTCTATTCGAGTGACGCTTTTGCGATTGACTTCAAAATCAACGCCAAAAAGAATGAATTAAATGCCAAACAGCTAGACAACCGCAACGCGCTGATTGATATGTTTGCCCGCATAAGCGTTATGATGGCTGAAGTGGACCAGTGCGCCAACACGACCTACGACGGAGCAAACGGCTCTAAGCTGTCGGATATCTACAAATATAACGTCGCGGTTCATGGCGACACGGTTGAGATTTCTCCCTACACCTACGCGATGCTGGGTTACGCGCGCGAGATGTATCTTGCAACAGGCGGCGCGTTCAATCCAGCCGTCTATCGATTGGTGGACTTGTGGGGCTTTTCCTCACGCATTTACGGCAACGGCAATTTCAGTGAGACTTACGACCGCAAGGTAAGTGCGGCAGAATTCATAAGTAACGGCTATCCCCTGCCCGAACAGAAGTTTATCGAGGCGTTTTCCGACCCGAGCTTTACCGATTTTTCGGAAAATGCCGTCAAATTGAGTGAGAATGACGGCAAGTATTTCGTGACGAAAAACGTCGCGCCTGCAGTCGTTGACGGAGAGAAGTTCGAGCAGTGGATTGACCTCGGCGGCATTGCCAAGGGCTATGCTGTGGACCTTGCGCGAGCAATGATAAAGGAACTCGGCATTGACCGCTTCTACGTCAACGCGGGTAGTAGCAGTATCGCCACAGGCTACGAATACGACGGCGGCAATACGGCGTTGGGTATGGTCGACGCCTTCAACCCTTTGTCGTCATTTTTGCCGACACCGCTATTGAGCGTGGATATTGGCAAAGCCAGTGTTTCCACGAGTGGACAGAACGTTCGAAAATACACCGTGGACGGCGTGGAGTACGCGCACATTTTGGACGGCGCAACAGGTGTCCCCGCGCAGACGGGCGTCAAGTCGGTTATGGTGGTGGTACCCGAGGAGCTTGGCGCGTTCTGGGCTACTATGGGCGACTGCCTGACGACTGCGTTGACGGTCATGGGGCGCGACAAAATTGTCGAGTTCGCCAACGGCTATCTGAAAGAAATGGGCATAAAATTCATCGTGCAATACGAGACGCTGGACGGTAGAAAACAGCTTTTGTCCAACTTCTCCCAAGACGAACTGACGCCTATTGACGACACCTTCTCCGAATACGGCTGGGCAATGAAGCTGGACGACGACGGCAATTATTACTACGACGCCGACGCTAAGTTTTCCAATCCCAAACAAACCTACACGGTTTTGCTTGCCGTATTGGGTTCAATACTCGGCGCAGGCGCGGTTGCGTTGGTCGTTTATCACTTTGTTCGCGGCAAAAAGCGCGTGACGGCAAACGTCTTGAACGCCAAGAAGGACAAGCCCTTCAAGGTGTTGGACGTAATGCTCTACCTCGGCGTTTTGCTTGTAGTATTGGTGCTTTTGGTCGTGTTCGTGTTCGACGTCGACAGGACGCAGTTGCAAACGGTGACGGTCATCGACGACGAGAACGGCGAAATATTGTTCGTCTGCAACGTGATGCGCAACGAATACGTTATCAACGAAGACAACTCCAACGGTTGGGTCATCGAGGTGAACACAGACGACGGTATAGTGGTCACTTTGACGCGAGAAATAGGCGGTGAACAGCATTTCAACAAGTTGAAGATTACTCGCGGACAGAATGCTTCGGTAGAGATGATAGATTCGCGTTGCGGCTTCCATCAAGACTGCGTACGCAATTTCCCTGCGGTTACTCGCTCGGGTAGCGCAATAGTGTGCAGTCCCAATCGCTTAAAAATCGTAACCGCGTGAGGCTCGGGTATTCGTCTGGGAACTTAGGGGCTTTGCAATGCGTCCCAGCCGAACACCCTCGCATCTGTGACCAACCCGAACACCCTCGCCTTTGTAAATGTTAACTCAAAAGAACTGTACTGTAAAATATAGCTTTGTCGGAATATCGATTTACAAGAAGAGCAGTATGAAAAAAATAAATACCAAAACTAAATTTTTCAGCGCGCGCAGAATTGCGACTCTGTCGGTGCTGACGGCAATGGGTCTCATCACTTTTATGATTGAGAGCCTCTTTCCACCTCTCTTTTTGCCCGGGGCAAAGATGGGTATTTCCAACGTTTTCTCACTCTTGACGCTCATGGTGCTCGGTCCTACCGAGGCGTTCATACTCGTGCTTATCAGGACTACACTGGGCAGTATGTTCACAGGCAATATGTCTACGCTAATGTATTCCATGACGGCGGGTGTCGTCAGCGTGGCTGTGTCGGCGGTTCTCGTCGAGTTCGTCTATCCGAGGGTCAGTATAGTGGCGATTTCGGTAGTGGCGGCAGTCTTGCACAACCTCACGCAAAATCTGGTGTTCTGCCTTATCAGTAATACGTCCGAAATGTTTGCCTATATGCCTTGGCTTGCGCTACTCGGCGTGGTTGCGGGTATAATCGTTGGCTTTGCGGTGTGGTTTATACTTCGCGCCGTACCCACTAAGGTATTCATAGGCGCGTCAGACTTTTCTGAAGAACAACCGCAAACTACAGAAACAAAATTATGAAAAACATTCTTATATTTAACGACATATCAGGCTTGGGCAACTGCTCAATGTCGGCAAATTTGCCCATTTTCACCAAGCTTGGGCATTACTCTATGCCGATTGTTACAGGCAATTACTCATGTCAGACAGGTTTTGACGGCTTTTTAGTCAGCAAAAACGACCGCGTAGCGGAATTTGCCGCCAATCTCATGCGTTATCGCACTCCCGACGCCGTCTATGTTGGTTTTTGCAACGATACCGACACTTTGCAGGGCGTACACGACGTTTTAAGCCGTCTTTTGAGTAAAGAAAATGGTGTTTTCGTGCTTGTAGACCCCATTATGGGCGACAATGGCAAACTGTACTCTATTTTTGACGGCAAATATGTGGCGCAAATGAAGAAAACCGTGTCAAATGCCGACTGCATAACGCCAAATCTAACCGAGGCTTGCTTGCTTGCCGACATAGATTACGCAGAATTAACAAGCCATAAGGAAAAAACGTTCCTTGCGTACTGCGGCAAGGTTTTTGCAGACTTTTTGTGTAAAGTCGGGTGCAAGAGCGCAGTTATTACGGGTATTGAGTGCGGTGCTCTTATAGGCAATATTGTACTTGACGGCGACAAGCTCTCTTACGTCACCAACGAGCGCGTGGACGTGACCTATTCGGGAACGGGCGACGTATTCAGCTCGGTGATTGCGGGATTGCTTTTGAACGGTTACAAATTGACTGCGGCAACACAGGTCGCGGCTAATTTCGTAGAGAAAGCCGCCCGCGCCTCCGAGTGCAAAGACCGCCGCTTCGGCATCGAGTTCGCCCGCGTGTTGGACTTGCTATAATCGTCCAAATGCGAGTATCTATTGTTTGACGAGATTTACTATAATTTTGTTTTTATGGTAGACACATATACGGGCATTGCCTATTTCTATCTGTGGACGGCGCTTACTATCTTGTCGTTTATTGGACTTACCGTAGCGTACGTAGTGACAAAATGGAAATTTTTAAAGACATTGCTAATCGTAAACTAAAAAGAGAAAAGGACGCGAAAGCGTCCTTCCTTTTTGTAAAAATACATATTTTCTATCA
Organism: Clostridiales bacterium; assembly: GCA_022508325.1. Classification (GTDB taxonomy): domain Bacteria; phylum Bacillota; class Clostridia; order Christensenellales; family CAG-314; genus Fimimonas. The sequence continues at coordinate 12,678 of JAFLVL010000007.1, read as the reverse complement.
GTTAATTTAGAGGTAGCCTATTATGTAGGCGAGTGTGTTGTGCTAAAAAGTTTTAATTGAACTCACGAATTGCGGGCGTGTAGTCGGCTTAGTCGTCGTCAGCGCCGGCTAGCATCTCCATCTTGTCTTTGGGCGTTTCGGGTCGGCTGTCGCCGTGTTTGACGAATAGCATCGTCACAAACGACATTGCGACGAATATCGAAGCATAAGGGAATAGCACCGACATCGATCCGAATGCGTCCATCAACGCGCCGGAAAGTATCGGCGTGATAACCTGCGCCGCCATACTGGCAGTGTAGTAGTATCCTGTGTATTGACCGACGTTACTGCCTTTCGACAGTTCTACAACCATTGGGAAGCTGTTGACGTTTATCGTTGCCCACGCAATGCCCGCAAGAGCAAACAGTATATACATAATCCAACCGGGGGTTGCCGCGCTGATAAATATTGCGCCGCCGAATGCAACGGTAAGTAACGCTACGCCGATTAGAATAGTCTTTTTGCGTCCGATTTTGCTTGCAATGATACCTACGGGAATGTAGGCAACTACTGCCGCCGCTTGCGCGATAAGCAAAGTGGTGTTGTAGCTCTTATTGAGAACGTTAAGCGAATAGACGCTGTACTTACTCGTAATAGCGTTGTAGCCTGTGAACCACAATGCCACCGATGCCAGTATCAGAATTAGGGAGACAAGCTTATCTTTGGGGAGCTTTTCTTTTTTGGGCGTGGCAACCTCATCAATTGCCATATCGCTGCCACCCTCTGCCGTTTCGTTGACCGTGACTTCGTCTGCCTTTGCGGTTTCTTCCTTTTCTTTTATTTCTTCCTCTGCGTCGAGTACTGCCTGCGCTTCAAGCATTTCGGCGTTCCAACGCTTTTCCTTGACGGTCAGCATGAATACGATAAGTGCCGCCAGCATTATTCCGCACACGCCTACGACAAACCAAGTGTAGCTCATCATTTGGTTTTTCACCGCGCTGGTGTTGAATATCATACCTAGTAGCAATACGAGTATTCCGCCCGCTGTGCCCATAAGGTTGATTATAGCATTGCCTTTACTTCTGAGAGGTTTGACGGTAACGTCGGGCATAAGCGCGACGGCTGGCGAACGGAAGGTTGCCATGGAGATAAGCACTGCAAGTAGCACTACGATAAAGATGAGCAGAATCCACCAATTTGCCGCCGTTACGGTCTTGGCAAATTGCGACCTAGCGTCGGACACGAGCGACGAATAGGCATTTGTCGTCAACGCTCCTTTGGGTAGCTCGGTGTTTTCTCTAACGAGCGTGTAGCTGTTGTCGGCTTTGTCGTAGTAATAATTAGTATCGGCGTCCAGAGTGTTTGTGTACCACCCTTTTAACTCTTGTTGTTCAACAGAACTAAGCTCATCGTAGCTCTTATTGTAGTACACTTTTGAGGCGTAGTCGCGTACTGTGTATGTCGGAGCAACTTTGTTGTTGGTGATGCTGTTGTATTCTCTGTTTTCGACGAGTATAAGCTCTTCTTTGCCGTCTCTTACTTCCGTCATGGTCCAGTAGGTTTCCGTAGAGCTGTCAAGCACCTTATTCAATTGCGCTTGGTCGGCAAATGTCAAACCGATAAAGCACACGATAGCGGCGATTGCGCCTATGACGATAAAGGGCGTGCGCTTGCCGAAGCGCGTATTCTTTTTGTCGGATAGCGCACCGAACAGCGGCAACATAAACAACGCCAGAATATTATCAAGCGACATTATTACGCCCGACCAGGTTTGATCTAGACCGAATCTGTTGGTGAGCATAAGTGGGATAATCGTGTCGTACGCTTGCCAGAATGCGCTGATAAGGAAGAACGCGAAGCCGACAAGGATTGTCCTCTTGTAGTTAAGTTTCATATATTACCGCCTCCTTATTTAATTATATAAGATAAAAACCACTTTGTAAATATGCAAATTGTCGTTACTGACAAAATGGGAGCTCGTGTATACGCAAAGCGTCACGCCCGAGCACTCTCGCATTTGCAGAAAATTGCTTTTGTAATAATGAATACAGTATCGACAAAATCGTGCACTTACGGCTAACTTACGCCGTTAAATGCAGATATTGCGTCTCACCCTGCCGCGTATAATGATACTAAATTAGTGACGAATTTCTTTGTCAACAGTGAGGTGTATCGTGAGCAAACTGAAAACAGTAAAACCCAAAAAAGAAAAGATAAGAAAGGAAAGGTCACCGAAGAACAGGAAAGGGCTGGCGACTTTTGCGTCGGTGCTGGTCGTGGCGGTGGCTTGCGCGGCATTGCTTATGTGGGCGCTTCCAAATCTACCCGTAAAGCCACAAACGGAACAGCCTATTAGTTATCAGGGCGTGGTGGAAATGTGGAACGTAGAAAGCTTTGAGGGCGGCGTAGGCAGTCGCGAAGGGTGGCTGACCAACAGAGCGGCAAAGTTCGAAGCGGGAAATAAGGGTTTGTTCGTGCACGTGACGACACTGTCGGTAGAGCAGGTAGAGACCAAGCTCGCCGAGGGTCAGACCTTTGATATGATTTGCTTTTCGCGCGGAGTGGGCAATCTCGTCAAGGAGCAGTTGACAGCGTATACGGGAAGCGTCGGCGCAATCAAAGACAACTACCTAATATCGGGACAGCTTGAAGGCAGTCTATACGCTGTGCCCATTTATTCGGGCGCGTATTGTTTGTTTGCCAGAACGGAACAGCTGTCGGAAGACCGACTGCTCTCCGATGCCTTGACGGCGAAGTTCACGCGTAAGATTGGCAAAAACACCATTGAGTTACAGCCGCTAGTCACCGGCTTTACGCCCTACAACAGTCCGTTGTCAGCTCTTGCACTGTCTGGTGGCAAGGGCAAGGCAAGCGTCAGCGAGGACGTCACGCAGTATCAGGCGTACGAGAAATTCGTCGCCAACCAAACGGCGGTGACGCTACTCGGCACACAACGCGACATGTACCGTTTGTCCCAACGCGAGAGCAACGGCAAAATTGACAAGTTGGCATTTGCGCCTCTAGCAGGCTACACCGATTTGGTGCAGTACGTTGCGATATCGCAAACGGCGGATGACAAAGCGGAGGCGTGCGTGGAATTTATAGAATACCTGACGAGCGACGAGGCGCAACGCTCACTCGTCAACCTATCACTTTTCTCCGTACTGGACGCGACCTTCTTCACAACGGACAGATACGTTGAGTGTGAAGGCTCGCTCAGAAGCGCATACGTACCCAACGTGTTCGGCGACGCCGATGCAATCGCCAACCAACGCAAGACGGCGAAAGCAACTCTTAATATGTAATAATGGAAGAAACTTCTTACAATCTGATACTTTCAAAAATGAAAAAATATTCCGTCGAAACCCATCTCGACAGGAGGTTTAGCGAGTTGACAACTTTGGGCTGTGGGGGTAAAATCAAAATTACTATTTACCCCGACAGCGCGCGAAAACTCGTCAAATCGGTGCGGCTACTCAACAAGCTGAAAGTCACCTACTGCATACTCGGCAGAGGTAGCAATGTGTTGGCGTCGGACGACGGTTACGACGGAGTGGTGATAGTGACTACCAAAATGAAAGCCTTTCGTGTGAGAGGCAGAACCGTCTACGCGCTTGCTGGCGCGCAGACGGTTACACTTGCTAACGAACTGAGGAAAAGAGGACTTAGCGGCGGCGAATTTCTGGCGTGCTTGCCTGCGACCGTCGGCGGCGCGCTAGTCACCAACGCAGGCTGTTACGGACAGCAGATGGACGGCATCGTTAAACGGGTTAAAGTCCTAAAATGTGACAAGATACGCTGTTTAAGCGTCCAACTGTGTCAATTTGGCAAGCGCAAGAGCGTATTTTCTCAAAGTGACGACTACGTTATCCTCTCTGTCAAGATGAAATTTACAATTTCGAATACCGACAGCGTAGAGCAACTGATAAGTAAAATGCGAGCAAAGAAGGCGGCGAATCAGCCACTCAATTATCGCTCGGCAGGCTCGGCATTGTATCACGACAAAGTGGCGGTGTCGCGCCTACTCGACCAAGCGGGGCTGAAGGGCTACACGGTTGGGGACGCGCAGGTGTCTACCAAGCACGCGGGGTTCGTTGTAAATCTTGACAAAGCAACCGCCAAAGATATATACTTAGTTATGCGCCACATGCAAACGACGCTTAGACAGCGTTTCGGCTTGGACGCAAAAATGGAAATACGGCTAATCAACTTTTCGCAAGAGTACACAAAGGACAGCGATGACATTTTCACAGGAAGTTAAAAGCGAAATACTCAAATCCGCAAGGAAGCTACAAGGGGCGAACGCCGCCTCATTTTTGACTGCTGTGTTGAAGTCGGCGGGATCGTTGACGCTGGTGAACGGTGGCTTTGCTTTCACTCTCGAAAGCGACAATCTCGAATTTTTGACGCTGTGCAAAAATTTGGCGTTCGAGCAATTAAATGCAGAAGTGAGCATATTGACACGCGAGCAACACGCCAAGAGTGAACGCGAGCACACGTGTACCTTTGAGGCAAGCGTCGGCAAAGGGCTGGGCTTGATTAGCGACGAAGACGGAACTCTGACGCTATCTGACGTGGCGGCACTGATTCCGACTGAGCAGAACGCGAAACGCGGCTTTATGCAGGGGCTGTTCGTTGCAGGCGGCTCCGTAGTTATACCAAAGCCCGACGAAGCCGACCAATATTCCTCCAACACCTTGAATACCAACTATCACTTGGAATTGCGATTTACCGACGATGCGTTTGCGACGGCCGTTGCTGAGAACTTCCCCGAGTTGGATCTTCACTTTCTTTCGCGCAAAAGTCACTCTGTGCTGTACGTAAAGGACAGCGAAAAGATTGCCGACTTTCTCGTATACGTCAACGCGACAAAGGCGAAATTCGCGTTGGAGGACGTCATCATTTCGAGGAGTATGCGCAACAAAATCAACCGACAAAAAAACTGCGACATTGCCAATATAAACAAAACCGTCAACGCCGCGGGCAAGCAGTTGGAAGCGATAGCGACGCTGAAAAAAATGGGCTTATTCGACGACCTGCCCGACCCATTGAAAGACATTGCGCTACTGCGCGAAAAGTATCATGAGGCGACGCTGGACGAGATTGCTGACATGCTCTCTATCTCCAAGAGTGGCGCAAGTCACCGTTTTGCAAAACTCATAGAACTATCACAAAGGAAAAGCTGATGAACAAACAATTCGTACACCTGCATTTACACACAGAATACAGCCTTTTGGACGGAGCGACGCGAATTGACGACTTGCTCGCCAAGTGCAAAGAGCTAAATATGCCCGCCGTAGCCGTCACAGACCACGGCAATATGTACTGCGCTTGGAAATTTCTGAAAGCGGCAAACGCGGCAGGCGTCAAGCCTATTATCGGCTGTGAGTTTTATATGTGCGAAGACCTTCACGCCGTAGGCTTTGACAACAAAGAATATTTTCACTTAATTCTTCTCGCCAAAAACAACGTTGGTTACTACAATTTGTGCCGCCTCAATTCCATTGCGTTCGTAGACGGCTTTTATTACAAACCCCGAATTGACTTTGAAACACTGAAAAAATATTCCGAAGGACTCATCTGCCTGTCTGCGTGTATCGCAGGACAGCTCCCGAGACTCTTTCTTGCCGATCGCCCGGACGAGGCGAGAGAGCTTGCATTGCAATATAAGGAATTATTCGGCGAGGACTACTATATCGAGATTCAACGCCACGGCATTGACGACGAGGACGCCGTTATGCCACAGCTCGTCGCTCTTGCGCGCGAATTGAACATTAAAATCGTCGTCACCAACGACGTTCACTACCTCAACAAAGAGGACGCCGAGATTCAAGACGTCATGATGTGCGTTCAGATGGGCAAGTTCCTCGACGAGCCTGACCGAATGAAATTCCAAGGCGAGGAATTTTATCTCAAAGACTACGACGAGATGGCGGCATTGTTCCCCAATCTGCCCGACGCTATGGAGACGACGTTGGAGATTGCCGACAAGTGCAACGTGAATTTCGGCAAGGAAAAGCTGTTGCCGCTATACACTCCGCCCAACAACATGAGCTCGCCCGAATATTTGCGTTATCTGCTAGAAGAAGGCTTGAAGGTCAAGTACCCCAACTGCACGGAAGAAATTCGGCAGAGAGTTGAATACGAATACAAGGTTATCTGCGATATGGGTTTCGTGGATTACTACCTAATCGTGTGGGACTTCATCAATTACGCCAAGACCAACGGCATTCCGGTGGGTCCCGGTCGTGGCAGTGGCGCAGGCAGCGTAATAGCCTACCTTATAGGCATAACGGAAGTTGAGCCATTTCGTTTCAACCTCATGTTCGAGCGTTTCCTGAACCCCGAACGCAAATCCATGCCTGACTTCGACGTAGACTTCTGCATGGACAGGCGCGGTGAAGTTATCGACTACGTACACGAGAAGTACGGCAACGACAACGTGTGCCAAATAGTCACGTTCGGCACCATGGCGGCGAAGAACGCCATTCGCGACGTCGCGAGAGTTCTGCGTGTGCCAATCAGCGAATCCAACCGCTTGGCAAAGATGGTCCCCGACAACTTCCGTTACACAATTAAGCACCTTTTGGGGCTTAAACCGTACAAGAAAGAGGCTGATACATACGTTTCTGAGGAACTTGTTCGCGCCTATAATGACCCCTCTACGCACAAGCTGATTGACATTGCGATGCGTCTAGAGGGCTCGCCTCGCCAAACAGGTATGCACGCGGCAGGAGTAGTTATCTGCCGTGAAAAGGTGTCCGATCACGTACCTCTGCAGACCAACGGCGGTTCGCTTGCAAAGGGCGGCATAGTCACCACTCAATACAACATGGTTGAGGTAGAAGAGCTGGGTCTACTCAAAATGGACTTTTTGGGACTGAGAACCTTGACCGACATCAAGAAGGCGTGTGACTACGTCTACGAGGACCACGGCGTAAAGGTGGATTTCAGCAAGGACAACTACGACGACCAAGAGGTATTCAAGCTCATCGGCTCGGGCGACACAATGTGCATCTTCCAGTTGGAAAGCGGTGGCATGTGCGACCTAATGAAAAAGATGAAGCCCACCCATTTGGAAGAAATTATCGCAGGAATCAGTCTCTACCGTCCCGGACCTATGCAGTACATTGACGACTACGTAGGCAGCAAATTCGACAAATCTAAAATTCACTATTTGCACCCATCGATGGAGAGCATACTTGCCGTGACCAACGGTTGTATCGTCTATCAAGAGCAGGTTATGCAGTTGGTGCGCAAACTTGCGGGATTTTCCACGGCATTGGCGGACAACGTGCGTTACGCCATGAGCAAAAAGAAGGCGCAGATGATGAAGGACCTAGGCGAGCTGTTCGTTCACGGCGGCACCTGGACCAACGGCGAGACTGTCCCCGGTTGCGTCAAAAACGGTATACCTGAGGACGTGGCGTTGGAGATATACAAGCAACTAGACGACTTCTCGCAATACGCCTTCAACAAGTCTCACGCCACCTGCTACGCCTACGTGACCTACCAGACGGCATGGCTCAAGAACTATTATCCTGTTGAATTTATCTGCGCGCTGTTGAACAACCGCATAAACGACATCTCGCAAATCAAGAAATACATGGCTTACGCCAAGACGCAAGGAATAGAGGTTCTTCCTCCCGACATCAACCGCAGTCGCGACGAATTCCGCGTGGAGAACGGCGCAATCCGCTTCGGTCTGGGTGGCATACGCAACATAGGCGTAGGCATCGTCAAGCAGATAGTTGACGAGAGAGAGTCCAACGGCGAATTCAAGGACATGGACGACTTGTTTGAGCGCTGTTACACCTTCATCAACAAGCGCATGATAGAGAACTTCATCAAGGGCGGTGCATTTGACTGCTTCAACCGCACTCGCGCCGACATGATGCAGTGGTACGCCGAGGAGCTTAACGAAGTTACCGAGCGCATGAAGAAGCAGGCGACAGGTCAAATGTCGATATTCGATTTTGCGCCTGAGGCAAAGGTCTCCACTCATACGATGCACGAGCAGGTCAAGGAATTCCCCAAGCAGGTGCTGTACAACTACGAGAACGAGGTGCTGGGACTGTATATGACAGGCTCGCCTTTGGACGACTACGACGTAATAGCCAAGAAATATCGCTTTGACTTCGATACGTCGGAGGTTGCGGCGTACGTACCAGAAGATAGCGAAGACGGCGAAGCGGTGCGGCCCAAGGTAGACAAAAAATTTGTCACAACAGGCGGAATTTTGCGCGACATTCGCGTGGTCGTCGGCAAGGACAATCAGCGCATGGCGTTCGGCGTGTTGGAGGATAAGTACGATACGATAGAGGTTAGCCTCTACGGAGCGGTTTACGAGAAATACAAGACTCTCGTTGCCGAGGACTCCTTCGTGGTGGTCAAGGGTACTGTTGCCGAGAGCCGCGACGCGTACAAAATAAACGTTCGCGAGCTTATTAACCCGCGTTCTGACGACAAAAAGCCCGAAGTGGTAGAGGAACACAAGCCCGACGTGACGCTGTGGCTCAAAATGGACGAGCGCGACGACGAGAAGTACGAGAGGACGCTTGCGGCATTGCGAAACTACGAGGGCGACGTACCCGTCAAGTTCAAAATCGATGGCAAAGTATATCTTTTGGAAACGCAAGTGCGCCGTTGTCCGGGTATTGAATACGAATTGGCGGGCATTTTGGGCGAGAAAAACGTTATCTTTTTTGAAAAGTGATATTTATAACAGTATTGTGGTAGGAAACGACAATTTCCTGCCACTTTTTTGCGTCAATTCCTAAATTCAGTTTGCATTAAATATATTTTAGTAGTATAATACTACAATCTACACGTTAAAAGGATTACTTAGTAATGATACGAAAATTATTAAAAGGAGCAAAGGGATACGCCGTACCGTCAATACTGACGGTAGTGTTTGTTATGATGGAAACCGCGTTAGAAGTCGTTCTTCCGCTACTCACGGCTAACATTCTCAACACTATGCAGCTTTATGCTGCGGCAGGCGAGGGCTTAACCTCTGCGCTGACGTATTACGACTTTACAGGCGGCACTCATTCGCTCATTACGCAACCTGTTGGCACAATCGTTCTGGGCAATCGCGATATTTTGCTAAATACCGTGTACAGCTACGGTATTTTGATGATAATAAGCGCAATTCTGTCGCTTACGTTTGGCGCGCTCGCAGGACGTCTTTGCGCGGTAGCAGGCGCGGGATTTTCCAAGAATATGCGCGGATATCTATTCGAGAAAATTCAAAGTTTCTCCTTCGCCAACGTCGACAAGTTCTCAACGGCAAGTCTCGTTACGCGCTGCACGACGGACGTAAACTACGCTCAGCAGAGCTTTATGATGATTATTCGTACCGTCATTCGCGCGCCGTCTATGCTGGTATTTTCTACTATTATGGCGTTTATCAACCAACCGGATATGGCTTGGGTGTTTTTGGTGGCAATACCCGCGTTGGGTCTTGTAATGGGGTTGCTCGCGACACGCGTTCACCCGCTGTTTAAGGCAATGTTCAAAAAATACGATGCAATGAACGCCAGCGTGCAAGAGGATCTAGTGGCAGTACGCGTAGTCAAAGCGTTTGTACGCGAGGAATACGAGGAAGAGAAATACCGCAAAGCCACCGAGGATGTTCGTCAGTCGCAACTCAAAGCGGAAAAGCTCATGATACTGATGAACCCATTGACGAGCTGCATTATGTACGGCACGATTATTGCATTGCTCATTATCGGCGGCTCGGACATTGCCCGCGGCAACATCGAGGCAGGTACGCTTTCTGCAATGATGAGTTACAGCACGCAAATTCTTATGTCTGTTATGATGATTTGTTTCATCGCCGTACAGCTAGTTATGAGCCGCGCGTCTATCGACCGTATATACGAGGTGCTTGAAACGGAATCGGACATTAAGGACGGCGGAATCGACAAAACCGTTAATAGCGGTAGCATAGACTTCAATCACGTCAACTTCTCCTATTCCAATAACGCTGACAATCTCACGCTAACCGACATTGACTTGCACATCAAGGCGGGCGAGACGGTGGGTATCATTGGCGGCACAGGTGACGGCAAGAGCAGTCTCGTACAGCTCATTCCGCGTTTTTACGACGTATTCGACGGCGAGATTCTCGTTGACGGCACGGACGTAAGAGAATATTCCTTGTTTAATCTCCGCGAGGGCGTATCGATGGTGTTGCAAAAGAACGTCTTGTTCAGCGGTACCATTCGCGAGAACCTGCTGTGGGGCAACGAGCACGCCACACAGGAAGAAATCGAGGCGGCATGCAAAGCGGCGTGCGCTCACGACTTTATAACCTTCTTCCCCAACGGCTACGAGACCGACTTGGGACAAGGCGGCGTAAACGTTTCCGGCGGACAGAAGCAACGTTTGTGCATTGCGCGTGCTTTACTCAAAAAACCCAAAATCATGATTTTGGACGACAGCACAAGCGCAGTTGACACGGCTACCGACGCGCAAATCCGCAAAGGGCTGAAAGAGCTAAGCAAGGAAATGACCACTATTATAATTGCTCAACGCATATCTTCGGTTGAAGATTGCGACAAGATTGTGGTGCTTAACGACGGCAAAATCAACGCCGTTGGCACGCACAAACAGCTGTTGAAATCCAATTCCATTTATCAGGAAGTGTATCATTCGCAACAGAAAGGAACGGTAGAAGGAGGTGAAGGCAATGCCTAGAGATAAACACATGGGCGCAATGAAGCCCAAAAACCTCAAAGGAACTTTGTTCCGCCTTATCAGCTACCTCAAGCCCTACAAGGGCAGAATGTCTATTGTCATTTTGTGCATTGTTATTCAAGCTATCGCCAACATCGGCGCGACGGCTTTGCTCAGTCCTCTTTTGCCGGGACTTGCCGCCACGCCCGCGAGCGACGTCAAGTTGACAGGATTAAATTTTATCGACAAATATGCGCTAAGCGGCGTAGCAAGCGACAAGATGATTTTCTTGGGAATAATGGTGGGCTTGATTGCCTCAATCTATCTGATTGCGCTTGCTGTCAATTACGTGCTCAACCGCATACTCATTGGCATCTCCACCTCGACTATGACGCGGCTGAGAAACGACTTGTTCGCGCACATGCAACAGCTGCCCATCAAGGTATTCGACACTACGACTCACGGCGAATTGATGACGCGCTACACCAACGACATTGACATGATGAACGAGTTTATTGCGCGCTGTATACCGCAGTTTATCAGTAGTTTCATCACTATCATTGGCGTGTTCACCATGATGTTTATACTCAGTTGGCAACTGGCGCTCGTTATGTTCGGTATGCTTGTTCTGATGTTTTTCATTGTCAAGTTCCTCGGCGGACGCTCCAAGAAAAATTTCGTGGCGCAACAGGCAGCCGTCGGCAAACTGAACGGCTACATTGAAGAAATGACGGAAGGACAAAAGGTCGTCAAAGCCTTCAACCACGAGGAGATTGCCGTTGCCGAATTCGACAAGATAAATAGCCAATGGCAAGAGGTCTCCACTCGCGCCAACAGCTACGCCAACATAATGGGTCCGATAATGGGCAACCTGTCGCACTTTTTCTACGCAGGTATCGCCATCATCGGCGCAATCATAGCAGTCAATTCCACAACCAAAGACCCCCTGCAATACGTGGGTATCATAGCGGCTTTCCTGCTGTACGTCCGCAATGTGACCAATCCCATCATGCAGATAGGACAACAAATAAATCTTCTGTTTATGGCAGTAGCGGGCGGCGAACGCGTATTTGCCCTGATGGATACTCCTGTTGAAGTAGACGACGGCAAGGTGACGCTTGTATACGCCGATATCGACGACGGCGGGGTTATCACAGAGAGCGACACCCGCACCGGACGCTGGGCGTGGAAGTACCCCCACTCCGATGGCAGAATAGAGTACATTGAACTCAAAGGAGACGTTAGGTTCGAGGACGTGACCTTCGGTTACGAGGAGAACAAGACGGTTCTTCACAACGTGTCGCTATACGCACACCCGGGACAAAAAATCGCCTTCGTAGGCTCTACCGGCGCAGGCAAGACCACGATAACCAACCTAATCAACCGCTTTTACGACGTGCCTGACGGCAAGATTCGCTATGACGGCATCAATATCAATAAGATTAAGAAGGCGGATTTGCGTAGGTCTCTCGCAATGGTGTTGCAAGATACGCACCTGTTCACGGGCACGGTCATGGACAACATTCGCTACGGCAGACTGGACGCAACTGACGAGGAATGCATTGCGGCGGCTAAGTCGGCCAACGCGCACCAATTCATAATGCACTTGCCTGAGGGTTACAATACGCTGTTGACCCGCGACGGTGAGAATTTGTCGCAGGGACAAAGGCAGTTGCTTGCAATAGCTAGAGCGGCAGTAGCAGACCCACCCGTACTAATTCTCGACGAAGCGACCAGCAGTATCGACACGCGTACAGAGTGGCTTATCGAGAAAGGCATGGACGCGCTTATGGAAGGCAGAACAACATTTGTTATCGCCCACCGCCTGTCAACCGTTCGCAACAGCAACGCGATAATGGTACTGGAACACGGCGAGATTATCGAACGCGGCAGCCACGACGACCTGATAGCGCAGAAAGGTAAATATTACCAGTTGTACACCGGAATGTTCGAATTAAGCTAGCGGCTCGGGTATTCGTGTGTGGTCCGAAGGACCTTCGCCAAAGGCGAACGTTT
>JAFLVL010000069.1 GCA_022508325.1 Clostridiales bacterium | reverse complement strand
TTCGTGTGTGGTCCGAAGGACCTTCGCCAAAGGCGAACGTTTAGAGCTACGCTATATGTCACACCCGAACACCCTCGCCTGCATAGAAAATTACCTTAATGGACTTTTTCAATTCTTCACTATTTTTGCCCGAAAATATTACTGATTAAAAAATAAGGAATTTATTTATGCAAAAAGCCGAGATTTCTTTGAAGTCTCGGCTTTAATATTACTAATTTATAAACGAATAAATCATATAGTAGCTAATCTCTTAGAGGTAATTTTAGTGTAGCTGAAAGTTTTGCGCTACAGTATTTTCTAAAATCGTCTTAGAGTTAACTATCTATGTAGGCGAGGGTATTTGGATTGACGACATCGTGCAACGCTAGGCGTCAAGACGAATACCCGAGCCTTTTACGTTTTCTGCGGGGCTACGCCCTTAATGTATTTCAGGAACAAGTCGTTCACCTGTTGGCAGAATGACGCGGCAATTTGCTGTCTGTTCATGCCCTTGTCGGTGTATTCGGTGAGTTTCGACGGTTTGCCTATCACCATGACCTTTTTCTTCTGGTGGTAGTATACGGGAACTATTGGCACGTCCTCGTGGTGGCGAAGCTTGAAGCACCTTGCCAGCTCCACAAACCCCGCAAAGAAGCCCTTCAATATCTCGTGGTAGCCTTCGTTGGAGTTCTCGGGGAAAATCATTACGCTGACCTTTTCTTCCAACGCCTTCAAGCTCTTGCGAACGGTGGCGATAAAGCGCGAATCGTTGTAGCTGGGTATGACGTTCATTCCACGGTAAATGCACTTTGACACCAACGCCTCCAGTCCCGCCAGTATTGTCGCCGCGGCTTTGTTTTTGTGACGTTTTTGAATGAAATACACGTCGCGGAGGTAGTGGTAGCGCTCCTTATACGTGCCAAGCATAGGATACGCGCCCCAAGGGGCAACTTTTGCGGGCAAATATAGGTTGTAAATCACCGGACCGAACATTGCGCTGTGGTTGGCGACGTAAATCGCCCTGTCGGGCAGTTCGCCCGCAAGGTTAATAATCTTCGGCTTTTTCATAAACAGCCGCAAAACGCCCGATACGCATTTCCATATCGGTTGGCGTCTATTGAATGTGTTTTTGTTTCTTTTTTTACGCATTGCTGTTATTTTTGCCCTTGCGAAGTTTTTTCGCTTATATTGTAATACTTTTTACTTAAAATAAACCAAATATACGGCAAATATTTCACCTTTGTTAAGTATTTTAGCATTTTACGTGAGAATTGTAAACCATTTATGGTTGTTTTGATTGCATTTGTATGATACAATATATTAGTTAAATACTTAGATGGAGAAAATCGCATGTTTGACATTTTGGTAGTGGAAGACGACAAAAATACGCGCAAGCTGTTGACTACGATACTCAAAAATCACGGTTACAACACCTTGGAGGCAAGGGACGGCGAAGAGGCGCTTGACATGCTGGACCACAACCACGTGGATTTGATGGTCTTGGACGTTATGATGCCGCGAATGGACGGTTTTTCGTTGACGAGAACGCTACGCGAAGCCGGAAGTCAACTTCCAATACTTATGCTGTCCGCCAAGCAAAACGTCGTAGATATCAAGCAAGGCTTTGTAGTGGGTATTGACGACTATCTTACCAAGCCGTTCGACTTTGACGTGTTGCTTTTGCGTATAAAGGCGCTTCTCAGGCGTTCAAAAATTGTCACGGAAAATAAGCTCGTGGTTGGGCAAGTAGAGTTGGACTACAATTCTTATACTGTCATATACAAAGGCACGACTGAGCAACTGCCGCAAAAGGAATTTTTGCTCCTGTTCAAGCTGTTGTCCTATCCCGACATGGTATTTACGCGTCTGCAATTGATGGACGAGATTTGGGGCATGGACGCCGAAAGCGACGAGCATACCGTCAACGTCCATATCAACAGACTGCGGACGCGCTTTCAAGACGTTCGCGATTTCGAAATAGTGACCGTACGCGGTCTAGGGTATAAGGCGGTGCGACACGATGAGTAGAAGAAGAAAAAACAATATATTCAACCGAATAACGTTTATAGTGGTGCTTATGCTATTCGCCCTGCTCACTATTTCAATGGTGCTTACCGTCGCCCTGTCTTCCATCATTGCCCAAGCTTGGAAGATTGACGAAGACAATATTATTTTGTTCGCAGTCGTAATACTTGCGATAAGTATAGTCTTGGGTATAGCGTTGTCCTTTGCGTATTCGGCAATAATCATCAGGGCAAGCAAGCCCTACCTCAACGCGTTGCAGAAGGTTGCGGAGGGTGACTTTTCTGTACGTATTGAGGACAGCGCAGTTTTTGCCAACCTCAACCTCGCCAGAAACTTCAATTACATGGTGTCACAGCTAGACAGCGTCGAGACACTGCGTGAAAACTTCGTGTCCGACTTCTCACACGAATTTAAGACGCCTATCGTGTCTATTGCGGGCTTTGCAAAACTCTTAAAGGACCCAACTCTGACAGCAGAGCAACGCAACGAATACCTTGATGTTATTATTGACGAATCCAATAGACTTGTTGAGCTGTCCGAGAGCGTCCTGCTTTTGAATAGGCTGGAAAGTCAGGAAATTACAAAGGAACAGTATCAGCTGGACGAGCAAATGCGGCAATGCGTGCTAATGTTCGAACAGCAATGCGAGGCTAAGGGCATAGCATTGAACGTGGACTTGCAAGACCACGTCGTCATCAATAGCAACTACAAGCTTTTGAGTCAGGTTATCGTCAATTTGCTCTCCAACGCCGTCAAATTCACCGACAGCGGTGGAACTATTTCTGTCGGCTGCAAGACCAAGGGGCTGAACGTGCTGATAACGGTAGCAGACACCGGTTGCGGCATGGATGAAGAGACCAAGAGCAATATTTTCAACAAGTTTTTCCAAGGCGACACTTCGCATACCACCCCAGGCAACGGTTTGGGACTTAGCATTGTCAAAAAAATCGTCGAGCTCCTTGACGGACAGATTTTTGTACAAAGCAAGCTCGGCGAAGGCAGCACATTTACCATTTCTCTTTTAAAAGGCGTGTAACGCCTCGGGTATTCGTCTGGGGACTTAGGTGCTACGCAATGCGCCCCAGCCGAACACCCTCGGCTGCATAAGAACTGACTGTAATGAAGTTAGTGACAATATTGGTAACGCCTCGGGTATTTATCTGGGGACTTAGGTGCTACGCAATGCGCCCCAGCCGAACACCCTCGGCTGCATAAGAAC
>JAFLVL010000068.1 GCA_022508325.1 Clostridiales bacterium | reverse complement strand
GTGTGGCGCATAGCGTAGCTCTAAACGTTCGCCTTTGGCGAAGGTCCTTCGGACCGCACACGAATACCCGAGCCGTCCCTTATACTCCGAGCTGTACTGCACTCGAGGTGAGAGTTTCTTCTTCGCTGATTACGGTTATTTTGCTGACGGAAACTTCGTAGGCTGTGCGCGTAACGACAGTCTCGTCGGGCAGCTTTTTCTGATAGTTTCGCGACTGCACGCGCCCCACCACGTTGATGTGTTCGCCTACTGCAAGCGACCCCGCAAAGCGCGCGTTGCGTCCCCACACTATACATGGAATGTAGTCGCTCTTGTTGTACTGTCTATTGACGGCAAGGAGCACGTCGCATATCTCGCGATTGAACGGCGTCGTGCGATAAATCGGCGGTTTGCAGATATAGCCTGTAAGCTCCAATGTATTTGGATTTATCGTTTCGTCAAACGGCAACACATCGCGTGCAAAAACCGTAAGCATAAGTTTACTCTTGTCGCCGACGGTCTTGTTGTAGCTGCGGAATTGCCCCGCCACCGTCACCATTTGACCTTCGTGAAAGACCTCACTTAATAGATGCTCTGATACAGATATGGGCAGGTAGTCGTCCATGCCGGAAAGTCTCTTCACGGCGAGCGTCACTTCATAAAACTTTTCGCCGTAGATTTCATGAGAATAGGCAGGTTCCGTTGTCACTATTCCGGAAATTGTTACGCTGTTGTTTTGTAAATTTGCAGTCATTGCGTTACTCCTTTTTCGTACGTTTGCTGATATTCGTTTTGTGCTCTATTACGAGTTCTGTTGTCCACTCGCATTCCGAATCTGTTTGCCAGAGCTATCAATGTAGTAATTTTCTGTGTAAATCAGCTCACCTATCGGGCAAAATTTTATCCCCTTGAGCTTCATCGCCTCAAAAATCAGCGGCAACGCCTCCACGATATGGTCGCTGTTGTTGTGGCATAGAATAATGTCACCCGAATTTGCCTTTTGAACGCGTTCGGCGATTTGTCGAGCGGATAACCCCTTCCAGTCGAGACTGTCTACGCTCCACTGAATCGTATACAAGCCAAGGTCTTTGGTAACCGAAAGCAGTTGATTGTTGTAGTCGCCAAAGGGCGGACGAAATAGCGTCACGGGCTTGCCCGTAATTTCAAAAATCTTGCGGCTACTGCTAACAAGCTCTTCGCGACATTGTTCTGCCGTGAGCTTACTCATCTGTGGGTGGGTCGAGCTGTGCGTACCTATCTCAAAACCGCGCGCGGCAATCTCCGCCACTTTTTCGGGGTACTTATCCACCCAAAAACCTACCAAGAAAAACGTCGCTTTCACGCCGTATGCGTCACAAACGTCCATTATTTGGCTGGTTTTGTCCGCGCCCCAAGCCGCGTCAAAGCTGATACTTACGTAGTTGTCCGTCCTATCTACGCAGTAGATTGGTACTTCGCGCCTGTCGGCGAACGCGGCGGCGTAACTGCCCATTCCGCAGATTAACAGAACGCACACGAGCGTTACCGATATTGCTACAATTGCCTGTTTCACTTCGTTACCCAATTTCATAAGATTCACAAAGCTACTGCAACTTCGCTTTCTAATTGTAACATAAGAAACAATGAGGAAATTTGCATTTTTCGTATGAATTTGTCGAAAAAAAGCAGCAACTTTATACAGTATTGTATTATGTTTTCATCGCAAACAGAACAAAAAAGGCTCCTGTGTGTTAGGAGCCTAATGGATTTCAAAATCACGACTTAATTATTTAATTTTTTCGCGAACGAACAGTACGGTGCCGTCGGCGGCAAGCTCGTAATTACCCATATACGGCAACAGTTGATTGATAAGCTCACGCATTCCTTTACAACCGTAGTTTTTCGGCAGGAAATCGGCGTACTGGTTCTTCATATCATTGGAAATCTGCGCAAGGAAAGCGCGCTGACCGTCGGAAATCAGCTTCTCCACTATATCGCAGAGGGCACTGTACTTTTCTGACGAAAGCGACATTGATTCGAGCAATGCGTTAAGTTTATTAGCCTTGTCCTTAGACTTGGTTTTGGCGTTACTAGCGGTCTTTTTGCCCTGTGAGCCACTACTTTTGGCAGTTTTGGGTTGATTTGCGTCCTTAGTTGTCGCTACTTCCTTAGTCGAATTTTGGTCGGGTTTGTTGGCTTGATCGATATACAAGTATTCGTTAAAAGAGTTGATGAGAGAGGGCATTGCGTTGCTACGGCCAAAGCCGATGACCTTTTTGTCGCGCGCGCGCAATACCTGCACCAACCGCGTAAAGTCACTGTCGCCTGTCGCCAAACAGAAAACGTCGATACGTTTCTCGAACAGATAGCAAATTGCGTCAATCATGAGCGATATGTCGCTAGCGTTCTTGCCCTTGCTGAACGTGAACTGATGCTCGGTCATAAGCGAATGTTTGCCAATAGCGTCCTTCCAATCCTTGACCGACGGCTTGGACCAATCGGCGTAAATCTTTTTGACAATGAGATCGCCGTAGCTTTTCGCGCTACTGACGATAAAATCCGCCGCCTTGTGACTGATATTCTCGGCATCGATAAATAATGCTACCTTTATGTTTTCTTCCGAATTCAAAATATTCATATCTACCTCGTTTTTACAATAGCGACGCCGCGTCCCCATCGATAATTACAGTTGCGTCTGGGTGACGTTGCAATACGCTTGCGGGACAGTCGACGGAGACTTCGCCTTTAATCATATTCAATACGGCTTGCGCTTTGTTTATGCCACTTGCAAGTAACAAAATGCGCTCAGCCGCCACAATATCGCGTATGCCCATGGTGATTGCCCTTCTCGGCACTTGGCTGTCATTCTCAAACAGGCGCGAATTGTCGGCAACTGTGCTCGCTGCAAGCTCCACTACGTGTGTGCGCCGTTCAAAAGGCGTCAGCGGTTCGTTGAAAGCTATGTGACCGTTACTACCAAGTCCCAAAAGTTGAAGATTACGCGGATTTGCCGACAAAAGTCTGTCGTAGCGCTTGCACTCGGCGTCCAAATCGTCCGCATTACCGCAAGGAATATGAAAATCACGCAAATCCATATCGGTGCCGTCGAACAAATTGACCTTCATGAAATGCGCATAGCTGTGGACGCTGTTCGGGTGTAGCTCAACGTATTCGTCGAGATTGAAAACCTTGACGTTTTTGAATGAAATTTGCCCGCTACTGCACCTATCGCGCAAATGTGAGTACGCGCCGAGCGGCGTACTGCCCGTGGCGAGTCCAAGCGTGGCAGAAGAATTGCGAATAAGCGTATCGCAAATGAAGTCTGCGGCAAGCGCGCTCAGCTCTATGTAATTTTTAACAATAATGATTTTCATACGTAGAAAGTATTCAACAAAAATGCGTCTATTGATAGAATAGACGCACTGGCTCCCCGAGGCGAGGAGCGTAGCGACGACCCCCAGCGTCTTTCGAAGAAAGCGCGTGGTTGGCGTTTGTTCAAACCCAACAAGCGTCTAATAAATAGCTATTATCTAACAAAAATGCGTCTATTGATAGAATAGACGCACTGGCTCCCCGTGTTGGGTTTGAACCAACGACCCTCCGGTTAACAGCCGGATGCTC
>JAFLVL010000067.1 GCA_022508325.1 Clostridiales bacterium | reverse complement strand
GCAAAGACATCAGAAACGTTGCTCTTATCGGTCACAGTGGCGAGGGCAAAACGACTCTTGCCGAGGCAATTTTGTTCAGCGCAGGCGCGATTGACAGATTTGGCAAGGTGGACGACGGCAACTCTACAATGGACTTCGACCCCGAAGAGGTCGCAAGAAGAATATCTATCAGCTTATCCGTTGCGAATTGCAGCTACAAGGGCACGAAAATTAACCTTATCGACGTTCCCGGCTATTTCGACTTCGAGTGCGAAATGTTGGAAGCTCTGTCGGTGGCAGACTCCGCAATCATCGTCACGAGTGCTACCGGTTCTATGAGCGTCGGCACGGAAAAAGCGCTCGAGTACTGCTCCGAGCATAAAATCCCCGCGCTTATCTTCGTCAATGGCATTGACAAGGAGAACGCAAACTACGCAGCAACCGTAGACGCTATCAAATCGCGTTTCAGCAAGGTCAATTCCATTATCGTTCCCGAGATGAACGGTGCGAAAATGGTCGGTTACGCCAACGCTATATCGGGCGAATATTGCAACTTTGCAGGCAACGGCGGTGCAGTTCCCGCTTCTTTGCAAGGCGAATTAGAGAATATGCGCATGGCAATGTCCGAGGTTGCAGCCGAAGGCGACGACGCCCTTATGGAGAAGTTCTTCGAAGTGGGCGAACTGACGGGCGAAGAGATTTCGCACGGCTTTGCGCTTGGTATCTTGAACGGCGCAGTAGTGCCCGTGCTTGCAGGCTCCGCTTTGCAAAGAATGGGTATTAAAGAACTGATGGACGTTATCGTAGCGTCTCTTCCCAGTCCCGTTATACGTCCTACTCTGGACGCCAGCGGCAAGGCAATCGCGGCTGACGAGAAAGCTCCTGTGGTTTTGCGCGTATTCAAGACTATCGTAGACAGATTCGTCGGTAAACTTTCCATATTTAAGGTTATTTCCGGCACGCTCAAGAGCGGAATGTCGTTGAAGAACGTCAACAGTGACACCACTGAAAAGATTAGTACCGTATATTTCATCAAAGGTGACAAGCAAGAGAACGCAGAGTGCGCAACCGCAGGCGACATCGCCGCTTTGGCAAAATTGACGGCTACCTCCACAGGCGACGTACTGTGCGAGGGCGCAGAAGTGGAGCTTGCTCCTGTTGAATTGCCCCGTCCCGTATACTTCCGCGCAGTTACTGCCGCTAAGAAGGGTGACGAAGACAAGGTATTCGGCGGACTTTCCAAGTTGAAGGACGAAGATATCGCATTCACCGTCAACAAGGACCCCGAAACAGGCGACATGTTGCTGTCCGGTCTCGGCGAAACACAGCTTGACGTTCTTTGCAAAAAGCTGAAATCCAAGTTCAACTGCGAAGCAGTATTGGCAGATCCGCGCATTCCCTACCGTGAAACCATTCGCAAGATGGCAGAAGCCGAAGGTAAGCACAAGAAACAATCGGGCGGCGCAGGACAGTACGGTCACTGCTGGGTACGCTTTGAACCGGGCGCGGCAGACGGTCAATTCGAGTTTGTCGACGCAGTAGTGGGCGGCGCAGTTCCCCGTCAATTTATTCCCTCGGTAGAGAAGGGACTCCGTTCGGCTATTCAGAAGGGTGTTCTTGCAGGATACCCCGTAGTAGACCTCAAAGCAACGCTTTACGACGGTTCGACCCACCCCGTAGACGGCAAGGATATCGCATTCCAAATGGCAGCTATTCTCGCTTTCAAAGCAGGTTGCGTCAAGGCAGGTCCCGTACTGCTCGAGCCTATCTATGAATTGAAGATTATCGTTCCCGACAACTATCTCGGTGACGTAATGGGTGACATGAACAAACGTCGCGGCAGAATTATGGGTACGGAAATGGCTAACGGCAAACAAATCGTCACGGCAGAAGCTCCCTATGCGGAAATCTTGAAGTACGCAACGGATTTGCGTTCAATGACGCAAGGTCGCGGCAAGTTCGAAATAAACTTCGCTCGTTACGAAGAAGTTCCCGCAACCAGCGTTCCCAAGATTATAGAAGAAGCAAAGAAGTTCGCCGAAGAAGAATAGTTTGAGCGGCTATACACATCGCGATACTGCGTTAAATTCCGCTTTTCTTCGGGTCATGTACGCTTAGTACACTCCATTGAAAATGCTCGTTTGCCTTGTCTCGCTCGTGTCTACCCACTCAAACAAACAAAATGTAAAAATAAACGCAGCTATATAATTATAGTTGCGTTTTTTTGTATTAATTATTATTGAAAAAAAGCCTTGCGCGCCTTGCCTACCTCGCATCTGACCGCCTCAACATAAAGAGTGTTAGTAGTGCGCCTCGTCTAGCTCGCTAAGTTGAAATTTGTCTTTGGTAAGTAGGCGATCAGTTCCAAAACTTACCCTTATAGTAATTTTTATTTCCGAGCTTCTTTGCCGTCATTCTGAACAGGACGCAACCGTCGGGACACACAATATCTTTGGTGTATTTACTATCGCCGCCGATATTTTCTAAGTCGCCGCCACTTCTTACCGCTTCCATTATCGGGAACATTACCGTCATGACTTTAGAACAAATCCCTTGCCCGTCAGCATTTACAGGGCAACCGTAAGTGCAAGTGTATTTATCCCCGATTTCCTCTCCGTTGCGGCAATAACCTTCCGTTTTATCTCCGCGCAGAAAACCTTTTACTTCGATTTCCTATTCGTATTCTTCGTCATAGCATTTCTTCATAAAAGACCTCAAAATTGTTGTTTACTGTTTGCCATTAATTTAGCAATTTTTTGATATGGGGTAGAAAAAAATGCGACTTTACTTATCGTCAAAAGGGTTTTTGGTGTAGTCCGTTTGGTATCCGGGGTTAGTATCGGGGCGCAGAGCATTTGGGTATTGGATGTCGCTCTTGATGTCCGTAGTTACGCGTTGCAAAGCGTTGCCTATTTTATATGGGTCTTCAACGTCCCACAGCACACCTGCGTTGACAGAGGAATTGATATAGATATCGCCAACGCGGAAGATTCTGTCAATGAATCCCACCTTCACGTTCACGGAATCGATTTCGGTATAGTTGATGAATTTGAAGTCGATACCTATCATGCCCGAGCGAATGATAATTCGTTTGTCGGTGATGGCGTACTCCAAGTTTCTCACCTCGCGCACAGCCTTGACCGTTTTGCCAATCCAAATCCACACCGGCGCCAGATGCAACAAAAAGAAAGGAATTATGAATCCAAGTATACCCAATGGAACGTCGCCGCTTGACATGCCCTTAGCCAAAAAGAAAATGAACGTGCCGTCGAAAATCAGCCAAATCAAGGCTATCGGCAGCATTTTAAGCATATTTGCCAGCACGTACGACATTGCGTTGGGTTTGCCTCTCCACAACACTTTCTCATTGGAGGCGACAACGTCGTCTATACTGTTCTTTTGCATCGCATTATCCATAAAATACCGTTCGTCAATTTGCATAATATTGCCTCCGACAATATATTTCGCATATATTTTACGTCATTTACGACAACAAGTCAATTAGCCGAGCAATTTTGAAAAAAATAAAGCGGTAGCAACAAAATTTTCTTTGCAAAATGTTGTAAATTGTTTGACAATTTCTGCCTTTTATAGTATATTAAATAGGCTGTTTTGTAAAAACAGCACCTAGAAGCTTGACAACAGAATAGTAAGACGAATAAAACACAGTCAAT
>JAFLVL010000066.1 GCA_022508325.1 Clostridiales bacterium | reverse complement strand
TGTCGTAGGTGCGCGCCATGCTGTCCGAGCAGTCGCCTGCGGCAAGCTTGCTCAGCTGATAGTGCAGTCCCAGACCTTCCACAAGTCCGCATGCCATGTCTACAAGCTCTTGGAAAGCTTCGTCCGACTTGTCGGGTGTGGTGTATTGGAAAAGCTCCACCTTATTGAATTGGTGTCCGCGAATCATACCGCGCTCTTCCGAGCGATAGCTGCCCGCTTCTCTTCTGAAACACGCCGAATAGCCGAAGAATTTCTTGGGCAGTTGGCTTTCGGGCAAAATTTCGTCGCGATAGAGGTTGACGAGAGCAGTCTCTGCCGTGGGCAACATAAATTTTCTTCCCTCGGCATTGGCAAGCTGATACACGTCGTCCTCGAATTTGGGGAATTGTCCTGCCGTCAGTCCGCAATCGTAGGTGAGCATATAGGGCGGCAACATGAAGGTGTAGCCTTTTTGAATGTGACTGTCGATGAAGTAATTTAGTAGAGCCCATTCCAACTGCGCGCCAAGACCTGTGTAAACCCAACTGCCGTTGCCTGCCAGCTTTGCGCCGCGCTCATAGTCGATTAGCCCCAGGCTTGTAGCAAGCTCGACGTGGTTTTTGGGTTCAAAATCAAAGGTTGGCTTTTTGCCGAAGGTTTTGATAGGTTTGTTGTTCTCCTTGCCGCCTGCAAGCAAGTCTTCGTCGGGCAGGTTGGGCAGTCTAAGCAAAAAGTCGCGAATTTTGTCGTTTACGTCGTTCAATTCTGCGTCTTTTTCGGCAATTTTGTCGCCCAACGCTTTCATTTCGGCAATGGTTGCGGATACGTCTTTGCCCTCTTTTTTGAGCTTGGGGACTTCGCCAGAGACCTTGTTACGCTTTGCCTTCATGGCTTCCGTTTCTGCTATCAAAGCTTTGCGTTGTTCGTCCAGCGCTAGAAAATCGCTAAAATCAATGTCCTTGCCGCGTTTCAAATATCTTTGGCGAACTGCCTCGGCGTCAGCGCGAATTAAATTAACGTCAATCATAGTAAATACCTCTAACTGTATTTTTGTACATTCCATATTCTACCACACGCCGAAAATATTTGCAATCATACAAGCAAGAAAACTTGCTTTGATATTACCAACTGCGTTAGTCTATTCCTTGACAAATTTCTCGTTTTGTGCTAACTTTTATGTGCTTTTGCGAAGGAAAAAATTATGTCGCTTACAGTTCAAATTATCGTCTGCGTGCTGGCAGGACTTGGCGCGGGCTTGGGGACAGGCTTTGCGGGAATGTCTGCAGCGGCAGTGATAGGTCCAATGCTAATAGTCTTTCTCAACGTGCCTGCCTATACAGCAGTGGGCATTGCTTTGGCAAGCGACGTATTGGCAAGCGGCGTTTCTGCAATAGTGTACGCGCGTCACAAGAATATCGACGTCAAACGCAGTTGGGTATTGATGGTAACGGTACTGGCAATGACCGTTGCCGGGTGCTTCATTGCCTACTTCGTTAAGCAAAGATCCGAAGCCACGATGAGCGGTCTGTCAATATTCGCCATGCTGTTTCTGGGGATTCGTTTTCTGTTCTTTCCGCCTGACAACAGCAAAGAAAAAATGCTCAACATTTCGGGCAAAAGTCGCGCAATCCGTTCTATTCTCTCCGGTTTGGTTATAGGCTTCATCTGCGGCTTTATGGGCGCGGGCGGCGGCATAATGATGCTGTTGCTACTGACGGGCGTATTGGGTTACGAGCTGAAATCGGCTGTCGGCACCAGCGTATTTATCATGACCTTTACGGCATTGACGGGCGCGATAGGGCATTTCGCAATAGACGGCGGC
The DNA here is from genome assembly GCA_022508325.1 of Clostridiales bacterium. Taxonomy (GTDB): domain Bacteria; phylum Bacillota; class Clostridia; order Christensenellales; family CAG-314; genus Fimimonas. Next base: position 2,628 of record JAFLVL010000066.1, on the reverse strand, counting down.
TTGCAGGAATATTGGGTAATGCTCGTCACGTGTATAATTGCCACGTTGGTTTTTGCGCAGATTGCCTCATACATCGCCAACAGAATCAAGCACAAGTACCTCAACCTCGTCGTGGGCATACTGTTGACAGGCCTCGGCATCGCAACGATAATAGTGCAGTATATTGCATAAAGTAAAAATTCTTACAAATAACAAAAGCCACTCGTTTTTGGGTGGCTTTTAGTATATTTTAATTCAAATAAAGAACTTTATAACCTGATTACGTCTGTTGCGGCGCGAGTTCTGCGGCGATGGCGTCAACAAGGTGGTTGGATTCCATTGCGTAGGCTTGCTTTATGCAGTGATAGACGGCTGTTTCGTTGCTGCTGCCGTGACCCTTGACTACCGTTTTCGCAGCTCCGATAAGCACCGCGCCGCCGTAATTGTTGTAGTCCATAAGGTCTTTTATTTCGTACATTTTCTTTTTGATAAGCAGCGCGCCGATTTTTGTTTTCAGACTGCTCATCATTCCGCGTTTCAACAGGCGCATAAGCTCCAGGCACGCGCCTTCGGTGGATTTCAACAGCACGTTGCCTGCAAAGCCGTCGCATACTACCAAGTCGAATTCGCCCGAAAGCAAATCGCGGCTTTCCATATTGCCCACAAAGTTGATTGACGGCGTTTTTTGTAGTAACTGATATGTTTCTTTGCGCAACGCGTCGCCCTTTTCTTCCTCAACGCCGATATTGAGTAGCGCAACTCTAGGATTTTCCACTCCGAAAGCCTTTTTGAGGTAGAGACTGCCCATTACGGCAAACTGTTGCAGATAGAGCGGGTCGCAGTCCACGTTTGCGCCGCTGTCGCAAATGGCCACGATTTGATTAGGCACGACTGTGGGCAGAATGGGACAGAAAGCGGGGCGTTTGACGCCGCGAATACGGCCGACGCGTAGCACTGTTCCCGCAAGCAAAGCCCCCGTAGATCCGAGGCTGACCAATGCGCGAGCATCAGCGTCCGTCCGCAATAGCTCGAACGCCTTGGACATACTGCTGTCCGTCTTGGTCTTGATAGCTACTGTCGGAACTTCGTTGCAGGATATAACGTCGCTCGCGTGCAGAATGTGCAGGCGGCTTGCGTCGTACTTTTCCCCTTGAAGCAACGGTGCAATCTGCGCCTCGTCTCCAACGAGAACGATACTTACGTCCGACAGTTCGTTTAACGCCTTGATTACGCCTTTTACGTTTACGGTTGGGCTGTTGTCGCCGCCCATTGCGTCAACCACGATTTTAATCATATCCACCTCGTTATGCAACCGAAATTCAATTTCGATGGAATATCATTATAACAGTTTTTCATTAATAAGTCAATATAACAAACATTTCACTTTTGTTTACGTTTTGTTGACAATATGCGAGTAAAATGGTAAAATAATTAAAACGTTAAATGAACCTGAAAATATCATAAATTCCATTGGAGACAAACGATGATTGAAGTAAGAGAAGTTAAAACGAAGAAGCAACGCAAGGAATTTGTAGAATTTCCGCTAAACCTATATAAAGGCAACGAATATTTCGTTCCGCCACTTTACGGCGACGAGATGAAGATTTTCCGTCCCGACTATATGTACTACGATCAGGCAGAGGCGGTGTATTACAACGCATACCGCGACGGTGTGATTGTCGGACGCATATCAGGCATTTTGCAACACGCCGCCAACAAAAAATGGGGACAGAACCGCGTACGCTTTACGCGTTTTGACGCAATCGACGACCAAGAAGTTGCTGACGCGCTGTTCGCCGCCGTTGAGGACTGGGCGAGACAGAAGGGTATGACGGAGATCGTCGGACCGTTGGGGTTTTCCGACCTCGAAAGAGAAGGCTTGCTAATCGAAGGCTTTGACCAGATGAACACCTTTGAGGAGCAGTACAATTACCCCTACTATCAACGCCTAATCGAGAACTGCGGCTACGGCAAGGACGTTGACTGGTTGGAACACCAACTGCGCGCGCCCAAGGGCGGTTTTGACCCACGCTATCGCAAAATAGGCGACATGATGCTCCAAAAATACAACCTGCATTTTGCAACGGCTCGCAGTACACGTCAGTTTATCAAGAAATACGCCAATGATATTTTTGAAATTTGGGATGAGACCTACGAGCAAATTTACGGAACAGTACCCTTTACCGAACGTCTCAAAAAAGAGATTGTTGCGCAGTTCGGACTGCTCATCAACAAAAGGTACATAAAGGCGCTGTACAACGAAGAGGGCAAATTGGTTGCGTTTGGCTTCGTATTCCCGTCCATTTCCGACGCTGTCCGTCCTTCAGGCGGCAGACTGACGTTACCGTGCATTTTCCGCATACTTAGGTCGAAGTATCACCCCAAAGTAGTGGACCTTGCCATCATCGGTGTGCGCGACGAGTACAAAAACAGAGGTTTGCCCGCAGCTATGCTCACAGAGCTGGGCGATGCCATGACGGATAATATTATCGAACACGCCGAGACCAACCTCAATTTGGAGCACAATATTCCCATTCAGAACGCCTGGAAGTACTTCGACGCATACCAAAACAAGCGCAGACGCTGCTTCATAAAGCGGCTCGGGCATTCGTCTGGTGACTTCGAGCTACGCTAGGCGCACCGGCCGAA
>JAFLVL010000065.1 GCA_022508325.1 Clostridiales bacterium | reverse complement strand
ATACGGTGGACGTTTTACATTGCGATTTGAACAATTTTTACGCGTCGGTAGAGCAAGTGGTCAATCCCGAACTTAGGCAGTACAAGTACCTTGCCGTATCCGGCAATCCCGAGACGCGTAGCGGCATAATTTTGGCAAAAAATACCGCCGCAAAGGCAATGGGCGTAAAAACAGGCGAACCGATCTGGCAAGCACGGCAAAAATGCCCCGAGCTTAAATGCGTTTTGCCGCATTTCGAGTATTATGTTCACTACTCCAAACGCGTGAGGGAAATTTACGAGCGTTTCACCGACAAGGTTGAGGGTTTTGGGCTGGACGAGTGCTGGCTGGACGTAACGCACAGCAAAATTTTCGGGACGCCCGCCGAAATTGCCGAAAAGCTTCGCCAAACTGTCAAGCGTGAGACAGGTTTGACCATTTCCGTCGGCGTATCCTTTACTAAGACCTTCGCAAAACTGGGCAGCGACCTCAAAAAGCCCGACGCGGTGACGGTCATTTCCCGCGAGAACTACAAGGACGTGGTGTGGCGATTGCCTGTTGCCGAAATGCTCTATATAGGAAAACATACCGAAGAAAAACTTCATTCAATGGGCATTTTTACGCTAGGCGACCTCGCAAACGGCAGTCTGTTCGCCTTGAAAAAGCGTTTCGGCGTGGTGGGAGAGAAGCTCTATGCTGCTTCGCGCGGCGAGGATGAGGAAGAAGTGCGCGAATGCGGTACTGAACGCGAGATTAAGAGTGTTGGGCACGGTACGACGACTCTACGCGACGTCAATACCTACGAAGAGGCGGAGAAGGTTATATTCTTCCTCTCCGATATGGTGGCAACACGCCTGCGCAGATACGGTTTGCAGGGCGATGTGGTGGCGTTGGACATACGCCGCAACGACCTCACCCACGAGAGCAAGCAACACAAGGTACGCGCAACGCACGTAGCAGACGACATTTATCAAGTAGCGTGTAGGCTCCTTCGGCAAATGTGGAGAGAAGCCCCTGCCGACTTGCCGTTACGTTCCATTACGGTCAGGGTTGCGGCGCTGTCTGAGGTGGGCTTCGGCTATCAGACGTCGATTTTCGACGTGGCGGACGAGAAGGACAAAAATCTCGAATATTCGGTGGATCAGATTCGCAAAAAATTCGGCTACAACGCCATCACGCGCGCAAGCCTACTCGACAACGATCTCGTCTCCGACAAGCTCTTTTCCGAGGAGGACTTGCTGCCATTCAAGAGATAAGAATAAGTACAGAAAAGGCTCCCAATACGCAGGGGGAGCCTTTTGCTACTTGCTTTTTGTATTGCGCTATGCTAAAATGTATGCACGATAAACAGTAATTTAGTGGAGTACAACATGAATAACGAATTCACGGTGGACGAAATAAAAAAGAGTGTTGAATATCAATGGAGAAAATGGCAAATAAAATTATTGTTGTGGAGTTTGTTGATAATAGGAATTTTTACCTTTTTCGTTTTCATTATCGTTTTCAATATTATATCCAACTTTGACTTACAATTCCTAGGATTAGGAATAATAGTATGGCTATATAGTATGGTCGTTTGTGGATTGATTTTTTTGCCTTTAGGTATATTCGATTATGTCAAAATGAGATATTTGTTGAAAAATTATCAAAAATTTAATTCCTATGAGGTAGTGTTAGACAACGTTACTACGTCCTACTGGCTAAGAGGAGCAGTTTATTATACAGTGATAATTAACGATAATGGTCTATCTAAAAAAGCAAGAACTAATCCTTACTTTTCAAGCCATTTCTTATCAAAATATAGTCTTCAAGATTACAACAACAAAAAAGTGGTTGGACTGTTTGATGAAGATATGGGCAAATTTTATATTGTCAAAAAAGTAGATGATATTTCAATTTATATGAAACATAAATAACTTTCTCGCTTATTCCAAATAGTTGCTGCGTAACTTTGCAATATCGTCGTCGCTCACGCCACAGTGCGTAATGAACGCGTCAACGCTGCCGAATTGCTTTTCAACCTCGTCGAAAAAGCAGTTGAGGTAGCTTTCGTCTACCATAAGAATGCGCTTTTCGAGAGCGTATACTTCGTCGCTGACGTATGGGCGAATTTTGTTGAGAATACTCTCGCTGTGGTCCCTGTTCATCTCATTGGTGAGCATGTAGTCGCGCATAATATCGTCTCTACCTACCCCAAGACAGTGGAGTAGCAACGCCGTGCAGGTGCCGACGCGGTCCTTGCCCGCCGAACAATGCCACAGCGTCGCGCCGTCAATAGGCTCGTTTGCCAACAATTTCAAGAACTTACCGTAACCGCGGTGAGAGTAGTCGTCGTGAGCAAAGTTCTTGTAAAGTATGCGTAGGTGGTCGGTGGGAGTTTCTCCTCTTGCCGCCATTCTCGCAATGCCTGCATCAATCATCTTTGCAATGGTGGCGCCGTCCAGCTTTTCGAAGGTTATGCCAAAGGTGGTGGCGGCGATTATCGATACGTTCACCCATTCTACACCGTCGATAGTTACGTCGGGGTTATTTGCTATTTCGGTAGCGGTGCGTAAATCCACGATACGGCGCAGCTTGTGCTCGCACGTGAGCTTAGCTACATCTTTTTCGCTCGCCACGCCAAGGTGCCCCGAACGCAAGAGCTTGCTGTATTTCACAATGCCGAAATTCGATTTGATACCGCCGAGGTCGCGCGCGTTGGCGACTTTTTCCAATTCTATTTTCATAACGGTATTGTACCATTTTGTTCTTGATACTGTCAAACTATTAAAAATACCTTGAAATAAATCCACTATTTGTGGTACAATTACTAATAAGCAATTTACAATCAAAAGAAAAGGAGTAATAATTATGTTCACATTACTTGCAAGCACATTTGTTGACATTTTGAAAAACGAGTGGTTGGGACTGCTTGCCTCGGCGTTCATTCTCGTGTCATTTTTGACGACCAATCAGACCAAAACTCGCCTAATCAATATGGTGGGTTGCGTAATTTTCGTAGTGTACGGCTTTATATTGCCCGCATATTCCACGGCGTTCATGAACGCGGCATTATTCGTCGTTCACGTCGTATACTTAACTAAGGACTTTTTGAAAGCAAGAAAGGCAAAGTCCGAACAACCGCAAGCAACGGAAGAGACAGCGGAAGAAAAGGACGCCACAACTGCCGAGACATCTACTGCTGATAAAGAATAGCTAAAGTTAAGATAAACGTCATTAATCAGTACAAATTAATGTATTTAAGAGGACAACTATGCAACTCAGAGTTTACAACACTCTCACTCGCAAAAAGGAAGAGCTTATACCAATCAAGCCCGGGCAAGTGTCAATGTACACCTGCGGACCAACCGTCTATAAGCTTGCTACTATTGGCAATCTTCGCGCCTACGTCTTTATGGACGAACTGAGGCGCGTGCTGGAATACGACGGCATGAAGGTCAAGTCGGTCATGAATATCACCGACGTCGGACACCTCGTCTCCGACGGTGACGACGGTGAAGACAAGATGGAGAAGTCGGCTCATGAAACGGGCAAGACGCCTCTTGAAATTGCCGCAACAATTACGGCACAATTTATGAGCGATATTGACGCGTTGAACATCAAGCGCCCCACCGTATGTCCCAAAGCCACCGACAACATTCCGGAAATGATAGAGGTGGTGAAGGCTTTGCTTGACAAGGGCTACGCCTACGAGACGGAGGACGGCATCTACTTTTCCGTAGAGAAGTTCCCCGAATACGGCAAGCTGTCGGGAGTCAATCTGGAAGAGCAACGCCACGGCGCGCGCGTCGAAGTCAATAGCTTCAAGCGCCATCCAATAGACTTTGCCTTGTGGAAGAAGGCCGCTCCAAACCATCTTCAACAGTGGGACAGTCCTTGGGGCAGAAGCTTCCCCGGTTGGCATATAGAGTGTACCGCTATGGGTGTCAAATATCTTGGCGAAAGGTTTGATATACACACCGGCGGCGTAGACCATATCCCCATTCACCATGAGAACGAGATTGCTCAGGGCGAATGTTGGCTGGGACACAGAATCGTCAATTACTGGATGCACAACGAATTTTTGCTTGTTGACGGCGGCAAAATGAGCAAGTCTTTAGGCAACAACTATTTGCTTTCCGACCTGCAAGCAAAGGGCTACGCGCCTGTAATTTTCCGCTATTTCTGCCTCAACGTTCAATACCGTCAGAAGATTAACTTCACTTGGGACGCTATGGACGCGGCAATGACCGCCTACGGAAAGCTTTGCGCGCAACTCATCGCGCACAAGAACAGTCCCGTCAAGACGGACAAAGCCGTACTGGACGACTTTACAAAGAAATTCGAGGACGCAATCAACGACGACCTAAACGTGCCACTTGCGATTGGCATGCTGTGGACTATGCTCAAACTTCCCAAGTCGCGAGACATTTACGACCTCGCGTTGAAGTTCGACAAAGTGTTTGCGTTGGATTTCGACAAAGTAAAGGAAGAGAAGGTTGAGATTGAAGTTCCCGATGACGTGGTGGCGCTTGCAGAAGAGCGTCTTGTCGCAAGAAAGGCAAAGAACTGGGCGGAGTCCGACCGCTTGCGCAACGAAATTGCCGAACGCGGCTACGCAATCAAAGACACCGCGACAGGCTACGAAATAACGAAAAAATAGCGGCTCGGGTATTGCACAAAAATGGCTTCGCTCGGAGTCGGCAGAAATATAAAGGCTCCCTTTAGTAAGCGGAGATGTCTGCATGAGCAGACTAAGGGGATTGTCATAAATAACGTTGATGACAGCCGAGAGCTTTGATGTAAAAGCTCTCGGCTGTTTTGCGGTGAGTAAAATTGCCGAGTTGTTCGTTAAATAGGTAGAGAGGCAAAAAAATTGGACGTAAGCACAGAATTG
>JAFLVL010000064.1 GCA_022508325.1 Clostridiales bacterium | reverse complement strand
GCGGCCGTCACAGCCCGTTCTTCAAGGGATATCGTCCTCAATTCTATTTCCGTACGACCGACGTTACCGGCTCCATCGAGCTTGACCCCGGCGTAGAAATGGTAATGCCCGGCGACCACACCCACATCAAGGTATCTTTGATCACACCTATCGCTATGGAAGACGGTCTTCGTTTCGCTATTCGTGAAGGCGGTCACACCGTAGGTTCGGGCGTTGTTTCCAAGATTATTGCCTAATTTCCCGACCAAACGCGCGTGCTGAGGCACGCGGTCGGACTAACAAAGAAGGATGCTCCCGCATCCTTCTTTTATTTTGACTTTCGCTGGGCGCACAGCCCAAGCAACCCCGTTCGCCTTTTACTCCGTCGGGCTCTCTTGCTCAAATATGTTCATTAGTTTAGATAGTTAGTTGCGAAAAGCCTCGCGCAAAGATGGCTTTTACAGATTAAACATTATCACCTAATGAGTCAAAGGCTCCCCTTACACAGGAAAGCCTTTCTCTTTATTGTCTATCGTCTGTTCTACCTAATAGATAATCCACTGAAACGTCGAAATGTTTAGCTAATTCTATCAAATAATCCAAAGAGGGTAGTGAGTTCGTTCGAATCCACTCATATACCGCATTGGGCGCGAACGACATTGTGTGAGATAATGCGGAGTATTTTTCATCTTTTTCTGCTGTTAATTGTTCAAGTCTTTCAAAAAAATTAGCAGGCTCTTTTGCAGGAGAAAAATCTGCGTACTCTGTTTCCCCGAGCATGTACATAATGGGAACTTGAAAATAATCCGCCAATTTAATCAAAGACTTCACGCTTGGTAAAATTTGATATAACGTTGCTCGTATAATGACGCTTGTGCTTACGCCGGCAGCTTCTGCAAACTGTACTTTCTTTAATCCCAGTTCATCTATTTCTTCTTTCAAAAATTTTTGAAATTTAGCAGAAGTAGTGTATTCAGTTCCTTCTGGTCTTTTCGGCATTCTTGCTCCGTAAATAGTTTGAATATTTTTTATCAAAATATTGCTATTATGATAAAACAATGATATAATAGACCTCGGTTATTATTTATCATAATGTGATATTAATACTATACAAAATGGGGAGATGTAAGAGAAAATGACAGTGGCATTTGTAGGACATAGAAAAGTTGAAAACTACGAAGCAACCAAAGAGCGATTGAAGGAAACGGTAGTCGCGCTTATCGGTGAGGGCGCGGACACCTTTTTGTTTGGCAGTAGTGGATATTTCAATCACCTGTGTTACGAGGCTGTTAGCGAGCTGAAGGACTCCACCCTAATATTCGTCGTGTATACGTTAGAGCAGAGTATGATGTAGTAAGCAATGACTATCTTGAATATCTTTACACATTGTACGAAGATACCTTTTTTCAGATAGAATTCTCAATGCAGGTGCGCGGTCGTATGTTGTGCGCAACCGAGTAATGGTAGATATGTGCGACGTGGTAGTGACCTATTACAACATCAATAATGAACCACCCCAAAAAATGACACGGAACAGAATGTTGGCTTTGCTGTATGCGAACCAAAAAAGAAAAAGTGGAACTATGCTGGCTGTGCGGTACGCAGAGAAAAAAAGGAAACGTGTAATAAATTTGTTGTGAGTGTTAATTGGGCGGCAAAAATGCTGTCCTTTTTGTTGCAAAAAACGCGATAAAATGCTAATATATTTATATTATTAGCCACTCGAAATGATTGAGAGTGGCAGTGAGGTATAATTTGTTACGCACGTTACTCAGCAAGGTTAAAGAATCTGTGACGTCAGTACTACCGGTTGTTGCGATAGTGCTTATTTTGTGCGCCACGCCGCTGGTCAACCTAACTGCAAAGGAAATGATTGTCTTCTCCGTTTCGGCGGTGTTGTTGATTGTCGGTATCAGCCTATTCAACGTCGGCGCAGACCTTGCTATGTCGCCCATGGGCGACTACATCGGCTCGGGCTTGACGAAGTCCAAACGCCTTTCGGTTCTGCTCCCGGTAGCCTTTGCGATGGGCGTACTGATTACCGTTGCCGAGCCTGACTTATCGGTTCTTGCCGAGCAAATTGCCGAGAAAGTCAACCCAACCGTGCTTATCATGTCGGTAGGCGTGGGCGTTGGCGCATTCCTGCTACTTGGCGTAATCAAGATTATCTTTAAAGCTAATCTTTCGTCCATACTGCTGTTCTTTTATATGGTAACGTTTGCTGTAGTGGCTTTGCTTATGGAGAATAACGGTGACTTTATTTCGCTGTCCTTTGACTCGGGCGGCGTAACGACAGGTCCTATTACCGCGCCCTTTATCATTGCTATCGGAGCAGGTATTGCCAGTACCCTCGGCGGGCGGGATTCCAGCGAGAACAGCTTCGGTTTGCTTGCGTTGTGCTCCGTAGGACCTATTCTTACGGTTGCAATTCTTGGACTGTCGTCCGGTGGAAGCGTACAGTACGCCGTGCCCGACTATTCCATTGCGGACAACGTCATTAAGTCCTTTGGTGAAGAAATGTGGACTGTAATAAAACAAGTTACCTTGTCGTTGGGGCTTATCTCTGTTGCGTTTACTGTTTTGCAGCTAACCTGCCTGAAGCTGCCCATGATAAAGATTAAACGTATCGTAGTTGGCATAGTGTATACGTTTGCAGGTCTCGTAATATTTTTGACTTCGGTAACGATTGGCTTTTTGCCCATTGGCTACAAGCTAGGGACACAGCTTGCAGAGGTCCCATACGCTCTCGTCATTCTCGGGTTCGTTCTCGGTATGGTGGTAGTGCTTGCAGAGCCTGCGGTGCACGTCCTCAACAAGCAAGTAGAAGACGTCACCAACCGTTTGATTACCAAGAAAGCCATGATGATCGCGCTGTGCATAGGTGTTGGCATTTCTATCGGACTGTCAATGCTGCGTATTTGGCTGGGTTTCTCGATACTGTACTACGTCATCCCGGGTTACATTCTGTCGCTTGGACTGAGCTTTTTCGTTCCGCGGCTGTACACGGCAATCGCATTCGACTCGGGCGGCGTAGCTTCAGGACCGCTTACGTCAACGTTCATTCTGCCCTTTGCTATCGGCGCTTGCCTTACTTGTCAAGGTGAGGGGAAAATTTTGGAGAACGCGTTCGGAATAGTCGCAATGGTGGCAATGACGCCGCTCATCACTATTCAGCTACTCGGCTTCCGCGCGATAGTATCACGCAACGTCCGCAACAAGATTGCGCACAGGCGTATTATTGCCGCCGACGACAATCAGATTATCAACTTTTAGCGGTGTGGAGTTTTAATTGTGGAAACTAATAAAGAAAAAGCAAAAGCTATCGTAGATAAAGCAAAAACCAAGATTGAAAAGGCAAAAAAGACAGTGCGCAGTAAGGTGGCAGCGGCTAAAAGTCCCCTTGCACCTCACAAGCTGATGTTGCTTATAACAGTCGTTCCGCGTAGCAAGGCGGAGTTTTATCTCGATTTGTTACAGGCATTCGAAGTAAATATGCAACTTGAAGTCTCGGCATTCGGCACGGCAAGAAAGGGCTTTGGATTACTTGAGAGCGACCTCGAGAAACAGGCGCTTTTCAGCGTGATCCGCGAGGATAATCTGCCCCAAGCGGTGGCGGCGCTCGAAGACAAGTTCGCGACCATTCGAGGTGGCAAGGGCATAGCCTGTGCGATCCCCTTTACAAGCATGATAGGCGTAGTGGCTTATCAGTTTCTCAGCAACAAGCAGTAGGTGAAATTATGGCAAAGACAACACAACACGAAGCAGTATTTTGTATAGTAAACGAAGGATTTGCTGAGGCGGTTATGGACGCCGCCCGTGAGGCAGGCGCAACAGGCGGCACTATTTTGCACGCAACAGGCACGGCAAGACCCGATTCGGAGCTGACCTTTGGCGTAGTAGTTCAGCCGCAAAAGGAAATCGTCATGATTTTGGTTGACGTCAGCATTAAGGATGCGGTATTAAAGAGCCTTTACGACGCCGTCGGACTGCAAACGGCAGGTCAAGGCATAGCGTTCACGTTGCCTGTCGCCGAGGTGGTGGGCTTAACCCCTCACGTCAAGCTGAAAGAGGACTCCGACTCGTCCGAAAACCCCAAAGAGGAAGTAAAAGAGCCGCAACCTGCTCACGAGCAGGATAATAAAGCCGAGTGATGTAGCGTATTGCGCGCAAAACGATTTAAGGATTTTATGTTGTAAAATATCTGATTAAAATAAAAAGCCTCCCGTTACAGGGAGGTTTTCGTTTGTTTACTTATTTTGAAAGCGGTAAGCTGATGAGAGGCATCAATTCGCCCAAAGTGTGTACTTCGTAGTCGTCGTAGCCCTTTGCAAGCACGATTTCGAAGTCGAGCGCGCAGAATTCCGTCATAACCTGTCTGCATACGCCGCATGGCGGGCAAAAGCCGCCTTTTCCTATGGGGGTTTTCTCGTCGTTTCCTACTATTGCAATGGCTACGAAGTTGCGTTCGCCCTCCGATACCGCTTTGAAGAACGCAGTACGCTCTGCGCAAACGGTTGGGGAGAAGGTGGAGCTTTCGATATTGCAACCGCGGTAAATTTTGCCCTCTTTGGTGAGCAATGCCGCGCCAACCGCCCAATGAGAGTAGGGTATATAAGCCATTTTCTGCGCTTCGTACGCTTCTTTTACTAACAGTTTGTAATCAATCATAGTTGTATTCTCCTAAATAGATGGACTACTATTCTAAAACATTTTTATAAGTTTGTCAATAGTTCTTTGAAAAAAGGCTTCTCTGTGTAACTCAAATTTCTTTGAAAATGCCCCTAATTTAGTTGACTTTGAGCCTTTTGTGTGATATTATAATCTAGCACACCTTTGGGGTGTAATTTTTTGCGTGCAGAAAACTGCTTTTATCGCATTTTTGCGGCATTTTTGAGCCGTTTCTGCAACAAAGCATAGGAGAATAGATATGGCAGCGAAGAAAGGAAATAGAGTTAAAGTTGTGCTTGCTTGCACCGAATGCAAACAACGCAATTACGATACTTTCAAAAACAGCAAGAATACTACCGACAGACTCGAACGCCACAAATATTGTAGATTCTGCAAGAAACACACTGTTCACAGAGAATCGAAATAAGGAGAATCGTCATGGCAGTACAACAAAAAGCAAAGAAACCAAACCTTTTTTCCAGACTTGGTTCCTTCTTTGTAAAGAGCTGGTCGGAGCTTAAAAAGGTATCTTGGCCTAGCTTCAAAACCGTATTGAAAAATACCGGTACCGTTTTGCTTGTAGTTTTGTTCTTTGCCGTCATCATCGGTGGAGTTGACTATCTGTTGGTTTGGCTACTTAGCCTTATAAGTTAGGAGCGCAATGAGTACGACTAACGAAGCAAGATGGTATATTTTGCACACCTATTCGGGTTACGAGAGCCTTGTCAAGAAGAACATCGAGCAAATGGTGGAGAACGGCAATTTGCAAGACGTAATTCTCGACACCAAGATTCCTACCGAGACGCTAATTGAAGAGCGCAACGGCAAGAAGAAGGCGTACGAAGCCAAGGTTATGCCCGGATACGTGTTTATCAA
>JAFLVL010000063.1 GCA_022508325.1 Clostridiales bacterium | reverse complement strand
CGCAGCTACTTTGGTGGAATGTCCTCAATGCCACGAATTGAAGGTTGCTCACAAGGTTTGCGATGCTTGCGGTTATTATGACGGCAAGCAAGTAGTGGAGATTTCCGCAGATAATAAGTAATTTTGGGCTTAATCGAAGCCATCGACGACTGTCGGTGGCTTTTTTGCGTTGTGAAACAATTGTCTAAAAATGTTATATTTTGTGAAACATTACTATTTTTTAGCCCCATACCATTGCAAAACGTTGCTAATTAGTATATAATATTTCTTAATATGAACCTAACCGCGATAGAAAGCAAGTTAAATTACACGTTCAATAATAAGGACCTACTCACGCAAGCGTTTACGCATTCGTCGTACGCCAACCTAGAACAGACTGAAGACAATGAGCGCATGGAATTTCTAGGCGACGCAATACTGGGTTGCATCATTTCGGAGTACTTATTTGCTCACAATCCCGAACGAGACGCCGGCGAACTGTCGGCAATGAAGTCGCGTATCGTATCCGCAGACGGATTGCGACCGATGGTGGACAAGCTAGGATTACTTGAGCACTTGCGCGTTGTGAGTGGTGAAACGGACCTTCAACGGTCGCGTAAAATTGCCGCCAATCTGTTTGAAGCTGTACTAGCCGCAATCTACCTTGACGGAGGAATGAGTTGCGCCCAAGCATTCGTATTGAACTTTCTAAGCGATGCTGTGAACAATGCAACGAAAGTATTGAAAGATGACAAAACGTTGCTTTACGAGTACTGCCAGTCCAAGAAGCTGGCAATAGAGTACAAATTGGTACAACGTAGCGGACCTGACGACAAACCGAGTTTTAAATACGCATTACTGATTGACGGTAAGCAGGTAGCGGAAGGTGTAGGACCCAACATAAAGGCGGCAGAGCAGCAAGCCGCACACAAAATTGTGGTAGAATGGAGAATTGATTAGTGCTTTATTTAAAGAAAATTGAAATGTACGGTTTTAAAAGCTTTGCCGATAAGGTTGAGTTAAAATTCGATCAACCTATCACGGGCATCGTTGGACCTAACGGATGTGGAAAGAGTAACATTTCCGACGCAATCCGTTGGGTATTGGGCGAGCAAAGCACCAAGAACCTGCGCGGTAAATTGATGCAGGACTTGATTTTCAACGGTACGGACACGCGTAAATCTATGAGTTACTGCGAAGTGTCGCTGTTTTTTGACAATACGACGCGTATTTTTTCCATACCCATGGACGAGATTATTATCAGCAGAAAACTCTATCGCAACAATGAAAGCGAGTACTTGTTAAACCGCAACGTCGTTCGTCTTAGAGATATTTTGACGCTATTGCGCGGGGTAGGTTTGGGAAAAGACGGTTATTCAATCGTAGGTCAGGGTAGAATGGACGCCATTCTTAACGCTCGCCCCGAGGACAGACGTTCGATTTTTGAAGAGGCGTTGGGCATCTCCTCCTTCCGCGTAAAGAAGGTTGAAACCGAGCGCAAGCTTGAGAAAAACCGTATCAACATGGACCATATCAACGGTATCGTTGCCGAACTCAAGCGTCAACTGCCCGACTTGAAAAGGCAAGCGGTCAGCGCGAGAAAGTACGTTGAATTATACGAAGAACTGCGTTTGTTGGAAATCAATGCATATATTTACTCCTACGATAACGCCAGCACCGACAAGGAAAACGGCAGAAAGAAGCTCGCAGGCTTGAAAGAGGAGTACTCGCTCAAAGAGGCGCTGCTTGCCGAAGTTAACGAAAAATACGACGAAATGTTCCACAGACGCAACGGTATCGATGGCGAAATTGCGAAGTTGCGCGATAGGCAAGTCGCCCTAGCGGTGGAAGTGGAGAGAGACGCGGGCGAAAAGAACCTTATTCAAGAACGTATCACTAACTGCAAGCGTGACATTGTTGCAAACGAAGAGCAAGTTGAGGCAAATAAGCGCGAAATTGCCGAGATTGAGAGGACTATAGATGAAATCACGGCACTTATTGCACGTAGAGTAGGGGAGCGTACGGCTATTGAGAACGACCTAACTCAGGCTAATTTACAATTCGCCGAAGTTGGTCAAAAGGTCGACGAAATCAACGCCAAAACCAGCGCTTTGCGTCAAAAGCTTGACGAAGCCGTTGCCGCTTTGTCCGATTGCAAGGGCAAATTGGTTGCTTGCCAGACGGAAAGAAAAACTTTGCAGGAGCACCTGGAACAGCTGGTCAAAAATGAGCAAGAACTCAACGTCAAATTGCAGGAATCGGCAGGCGAAGAGGGCGATTTGATTGGACGTTATGACAAACTCAGAAAGCAAAAAGAGGAACTTGACAACAACGCACGTATTCTGAAACAACAAGTCAAAGACCTCGAATTTGAGCACTTTAATCTGGAAAAAGTCGTATCTAATAAGCAACAAGCTGTATCCAGCGAAAAGGGCGGAATAGAAATGCTCAAAGATTTTGCCGCAAATTATCGCGGCTATCAGGCGAGTATTCAAGCCCTCATGCGTGATGCGCAACACGACAGGGAACTTGCGTCACACATTCGCGGCGTAGTTGCCAACCTCATGAAGGTAGAGCCGAAGCTACAGCTTGCGATTGAGACGGCTTTGGGCGGAAGATTGCAAAATATTGTCACCGAAACGGAAGAAGACGTAAAATATCTGATAAACTACCTGAAAATCAATGATTACGGCAAGGCAACATTTTTGCCTGTCAGCTCAATGAAGCCACACGGCATCGAGCGTGCCGAGGTACTGAAAGAGAAGGGTGTGTTGGGTATCGCGTCTGAGCTTATCACCTTTGACAAACATTATTCCAACGTGTTTGAGTCGTTACTTGGCGGCATTCTCATCGTTGACAACTTCGATAACGCCATAACTATCAGTAGAAAGTATCGTTATGCGCACAGAATGGTGACGCTGACAGGCGAACGTATATCTAATGACGGTTCGTTAGAGGGCGGTAGCTCGAATAAGAAATCTACTGCGAACTTGCTTTCTTATGAAACGCAGATTGCCGAACGCTCCGAAAAATTGAAAGAGCTGTTAGCTGATTTGCAAAAGTCGGAAGAAGATAAGAAACAGTTGGAAGTAAAACTCGACGAAGCTCGCGCTAATGCCAATCGCGCAAACGAAAGCATTAATGCACTGAAGGTTGAGATTGCAACGGCAAAAGAGCGTATCGAAACCTCCAATACGTTGAGCAATTCCGATAAAAAGACCATTCTACGTCTTTCTCAGGAAAAGGAACGACTTATAGTTCGTTTGGCGCAAATTGACAGCAACGAGAAGAAGTACGAAGAGCGTATGAAAGAGTTGACTGCCCTTGAAGCTAATCTGCGCGGTAAAGTGGAGCATTTGAGCGAGACTTCGCAAATGGAAACAGCCGCAAAGGACACTCTTTCCAGTAGCCTTTCGGAGAAGCGTTATCGCCTTTTAATGCTCAACTCCAACATTGAAAGCGCTGAAAAGGACATTAAAAATCACAAGCAACAAATCGAGAATTTGAACTACGACGTAAACTCGCGCACGACGTACATTGCGCAGGTGCGAGTTGCAATCGACGAAATGTACGCAACTCTGAATGAGAGCGTCGGTAACGCCGCATTGCACGAAGAAATGAGAGAATTGCTTGAACATATTAAGTCGTCTGATACACTAAAAGAGCAGATTAACAACGAGTTTAACAGACTTTCCGATGAAAGAATGCGTTTGTCTACGGAATTGGAAACGTTGAACGGCTCTATGGCAACAGAGGAGTACATTCTCAACAAGATTGACGACGACCTCCTTGAACTGCAACAGCGCGTTCAGGACGATTATCAAATCACCTACTCGGCAGCGATGGAGTACAAAGTAGACGACTTCGACAAAACCGCAGGCAAAGAGCGCATTTCCGAATTGAAGCAGGAAATAGGTAAACTCGGTCACTTCGACCCCAATTCGATTCAAAGGTTGGAAGAGGTTCAGGGCAGATATGACGAGTATATGGCGCAGATTGAAGACCTCGAAAAGGCTGAAGACGACCTAAAGAACGCTTTGAAGGAATTGACCGTTGATATTGAACAACGCTTTGAAGACGGCATGACGCAAATTAACGACAATTTCAAGTTTATTTTCCGCGAGCTGTTCAATGGCGGCAATGCACGTCTGTATATTGACAAAGACCCCACCAAGGCGTCGCTTGACCAGGGTGTGGAGATTGAAGCTCAACCCCCGGGAAAGAAATTGCAAAATATTTCCTTGCTTTCCGGTGGTGAACGCACGATGACTACGGCGGCGATACTGTTCTCGATTTTGAAATTCAATCCGATGCCTTTCTGTGTATTAGACGAAATCGAAGCGGCATTGGACGATGCAAACGCCGAAAGAATTGCCAAATATTTGCGCAAATTCTCGCAGTCCACGCAATTCGTCGTCATCACCCACAAAAAGCCGACCATGGAGAATGCTGACGTTTTGTACGGCGTTACCATGGAAGAGAAGGGCGTATCTAAGATTGTATCAGTCAAGCTCACGGAAGCAATCAAGCAGGCAATGTAGAGGTATCAATGGGATTTTTTCAAAAAATAATCGACGGTCTGAAAAAGACGCGTCAGCAGATTGGATTTAAGCTGAACGAGTTGTTTAAGCGCGGAATATTTGACGAAGATTTTTATGAAGAATTGGAATTCATTTTGCTGTCTAGCGACATAGGCGAGGACACGACGCAAGATATCATCGAAGAGCTTCGCGAACGCATGAGAAAAGACCGTATCTCAGACGCAAAGAAAGCCAACGAATATTTGAAGCAAGTGCTTGCCGATATTTTAGGCGATGAGAAGTTTGAGTTTAATACACCTTGCGTTATTATGGTCGCGGGCGTCAATGGCGTTGGCAAGACTACGACCATTGGGAAACTTGCCAACATTTTCGTAAAGCAAGGCAAGTCTGTTGTTATTGCCGCAGCTGATACCTTCCGCGCCGCCGCAAGCGAACAGTTGGAAGTTTGGGCAAATCGCGCTAAAGTGCGCATCATAATGCATGAGGAAGGCAGCGACCCTGCGGCAGTAGTGTTTGACGCAGTTTCATCGGCAAAAAGCAGAGGCACCGATATAGTTTTGGTTGATACCGCGGGCAGACTGCACAATAAGAAAAACCTCATGGAAGAATTAAAAAAAATAAACAGAGTTGTTGACCGTGAGTTCCCAGACGCCGACCGCAAAAACCTTATTGTATTGGATGCGACCACAGGACAAAACGCCATTCAACAGGTTGATATTTTCAACGAAGCTATTGACATTGACGGCATTGTCCTAACGAAACTTGACGGCACGGCAAAGGGTGGAGTGGTGCTTGCAATCAAGCACGATATGGACATTCCCGTATACTTTGTGGGCGTTGGTGAAGGCATTGACGACCTATTGGAATTCGACGCCGCAAGCTACGTTGAAGGCATAATTTAATCCGACTACACGCGAGACGGAACTTGTACACAGTCGCTTCGCTTTGTGCTAACAACTTTTTATCCGTCTCGGTCGGACTTGGGAGTTACGCTTGACACAAGCGCGAATTAT
>JAFLVL010000062.1 GCA_022508325.1 Clostridiales bacterium | reverse complement strand
TTTTACTCTAAACTTTATATTGTTTTATGCAGTTGTCAATGTTCCTTTCTGCCGCAACAGCGGCGCTGTCTCTAAATCAACAGCCTACTAATAATAACACAGCCACAATGCCGTGTCAACTATTTTTCACCAACTTTTCAGACTTTTTTGACAGTTTTTTCGAAAAATTTTTGACAGCGTTTTTAGCCGTGCTATGCTTAACTTCGCCCCGATTTATACAATAAAAATCGCTCTGTTGAGCGAAGTGTACAGTTATTATACTACACTGAAGCGGAAAATGTCAAACAAAAAAGCTGAAACATTTTAAGATAATTTTGCTACATTTAGTTGCGCCGTTATTGAAATTATCAGTTACAAGTATTTCTTTATACTTCGCATTCAAATTTTCATTACAGATTTGTGAGGAAGAAGTTTTACGTTTAGGCGTTGACATTTTACGTAGAAGGAACAAATGGATACGTCCTTTCCGCGTTTGGCATCTTTTATCGCTCTTTTCGCAACCGCTTCGGGGCTTACCATTCCGGGAAATTTAACTTCCTTTCCATTTACTTCTTTTGTCAACATTTTTTGTGTCCACCCAACTTGGACTTGCGGCAGTAACAGTAATCCCTGACGGTTTTAACTCAACATTTAGAGCGCGGGAATAACTAAGCTCGAAAGCTTTTGTTGCGGCATACAAATTCCTTTCCGATACCACCTGTTGCTCCCGTTACAATCGCTATTGATTTTTTCACTGCCCAAATTTCCCCCTAACAAACCGCTCTAATGAGCGAACTATAAACATAAAATACTACGATGGAACAAAATATGTCAAATGAATTAGCCATAAACTACAATAATTTGCGAAAGGCAACGCTTGCCGATATTGAGGTGGGGCATAGCTGTGTAATTATTGAGTGCAACCTGCCGACCAAAGTGAAAGCGAGGTTTGCGGAAATGGGTTTGGTGCCAGATACAGAAGTTGCCGTCATTCGCATTGCCCCACTCGGCGACCCCGTCGTCATTCGAGCACGAGGCTACGAATTGTGCCTACGCAAAGACACGGCAAACAGCTTTACAGTCAAGTTGATTTCTGTGAAGTGAAAAACATAGCTATATTAAATAAGGTTAATATGATTAATATATATAAATATATAAAAAATAAGAAACCACACAAAACAAACCGCCCCCAATCACGCGAAACGCGCCTGACCGTTGCGCTGTGCGGCAATCCCAATAGCGGCAAGACAACGCTGTTTAATCTGCTAACGGGTAGCAATCAAAAGGTAGGCAACTGGCCGGGGGTCACCGTTGAACAAAAAACGGGCAGATACCGCCACGAACCCACCGTCGCAATCGTAGACACTCCCGGGATTTATTCGCTCACGCCCTTTACTCCCGAAGAACAGGTGACGCAAAGCTACCTACTCCACGATCAGCCCGACGTAATAATCAACGTCATTGACGCCACAAGTCTTGAGCGCAGTCTGTTTTTAACAAGCCAACTAATCGAACTGGACGTTCCCGTAATCGTCGCCCTCAATATGCAGGACGAAGCGCAAGCAAAGGGTATCAAAATCGACAAGAAGATACTGGAAAAACAGTTCGGTTGCAAATTTCTGTGGATTTCTGCGGCAAAAAACCTCGGCGTAAAGGAGTTGACAAGCTATTGTCTTAGCGAAAACTTGCCAAAAGCCAAGCGTTTCAGCTACGACGACACCGTAGAAACCGCCATTCGCAACACAAAAACGCCAAACGACGTAAATCACCGCCGTTTTGTTGCCATACAACAGCTAAGCGACGCGTTGCAGACAAATTTAGCCGAGCAACGGTATAGCAATATACGCCAAATTGTTGGAAAGGCGCGAAAAATTGAACAAAAAAGCGAAAAAGAAAAACGCATTGAGCAAATTACCAATAAAATTGACTCAATCGTTCTCAATAAATGGTTGGCATTCCCAATTTTCGCGCTCGTAATGGCTCTGATATTCTATCTGTCAATCGGTAGCGTGGGTGGATTCCTGACAGACCTTATAAACGACGGTTTAACGCCCAAAATGCAAGAAATTGCAGGAAATTGGCTTTCACGCGCCGATGCACCCTGGCTAAATTCGCTAATCTGCGACGGAATTATAGCTGGCGTAATGAGCGTAGTCGGATTTTTACCCCAAATAATGATGCTGTTCGGGTTGATTTCCATATTAGAGGCAAGCGGCTACATGTCGCGTATTGCGTTTATTACAGATAGACTACTGCGTCAAATAGGACTGGGTGGTAGAAGCTTTGTTTCAATGGTTTTGGGTTGCGGTTGTTCCGTCCCTGCGATAATGGCGACTCGTACGATAAAAAACGCCGACGAGCGCAACGCCACTATCACCCTTTCGCCGTTTATGCCCTGCTCGGCGAAATTAGCAATAATATCATTCTTCAGCGCTCGAGTACTTCACGGCAAGGCATTGCTTGCAGTGAGCTTTTACTTCATAAGCATTTTTGCAGTCATTCTCGGCGGACTGTTATTGAAGCTTATACACCGCCAAAAGGACGACAACGCTGACGCATTTATTCTTGAATTGCCGCCCTATCGCGCGCCCAAGCTAACAAACGTATTCAAACAAATGTGGGAAAGAGGCAAAGCCTTTCTATTCAAGGCGGGCACGATAATCTTCACCGCGTCGGTGCTGTTGTGGTCGCTGACAAACTTCAATTTCCGTTTTGAGTTTTGTTCGGCAGAGAAAAGTATGATGGCGGGCATTGGCAAGCTCATCGCGCCAATATTTATTCCTCTCGGGTTCAACGATATGGGTTACGGCTGGCAATTCTCCGTCGCGACGTTGACAGGCATCGCCGCCAAAGAGACGGTAGTGACGACGCTGCAAATACTGCTACCACAAGGCATTGACGGAGCAATATCTGCGCTCGGCGCGTACAGCTTCGTAACGTACAATTTGCTAACCGTGCCGTGCGTTGCGGCAATATCGGCAAGCTTTACAGAGCAAGGCAACTGGAAGCTTGGCGTAAAGTCGGCGCTATTTCAAATTGTTGTCGCCTATATCGTCTCTCTCGTCATATATCAAACGGGCAGACTTGCCACAACCCACCCCACCGCACTGATTATTACACTTTGCGTTGCCGCCGTTGCGCTCGGACTGTTTTTCTCGATACGGTACCTCATTCGACATAGAGGGTGCACAAATTGCAAAAAATGTAATCAAAACTGTGTGAAATAAAAAAAGGCTCCCCACAGAAAGGGAAACCTTAAATTAAATATTGAAATCAACTTTATTAGAGTAATTAGTAGTGAAGGCGAGGGTGTTGGGCAGTCAAAACAATCTGCAGCAAGCGTCCTTCGTCCTTTGCGCAGCGAAGCCGTTTTGCGCCCCAATACCCGAGCCGTTAATTCATGAAATCTTCCGCCAAAATGTTGCGGTCGACGAGCGACATTTTTTCTGCGCGCGCGAAGTCCAATGCCGTGCGGTCGAAATACATATTGGTCAGCGCCATGCAGTTCTGCACGTAGTAATGGTCCTTGCCCTTGCACACAAAAGTTATGTCTTCCTTGCACAGAACTTTGTTGGAAAGCAAACAGCAAACGGCGATTGCTACGCCCATTTTCTCCACAATGAGGTCAATGCCGTAGTTGTCAACAACAGGCGTCAGCTTGACTTGATAGCCCTTTCTGCTGAAAAGGCGCGCCACATAAATGACGAACTGCGTGTGGTCCATTTGGGAAATTTGATTAAATTTTTCCTCTAGTGTTTGATAGCTGCCCATATTGATAAATTCGTATGCCTCCATACTGGGGATATACTTAACATTGGTGCCAATAGATGTTGTCGGGTTGTCGAGGTGCGCTACTGCATCGGGCATAACCTCCGGCTTACCCTTCGCCTCTGGCAACGGCTCTGCTGCCGACGGCTCAACAGATGTCACGACGGTTTTCTCAACGACGCGTTCGATAACTCTCTCGGATACAGGTTGCGTCAGTTCAGGGTGCCTGTCGTAATATCTGTAGATAGCAATGGCAATAATAACAAGAATCAAGCCAATGCCGGCGAGAACACCGCCTACGGTCAGTAGAGTCGAGCGAAGCTGCGCTTGAGTTTCGCTCTTAACCAGAAATACCGTCAGACCGGCAATTATCAGTCCCGAAAAGAAAATCAGCATACTGAAAAACGTATAGGTCGGGAGCTTTCCGGGCTTTCTTTTTGGTTTCTTTTCCTTTTTCATAGTTTTATTTTACCATATATTCGCGTTGCTGTAAAGATTTATTTCCCTAACTGCTTTGCAAACTGCGCAACGAATTTTCGCACTTGACGGCGATTTTTCAAGACGACCTTTTGCCCGCTTGTTGAGTTGAGGTTACCCAATATCTTTTGCCGAAACGCTTTGGTGCGGCTTTCTATCAAAATCCACCGCCTAAAGGAGCGGTCAAACTTCTCCGGCATACCCAAATCGGGACGTACCTGCCCGCGATATTTCCTTGACCGTCTGTACGCCGAAAAGAAGCAAAACCATCGATTGAAGTCCAAAAAAATCGTCATATCCGTCATTTCAAATCGCTCGGTGGCAACAGACGTGTAGTTGCCGTCCATTATCCAACTGTCGTTTATAGCAATAAAGTCGCGCACGATTTCCGATTGCTCCTCTGCCGTTCGCTCCTGCCAGTCGCCGTAAAAATGCGTACTGTCAAGGTGCAACACGGGTATCCCCGTAATTTCGCCGAGCTTTTGCGCCAACGTCGACTTACCGCTCCCCGCATACCCAATAATTTGAATTTTCATATCAATATTATATTATATATTCCGCTTTTTTGCAATAAAAGAAAAAGTAGAAGCAACCGCTTCTACTTTCTAACATCAAAACTCTTTTCTTCCTAACAAATAATCAGTACTAACGTCAAAGTAATCTGCTACTGATACTATTGCACTGGCAGTCGGTTCCACGTTGCCACTTTCCCAGTTGGAAATTACTTGTTGACTGTGTTGGATTTCCAACGCAAGTGTTTGTTGAGAAATTCCCTTTTCGTTTCGTAATTCTCTTAGCCTGTTTCCAAATTCTGTCATATTGAAATGATACCACAAATATATCAGTAAAGTATAATATGCTTACCAATATAGCGGTAAGAGTGTCGTATAATCAGAAAACACAGACTGGACATTGAAAATATTATATGGAGAAAATGTAGTCGGAGTGGATAGAAAACAGCATTAAAAAAGTTATTTAGAGAAATGGAATCTTTGGCGACCATAAAAGTTATTAAAAATACTTTGAAAGAAAAAAATAAGGAGTAAACACTAATGGTAAAGCAAGGAGTTGAGAAATTAAAAGTTAGGTTTAGAGAATTGGTTGACGCGAAAGCAATAGCAAAGACTCGCTGCGCAAAAGAGATTGGTATTTCGTATAAAGTATTCAGCAATATATACAATTACGGTAAGGGAAGAAAAGCAATTGCGCTAATACTCATTTCACAATACTTCAATGTTTCAGTAGATTACCTATTAGGACTGTCAGACGATAAGTAATAAAACAAACGTAAAAGACTCCTCCTCTGTATAAAAGGAGTCATTTTATTGTATTACTGCTGAAAGTAAAAAAATAAGGGCGCGTGTTGCGTCCTTGGTTTGCCTGAATACAGAATAGTAAGTGAATACACAGTTTGGGTTTTGCATTTGTTTTTCGTGTTTA
>JAFLVL010000061.1 GCA_022508325.1 Clostridiales bacterium | reverse complement strand
TAAACACGAAAAACAAATGCAAAACCCAAACTGTGTATTCACTTACTATTCTGTACGCAAGCAAACAACAATCCTCACCCAGCAGGGTGTTATTTTTTTTGCTTACAAGTGCCAATAGGCGCTTATTTTTTCGCCTGTTGCTTTATTAAGATTATTTTAAGTAATTATGTTGACATGACCGCGACGCATATAATATAATTTTTGTATTATAAGATTGAATTTATAATATATTACAAAAAGGAGAAAAGCTATGAGCGTTGATTTTTCGACGAAACCTCAATCTGAGTTCATAGGTGGCGCCTTTGCTTACTTTTTCAGACAACTTGCGGTTGCCATTGGATCGGCAGTCACTTTGGGATTGCTTTCCCCGATATTGATATGTTGGCAACGGCGTTGGGTAGCAAGCCACACTTATATCGACGGACGTCAACAAGTATTCGACGGTAAAGCCTCAGATATTTTCGGCAAATATATACTTTGGCTGTTGCTCTCTTACATCACGCTTGGCATCTACATGTTTTGGTTTACTGTAAAAATGCAAAGATGGCTGACCGAGCATACGCACTTCGCGGACGGCGCGGCGACCGATGACAGTTCTCATTTCGACGGCACTGTACTGGGATATTTCGGCAGAAGCTTGTTGGTAGGCGTTGTTATTTACATAACTTTAGGTTTTGGCGCTTTTTGGGGAGTGTGTTATATGCAACGTTGGTCTGCGTCAAACACAGTTATCGACGGCAAACGACTTAAGTTCGACGGCGGAGGACTGGAGCTTTTCGGACAATATTTAATTTGGATGCTGTTGACAATCGTAACTCTCGGTATCTTCAGTTTCTGGCTTCCTGCTAAAGTGTTGCGCTGGACAGTTTCGCGTACACAAATTGACAAATACGTTCCTTAAGATTATTTTGTAAACTTAAAAATGCGACATGGGGTAAGAAAAATGACATTTTTCCTACCCCATATTCAATTTATCAACCAAAAAGGCTGCTCGTGTATTCGTCTTGACGCCTAGCGCTTAACGATGTCGTCACGCCGAACACCCTCGCCTATATAGGAGATTACCTCTAACGGAATTGTCAGACAAATTATTCTATAAGAACAAAAATGTCACCTCTGTGTAAGGGGAGCTGTCCACGTCTGAGAGGACTGAGAGGTTGTCAAAAAATTTACTTAAACAATTCCACAATTATCTTACATACTATATGCTTCATTTCGCTATAATCGATGTAGCTGTGGCTGTCAAAAACCACCTCGTGTGCAAAGGACTGAATCACGTTCATCGCCAAGTGTACCTTCTCGATTAGGCTGGGTACGTCTATTCTCAAGCCACGCAGTTCGTTGGTCATTTGCTCGGTGATTTTGTTTTCGAGGGATATGAACTGTGCGTTGACTACCTCGTCAGTGGTGGCGAGAGAGTGCAACGTGTTGTGGAGTTTGGCGTTCTGCTCGTGCAGTTCTATCGTCTTATTCAAAAGCTGCATGGCAAGAGCGTTTATATCCACTGGGATACTCGCTTTTGCCATAATCTCGGACAGTGGTTGGTATACCCTATCTATGTATATTTCCAATACACAAATCAAGATATCGCGTTTGTCCTGAAAATAGCCGTACACGATACCTGTCGATACGCCCGCGCGCTTGGCAATTTCCACAGTGTTGGTGCCGTAGTAACCCACCTCGCTAAACAGTTCGTAGCCGGCTTGTATAATTTTATTCTTTTTTTCTATTGACCGTTCTTGCTGCGGAACTCGTACAGAATTACTCATGCTCACATTATATCGCACGCTTACAAAAAAATCAATAGAAAATGTGAAAAAAGTATCATATTTTGCTTGACTTGCGTTTATTGTAGTGGTATGATAAATGCGAAAATGAAACAAGTTTCACATTTCGACATACCAAGGAGGCAACAATGCCGATAGTTTTTGCGCCGTTGAATATTGAATTGAGAATTGTCCGCGTACTTGTCGACGACAAGACGAAAAAGCATCTAGAAAGCCTTGGCGTTACCGTCAACGGCAATATTAAGGTACTTAGTTCCAGTGGCGGCAGTGTTGTCTGTTTTGTCAAAGACGGCAAAATTGCCCTTGACAGCAATCTTTCGACAAAAATCTTTGTTGCGTAACGACTCGGTCATTCGTGTTGGGACTTCTATCTTTGAAAGGCGTCCAACCCGAACACTTTCGCCGCAGAAAGAAATCACCGCTAAGATAGTTGGCGGCAAAAGAAAAGGCGCGCCTGTGCAAGGGGAGCTGGCGCGATAGCGTCAGAGGGATTGTTAATTTTCAATTTCGGTTAATACAGTTTTTCAACTGTTTAATACAATTTGAATCCAAAGGAGAAAATGACACTATGCAAAGAACATTAGACCAATTTGCAATAGGCGAACAAGGCGTAGTGCGCGCTGTTGTAGGCGAAGGCAAGATTAAGCGTCGCCTATTCGACATGGGCATAACGCCCGGCGCTGAAATTATGCTGCGCAAGCGCGCGCCGCTCGGCGACCCTATTGAAATCACTGTACGCGGCTATGAGCTCACTCTGCGTATAACAGAAGCGCAGTGCGTGACTATGATGACGTTCGATACTGGCACGACGGCAGGGGAGGCAAAGAAATGAAAAGGTTTGCATTAGCCGGCAACCCGAATTGCGGCAAAACGACGTTATTCAACAGCCTCACAGGCTCGACCGCTCACGTCGGCAACTGGCCTGGTGTGACGGTAGACAAGCGTGACGGCGTCTACAAAAAATGCGCCGAGCCCGTGGCAATTATCGACTTACCCGGTATCTACTCCCTTTCGCCATATACGCCCGAAGAAGTAATAGCACGCAATTACATACTTGACGAGAAGCCCGATTGCGTAATCAATATTGTAGACGCAACTAATCTTGAACGCAACTTGTATCTCACGACACAAATTTTGGAAATGGACGTTCCTGTAGTTATAGCCCTCAACATGATGGACGAGGTAGAAAAAGCAGGCGATAAAATCGATGCAGGCGAATTGGAAAGACGCTTGGGTGTTCCCGTAGTCAAGATATCCGCCTTGAAGGAAAAGGGACTAAAAGAATTGATGGATAAGGCGTTTAACGAAAGTCAAAAAGAACGCCACGGCACAACTGTCCTCAAAAACACAGCTCTTGCGCACCTTATCGGCGATGTCAAGATTGCGCTCGCAGGGCAACAGGTAGCAAATCCGCTGTTCCACGCAATAAAGCTCGTCGAGGGTGACGAAATCGAAGTGGAAATGCACAAAGAAACTTTGCCCATGGTTCAAGAGTTCAAAGAAACCTTTTCCGACGAGATTTTCGGCAACGACTTTGAGGCGCTTGTTGCGGACGGCAGATATAAGTATATATCCGCCAACTTTGCTCCCGTACTTCAACGCAAAAGCAAGGAAAAATTTGAGATGACGCGTTCCGACAAAGCCGACCGCGTACTGACAAACCGATGGGCGGGTATTCCCATCTTTTTGGTAATACTCTTTGCCATTTTCCACTTGACTTTCTCTGAGGACTTTTTGTTCCTTGGCGCAATATTTAAACTGCCCGACCTGGTGGACTTGGGACTTAAGGTTGACGGCGAATTGGTTAGCTATGGCGCAAGGTGGGCTGCGTGTTTTTACGACGGCGCAGTGTTCTCGCCGGGCGTAATAATCAACAATATCTGGAACGATATGCTCGTTGGTGAGCTGTTCGGCTGGATAGGCGGGCTGATTGAAGGCAGTGGCATGACAGATTGGGCTGTCGGACTTATCAACGACGGTATAATCGAAGGCTTGGCGGCAGTTTTGTCCTTCCTTCCTCCCATTCTCACGCTGTTCTTGTTCTTCTCGATACTGGAAGACAGCGGTTACATGGCTCGTATCGCCTTTATTCTCGACAGACTTTTCCGCCGTTTCGGCTTGTCGGGTAGAGCTTTCATGCCCATGATTATGGGTTTCGGTTGCTCCGTCCCCGCAATGATTAACACGAGGACGCTTGCTGATGACAAAGAGCGCACGGCAACCGTTCGCGTAATACCTTTCTTCTCTTGCGGAGCTAAGCTGCCTATATTGTCGGCAGTCGCAGGCGCAATAGTCGCAGCGTTTGGCATAGGCAACGCCGATATTATCACCTATTTGATGTATCTACTGGGCATAGTTGTGGCAATACTGTCGGTATTACTCATGCGAAGTACGACATTGAAGGGTGAAACGCCTCCTTTCATTATGGAATTGCCCGCATACCACGCGCCACAGTTCAAAAACCTAATGGCGCACCTGTGGGACAAAACGAAACACTTCATTAAGAAAGCCTTCACAATTATTCTCGCCTCTACAATCGTAATTTGGGTTTTGACCCATTTCAGCTTCGGTTGGAAGTTCCTTGAAGACGAGGAGATTAACGAGAGTATACTTGCAGGACTGGCGCAACTTCTTCAACCTTTGTTTACGCCCCTCGGCTTCGGCAGTCAGATTGGCGAATTCGGTTGGGTTTTTGTCGTGGCTGTAGTGGCAGGACTTATCGCAAAGGAAAACGTTATTGCAACTTTCGCAACGCTTGGCGCTTGCCTTATGGCAGTGGGAGGCTTCGATTTCGGTGGTCTCAACATTTTTGCCGAGGACGGCGTTGATGCAGTAGTAGCAATGGTTGCCGCAACAGGCGTAACCGTCCCTGCGCTCATCAGTTTCATTGCTTTCAACATGACGACCATTCCTTGCTTTGCGGCAGTAGGCACGGCAAAGAGTGAACTGCAAGACAAGAAACGCTTCAACTGGACGCTGGTTTTCTGGATGGTGTCAAGCTACGTTACAGGCGCTGCGGTATACACAATTGGCAGTTGGTGGTGGACACTGTTTATTTGGCTGGCAGTGGTGGCAGCAGTCACGACAGTGATCGTGTTCTACAACAAAGGCAAAATCAAAATCAATTTGAAAAAGAAAGCCAAATAACACAAAATCAGTTATTAGAAAAATCAAAAGGAGCGAACTTATGTTTTCATTACTTGCGGCGGCATTGGGTGCAGGAGAAATAATCTTAATTGTTGCTTGCGTGGCTATTGTGGTAGCTGTCGTTGTATCTGTAATTGTAAAAAGAGCCAAAGGCAAGCCTGCTTGTTGCGACGAGTGCAGTGGGAATTGCCCGCATTGCGTCGCAACTAAGAAACATACTGACGAAACAGAAGAATAGCCTTAAAATTGCGATATGGGGTGAGAAAAACCGATATTTTTCTCACCCCATTTGCTTAATGTATCACTTTTTCTAATTCAAAAAATATTTTTGCTTGACTTGGGCGTATTCGCTTGGTATTATATCTACATAAATAAATTATCACATTCAACAATGCATTTCTACTGAAATATTTTTCATTATGAACCACGAAAAAATTATGTTGCCGAGCACTATAGAAAGAATACTAAAAGACAAGCCTTACACCGTTGACGGCATAGGCATGGTCGGGCTCTACCGTGCGCGTCTACGGCGATTTCGTGCTCAAAATACAACCATTATCCCTAGAAACGGACAATGAGTATAAGCTGTTAGAATTTTTCGCGCAACGCAATCTTGCGCCGCAAGTGATTGCTCGCGAAGTAGTGGACGGAGAGGACTATTTGCTAATGGAGAAATGCCGTGGCGAAATGCTTTGCGACAGCAAATATTTGCGCAATCCTCGCACACTTCTAGAAATTGCAGGTACTGTACTTCATAATTTGTGGAATTTGGATGTTTCACTTTGTCCTGTAGATATGACACTTGCGAACAAGCTCAAACTCGCCGAATACAATGTCACGCACGGACTTGTAGACTTAGATAACGTCGATCCGTCAACCTTTGGAATCAATGGGCGTTTTGCCAACCCCGAAAAGCTACTTGCTTGGCTTATAGACAACCAACCGCGCGAAGACTTGGTAGTCACGCACGGCGACTTTTGCCTGCCAAACGTCTTTTTCGATGGCAAACTTGCCAAAATCATCGACGTAGGGCGTGGAGGTGTAGCAGACAGGTATCAGGACGTTGCATTGCTGTATCGGTCACTTCGTGATAATCTAAGAGGTTGTTACGGTGGCGAGTACTTTGGCGAACTGGGCGAGAAAACGTTCTTTTCTGCGCTCGGAATCACCCCGAATTGGGACAAAACAGACTATTACATACTTCTTGACGAACTATTTTGACGTACGCCTCGGGTATTCGTCTGTGGACTTAGGTGCTATCGCAATGCGCCCCAGCCGAACACCCTCGGCTGCATAAGAA
>JAFLVL010000060.1 GCA_022508325.1 Clostridiales bacterium | reverse complement strand
TTGAAAAGCGTGCTTTTGCCCACGTTTGGCAATCCTACAACTCCAAGTTTCATATATGCCTCGGTCTAAAAACGTATTTTTTTGCGTAAAATAATGTACAAAAAGTTATCAATAACTTTCGTAAAATGTTTTTTCATTTTATCACACTATTTATTAAAAGTAAATAGAAAAAGGAACGAGTATGACAGTTTTGCAAAGTATTTTTCTAGGGTTGTTGCAGGGATTCACCGAATTTCTGCCCGTGTCGAGCAGTGGTCACCTTATGCTTGCCGAAAGGCTGTGGGACGTAGAGGGCGGACTGTTCTTCGACGTTATGCTACACCTCGGAACGCTACTTGCCGTAATCATTTCCATGCGTCATAGCCTTTGGCAGACTGTCAGACACCCCCTTGCAAGCAAAAAGCTCACCTACCTGCTCGTCGCAAGCGCGCCGACGTTCGTTATTGCTCTACTCGTCAAGCTTTTCATACCTGAAACATTTATGGGTATGCTGTTACCTATAGGATTTGCGTTGACAATCGTGTTAATCATTTTGTCCGACAAGCTGTCTAAGCCGAAATTGCGTCTGGAAGAAGCGGGATTTTTGCCGGGAATCATCACAGGCGTCACGCAAGGTATTGCCGTTTTCCCCGGGTTGTCGCGCAGTGGCAGTACCATATCTACTATGAAGCTATTCGGTGTAAACGCAAGCGACGCGGCAGAATTTTCCTTCCTTTTGTCTATTCCCGTGATACTGGCAAGCGCGGCGGTCGAAGGCTATGAAGCGTTGACATCGCAAATAACCATTCAACCTTGGTATTGCATAGTTATAGGCATAGTAGCGGCATTTCTGTCGGGTTTAGTGTCTGTCTACATGGTCATGCGCGCCGTCAAAACGAAATCTTGGATTTGGTTCGCGGTGTATTTGATAATTCCGCTCTCAATCTCTCTTATTACGTTGTGACCTTTATAATTTTAATATCTCTCAAATAAAAAAACTCCCCTATGCAAGGGGAGTTTTTTTCAATTTTATTCTGCGTCTTTGGCAAGCGGTATCGGGCGCTTGTCGGCAATGAAAATGACACCGATTGTGCCCGGTCCGCAGTGCGCGCCGATGACAGGACCGACGATTTGGCGAACGATTTTCGCCTCGGGACGCTGTTCGCGAATCATATCGGCAAGCAGGTCACCCTCTTCGGGGCAGTCTGCGTCCACAATGTAAACGCTGTATTCCGTGCCTGTCAATTCGGCAATTACTTTATCTGCCATTTTGCGCAGGGCTTTCTTTTTACCTGTTATTTTCTCGAAAACCTTG
This sequence comes from Clostridiales bacterium, assembly GCA_022508325.1. Taxonomy (GTDB): domain Bacteria; phylum Bacillota; class Clostridia; order Christensenellales; family CAG-314; genus Fimimonas. The sequence continues at coordinate 5,543 of JAFLVL010000060.1, read as the reverse complement.
AGGCTGCCGCGCTCGTCGAGTGTTAAAACAGGCTTTAACGACAGCAACGTACCTGCAAATGCCGCAATGCCCGAGAGTCTTCCGCCACGCTTTAGGTGCATCAAATCGTCCACGACGAAATACACCGCCACTCTGTCACGAAAAGCCGTCAATTTCTCGATAATCTCTTCGTCGCTTGCTCCTGCATTCTTGAGTTCTGCGGCGTACTCCATCTGTATGCCCGCACCGAGACTGATAGACTTAGTGTCAAATACCGTGCATTTACGCCCCGGGTATTTTTCTTGCAGTTGGTTCAAAGCAGTATTCAAGTGGTCGAAGGTGCCGCTCATAGCGTGAGAAAAGCTGACGTACAGCACGTCCTCGCCCGCCGCAAAATATTTTTCCAATATTTCTACATATTCCGCGGGGTTCAAAGCCATGGTTTTGGGCACTTCGCCGCCGCGTACAGCCGCGTAAAACTTCTTAAAATCGGTATTTTTGCCCAAATCGTAGTAAAACTCTTCTCCGCTGTAGGAATAGGGCATCTTGATACTCTCTACGCAAAGCTCCTCTTGACGTGTGTACCAAAGTTCACCGTCCGCGTCGATTATTAGTACGCTCATTGAACATTCCTCCTGCGTTTAGTGTATGTATTTTAGCAAATGCTAGGCTGTTTTTCAATAAAAATTACGTAGATAATTGTCAGTTACGCGTTTTTACCGTCGTTTTCGCCATTTTTCGTCGCGGCGTTGCCGTCTGCGTTGTCTTTGTGCGCCGCGGCGTTAGTATCCACCTTACCGCGGAAAACGACGAATTTTTGCCACAGGAACTCCAATACGAAGTTGATAATCATGCAGGACGCAAGACCTATCACGTATCCCCAGCCGCCGATAGATGAGAGTCCCTGCTCCACCATCGGTACGTACCAAATTTGGAACGGATAGAATGGCACGTAGAACAAAAATGCCAGTAGCATTGCGATGGGCACGTTGCTCGCCGCCTTGAACGTGAACTTACGGTTAAAGGTGAAATTCCATATAACAGACAGCGCAAGACCTACGGTATCGGCAATAAACGTGCTGGTATCCTGCTCGATAATGAACCACATTTTGGCATTCGGGTCAATTACTCTGTCGATAATAACGAATTTCAGCAGTAATGAGCTTATAACCTGAATCGCGCCCGCCGAAATGGAAAATAGCGTGAATTTTATCGCCCGCCACAGCTCTTTGTTTTTAATAATAGGTTTACTCATAGGCGTATTTTAACACTACGCGTGCCGCCTGTCAAACATTTCACAAAAGTTTACTATCGGCGCGCCTCGGTTGCGTAGGTAAGCAAGTCGGAATACAGTTTGTCGTAGCGTTTGGCCGACGCGCTCCAAGTAAAGTCCGTAGTGGCGGCTTTGCGCATGAGCTTACTCCATTCCTCTTTGTTGTGATACAAATTGATTGCCTCGTTTAAAACGTATAGCATGTCGTGGGCGTTGTAGTTGGCGAAAGTAAAGCCGTTGCCCCCCGAGCCGTAAGCCAAGATACTGTCACGCAGTCCGCCTGTCTCGCGTACAACTGCAACCGTGCCGTAGCGTGATGCAATCATCTGCGACAGCCCGCACGGTTCGCTCTTTGAGGGCATCAGGAAAACGTCTGCGCCGGCGTAAATTTTGCGTGACAAATTGGCGTTAAAAGTGATACAAGCGGCAACCTTGTCGGGGTGACGCCTAGCCAGCTCGCGGAAATATCCTTCGTAATAACCTTCGCCCGTACCCAATAAAACGAACTGAACGTCGCGTTGAAGCAAATCTTCGACAACCGCCGTCACGAGGTCGAGTCCCTTATGCGCAACGAGACGCGTAATCATCGCAACAATCGGAGTGTCGGGCTTTACCGGCAGGTTGAGCAAACGTTGAAGCTCAGCCTTGCAAATGGCTTTGTTGCCCGGTTCTTCTGCAGAATAGTTGGCAGGTAACGCATTGTCTGTCGACGGATTGTAATAGTCGGGGTCTATGCCGTTTAGTATGCCTGTGAGCTTGAATTCGTTTCTACGCACGATTTCGTGAAGTCCGTGGGCAAAATACGGGTCTTTTATTTCCTGCGCGTAGGTAGGCGATACTGTAGAAAATCTTTCGCAGCATTCTATCGCGCCCTTCATCAAGTTAATTCCGCCGTTGAACTCCACCAAATGCTTGAAGTCGTAGGAAATGCCAAACAGTTCTTCGAGAACGCTCATCGAATACCAACCCTGATACTCGATATTGTGGATTGTGAACAGCGCGCGAATAAATTGATATTCGGGGCGGAAACAGTACTTAGTTTTGAGATAGAGCGCCGCAAGCGCCGCTTGCCAGTCGTGACAATGCAACACGTCGGGGTAAAAGTCGATATGCGGCAAAATCTCCATGACGCTACTGCAAAAGAATGCAAACCTCTCGCCGTCGTCAAAGTAGCCGTAACAGCCGTGACGCTTGAAATAATACTCGTTATCCACAAAATAATATGTTACGCCGCACTCTTTGTACTCGAATATTCCGCAATACTGTTGTCGCCAGGAAACAGGCACCGTAATACTTTTGATAAACTTGTATTTCTTGCGGTATTCGTCCTTAATGTCTTCGTAAAGGGGCACTATTACGCGAACGTCGTATTTTCTGCTTTTGGCGAGCGCCTTAGACAGAGACCCTATTACCTCTGCCAAACCGCCTGTCGCGATAAAGGGCGCCGCCTCCGACGCCACAAACAACACTTTGCGTTTGGGAGCCGTGTTTTTTTTAGTTACAGTTTTTTTCGTAATTGTTGACATATTTGCATTCCTTATTAGAGGTAACTTTTATAACAGGCGAGGGTGTTCGAATTGACGACATCGTGAAACGCTAGGCGTCAAGACGAATACCCGAGCCTACAGCATTGCGCCCTTGCCGATGAAATACGGAAGCTCATCACATCCTGCAAGGTGACGCCTGTCGCGAATAACCACGTTCTTGTCGGTGATGACACAATCCAATGTGACGCCCGAGCCGACGACGGTCTTTTGCATTATTACGGAATTTCTGATAACACTGCCTTTGCCTACCTTGACGCCGCGGAAGAGTATGCTGTTCTCAACAGTTCCCTCGATTACGCAACCGTCGGAGATGAGCGAATTTTTGACTACTGCGCCGTCGCAGTATTTCGAAGGCGCGGAATCACGAACCTTTGTGTAAATGTCGCGCGCGCCGAACAGCTCGTCGCGAACGTCCTTGTTCAACTGTTCCATGCTGTGCTTGTAGTACATTTGAATGGAATTGATACCTGCGTAGTAGCCGTCAAACTTGTAGCCGAATATGCGCACACTGTCTACGCTCTTTGCCAAAATGTCTCTGCCAAAGCTCGTCAAGCCACGTTGAACCGCGCTCTGAATCAGGTCAATCAAATACTCTCTGCGCATAACCATGACGTTGATGTAGAGGTTGAATTTTTTCTTGCCTGTTTGCTTAGGGTTGATGTTTAAGCCCTTTACTCTGCCTGTTTTGTCCGGCTCCAGCGTGATATAGTATTGAGACTCAACGCAATTTTGCTCGCTGTACACCATTGTAATGTCGGCGTTATTCGCCTCGTGAAAACGCACTACGTCGGCAATATTCATTCGCGCCACGCAGTCGCCGTCGGAGATGACGACGTAGTCCTCGCGCCTGTGATTGAGAAAGCCCGTAATGCCCATCAACGCTTCGAGGCGGTTGGTGTAGGGCTTATCTGTTTCGTTGCTGTAGGGCGGCAATAAAATTATTCCGCCGTCCTTTCTTGCGAGGTCCCAATCCTTGCCACTGCCTATGTGGTCGATAAGCGACTGATAGTTGTTCTTAGTCACAATGCCCACCGTGGTGATACCCGCGTTGACCATATTGGACAGTGTAAAGTCAATCAAACGATACCTGCCCGCGAAGGGAATAGAGGCCATAGCGCGGTGTTTAGATAGTTCGGGAATGTTCTTGTCCTGAATGTTGGAAAATATGATACCTACCGTTGAGTTTGCCATGGTTATTCCCCCTTGTAGTCCTTGTCGATTATTTTGCCACCCTCTACCTTTGCTCCGCTTGCAACCGTAATGTTTCTGCCAAGCACGGCAATGCCCGAGGCGGTTTTCCTGTCCTCACCTACCGTCGCGTTCGCCTCTACCACTACGTTCTCGTCAATTATGCTGTAATTGACTACTGCGCCGCTTTTGATGACGGTGTTCGCCATAATTACGCTGTCTTTGACTACTGCACCCTTCTCGACGACGACGTTGCTCGCCAATACGGAATGTTCTACAGTGCCGTCGATTTCGCAACCGAGCGCCACCATAGAATTGTCGAGCTTACCACCGTTTCCAACGTAAACAGGGGGCGCAAGCGGAGAACGGGAATGAATCTTCCAATCGGGGTCGCTGATGTCAAAGGTGGGTTCCTCGCCCAGCAAATCCATATTCGACTCCCACAGCGACGAAATCGTGCCGACGTCCTTCCAATAGCCGGCAAAACGGTATGAAAACATTTTTTCGCCGGCATTGAGCATTGCGGGTAGCACGTCCTTGCCGAAATCCTTACTGGACGTGGGGTTCTGCTCGTCTGTTTCGAGGTAGGCGAAAAGCTTACTTGCTGTGAAAATGTAGATACCCATGGACGCGAGGTTGCTCTTGGGTTCTTTGGGCTTTTCCTCAAATTGATAGATTGAGCCGTCGGGGTTGGTGTTCAGTATACCGAAACGCGACGCCTCGCGGAGAGGCACCTCTATCGCCGCAATTGTACAGTCTGCGCCAGTTCGAATGTGCGCGCGTAGCATTTCGGCATAGTTCATCTTGTAAATGTGGTCGCCGGAAAGGATGAGCACGTAGTCGGGGTTGTACTTCTTCATAAAGCTGATATTTTGGTATATCGCGTTTGCCGTACCCTCGAACCAGGACGACTTTTTCTTAGCTTGATAGGGCGAGAGAATATGCACGCCGCCGTAGGCGCGGTCCAGATCCCAAGGCTGTCCGTTGCCTATGTATTCGTTGAGCTCCAACGGTTCGTATTGCGTCAGTACGCCCACCGTGTCGATGCCCGAATTGATGCAGTTGCTGAGCGGAAAGTCGATAATGCGATACTTTGCGCCGTAGGCTACCGCAGGCTTTGCTATATTGTTGGTCAAAGCGTACAGTCTAGACCCCTGTCCGCCCGCCAGCAGCATCGCCACACATTCCTTTTTTCTTTGCATAAATGCCTCCTAATCACCTTGTAAGACACTGTATTCGATATCATACAATATCTAACAAAAAAATCATTATATAGAATATTGTAACACAACAAACAACTATTTTCCATAGCTTTGACAATTTTATAGTGCAAAAAAATGCAAGTTGAACGTACGAGATAGCAAAACCGAGCAGATTACTCGAACAATTTGACACTGAGATTGATACTAAAAATAAAAGAAACAGGCAACTTGCCTGTTTTTTATTGACTAATTTGTAAAATTTTGATATTCTAATTAAGTGCAAGACGCAAAGACATATTTGGAGAGATGGTCGAGCGGTTTAAGGCACACGCTTGGAAAGCGTGCGAGGTTAAC
>JAFLVL010000006.1 GCA_022508325.1 Clostridiales bacterium | reverse complement strand
GTGTTCGAAGTTGGGCGCATTGGCTCGCCACTAGCGTCCCAACTCGAATACCCGAGCTGCTAGGCATTGAGTTGCGCGAGCATTTCCTCTACGTCTACGCCGTGCGCCGCCGCCGCTTCTTCTACAGTCTCTTGGTGTGCCATAAGGCAGTGAATACAACCCATGCCGTAGCTACCGAAAACCTGCGCCGACTCGGGCTTAACTTGCAATACTTCAACAATCTTCATATCCTTGGTTATCATAGTAAGTCTCCTTTTTTTGTGATAAATTCATTTTACATTAGTATGCGCCGTTTGACAAGTAAAATTACCAAACGAATTCCCAACCGCTCCAAAAGTCGTCAAATACACCGCCGTGTAACATTGCGTAGACGAGGAGGGCAACAAGCCCGCCGACCACCGCTACCGCCGCAAGTACGGTGAAGAATATCTTCCAGCCCGACTTGGGAAAATTGCCGCTGACGCTTGCTTTAAGCTTGTTGCGATTTGTCCAAAATCCCGAGACGTACTGATTGTATACCTTGCCCCTGAACTTAGTTGCAGCAACGTATACTGGAAAAAGCATGTACTTGAAGGAGCGGCTTATCTCTGTCGTTCTGACGTCGAGACTGCCCACCACGTCGGCGTTGTACTTTCGCAAGATTTTGTCCCGAATGGCGCCGTCCATAATTTTCTGCGCAACATTGTACGCTTTCTGCGGCGCGACAGTGTAATTGTCTGCAACGTAGCCCGCCAAATACTCGTCGGTATACACGGTGTATTTAGTTCTGTCAATGCTTTTCACTTCGTTGAAGTACTTTGCCTCGACGTTGCTGCTGCCTGCAATCATAATATCGTCGAAAATTGCAGGCATTTCGCCGCTTACACGAAACCAATCGGTATAGGTCTCGGTGTAGGTCTTACCGTTGCGACGGACGGTTCTCGTTTTGTGTTTGCCGAGCCTACCGTTGTATTGGCTGAGCGTCTCGGCGTCAAACGTCCACACAGGTACGAACACGCCTTTGACGCTCTTTGCCCGAGTGTGTTTGCGAAATTTATTAGGCGCGAACACCTTATGCTTCTTCCATGCCGCAAGCTGAGTCGCGGCGTCCTTTTCCGACAGCTCAAAGGGTACGAGAGAGTCGGGACGCACCAGTCCCGTCGTCTTCTCGTCCAAAACTACCGGCGAGCTGCAGAATGGGCATGTTGTAGCAAGCGCCGTCCTAGACACAACGCTACTCGCGCCGCAATTAGCGCAACGGTATGCCGAAACCTCGTCCTCTTTCCAGGGCGTAAAGTCGTACATTTCGTCAAAGTCGCGTTCTTTAACGTCTTTACTCTGTTCGAAGTCCACCAAGCTCTTGCAATGCTCGCAGGCAAGCTTACCGCTGGTCGGATCGAACTTTAACGGCGCGCCACAGTTTGGGCATTTGCGCTGAAATGCCTTTTGAAGTTTTTGCTTAGCCGTAGTCATCTATTAAGCCAACTTACCTCCGCATTCGGGGCAGAACTTTGCGTCGGGAGCAACAGTCTTGCCGCAATGAGGACAGGTATTGGCTGTTGCAAGCTTACCTCCACATTCGGGGCAGAATTTAGCCGTAGGCTCAACCTTTGCGCCGCAATTAGAGCAGAATTTGCCACCGGCGCTGACTGCGGCGGGTTTGCTCGAAGCGGGAGCGCCCGTCGCAGGAGAGTTCATAGCTCCTGCCACGGTGTTATTGAGCATTGCACCCATACCCATACCGACGAACGTGCCTGTAGTGCCTTGATTTTTCGCGGCGTCGCCCAATGCGTCTGCCGCTTTCTTTTGTGTGTAGACGCCCATCTTATCGCCCAAAATGCCAAGGCTGGTACGCTCGTCGATAGCCTTCTCTACAGTCTCGGGGAAGCTGATATTGATTACGTTGAATTCGGTTATGGTCAGTCCCCAATCGGCAAATTTGGCCGTTGCGCGCCCACGCACCAATTCACCAAACTCGTTGTAATTCTGCGCCATGTCGAGGGCGGTGACGCGCGTCTCGGCGATAGTGTCGCTCATTTGAGAAACGAGCATATTTTGCAAAGCGCCCTCCACTTCGGAAAGCTTGACCAGTCCGCGAGTGCCAAACACCTCTTTCATAAACGTTTCTGCGTCGCTGACACGGAAAGCGTAGTTGCCGAACGCGCGAATACGAATCATGCCGAACTCTTCGTCGCGCATTGCAACGGGACTGCTCGTGCCCCACTTACGATTGAGAAATTGTTTGGTGTTGACGAAATACAACTCTGCCTTGAAGCGGCTCTCGCCCTTATACCAAATACTGCCGATACCGGACAGAATGGGAAGATTTCGCGTGGTCAGCTTGTATTTGCCGGGTCCAAACACGTCGGCAACCTTGCCGAGGTGAACGAAAATCGCCACCTGCGACTCGCGTACCGTCAACTGCGAGCCGCTCATTATTTCCTTGCCGTCCATCGGGAAACGGTAAACCAGAGTGTCCGTGCTGTCGTCCTTCCATTCGAGGACCGTCCACATTTGAGATTTCAAAAAAGCCATTGTGCACCTCCAAATACTTGTTCAAAAGCTCCGCTTTAAAGCATATATTTAAGCGAGAACCTATTTCCGTTATATTATAACATATTACTTCGCCTAACACCATATATTTTTATACGAATATTTGGTACGTGATACAAGATTTTACAAAGTGAGGTGGACTAGCAATGTACAAGATAACCGAGCTTGTCGGCAAAAAACTAATCGACGTCAACACCGCGCGCGACTTGGGCGGAATAAGCGGTATCGCCTGGAACAAGCAAGCAGGTAAGTGCGCTATTATGACCGACGAGGGAAGTTGGACTGCCGAGAAAATTTTTTCCGTAAAAGACGCCGTAAGCGTCGTCAACCCCATTCCCGCCGAAACCTACGAGGAGTTGGCTCTCGGCAAGACTGCCTACGACACAACAGGCAAATACTTAGGCAAGCTCAAGGAGATTGAATTCGGCAATACGCTAAAAATCGGTTACGTCCACCTGGACAGCGGCACACCCTTCAGTCGCGGCAAGCTCTACGCTCTTGGAGACGTGCTATTGATACGCGCAAGAATGCCTGCCAGCCCCATAAATAAACAGACCAAAGCCAAAGATACTGACGCTCAAACCGCAAAGAGCAAAAAGCTCACCGCCGCGCGTTGGCTGCAAAATAGGCGATACGGTGATTTCAGTTTTCTCATTGGCAAGACGGTAGATAAGACGATTACAAACTTTCAAGGCGAGCTGATGATAAAGCAAGGCGAAAGGGTCACCAATACCATTCTGCGCCAAGCCAAAGTGTCGGGCAAGCTTATAGAGCTTTGCCTGCATACCAAATAATTTATAAAAAAAGCCTCCCCTTACTCAGGGGAGACTTTTATTACGTAGAACTCTTTGAACTTTTAGAGCTTTTATTTGGAGTGCTTGTATTTTCAGCGCTTTTCTTTTTGGAAAGATATTCAAGCACGATGACTGCCGTGATTGCGGCGATAAGCGCTACGCCGACGGCGATACTGACACCCATGCCGCCCCAGTTGACGAAAGGTCCTTTCGCGCGGGAAACGATGCCGCTGGTTTTAATCATGTCAAGACGCATGTCTTTGGCGTCAATCTCAATCAAATGCCTACCTTCCGACAATCCGTCGATAACGAAGCTCGGACTGTAGTTCTTGTCATTCGCGCCGATTGCGTAGGTTACACCGTCGATTCTAATTTTTGAATTCGCGTTAGTGGAATACAGCATAAGGTCTGTGCCGGTTACGTAGAACTTGACCTTGCCCGACTTGGTGTATTGAGCTTGACTGTTCAAATAGTTGCCTGAAATGCCGCGCCACCTTCTGCTGTAATTAAACACACCGTTTTTCGACGAGTACACGTTGTAATTGTTGCCCACGTTCACGCTTTGCGCAAATTCAATTTCCGTGATGTTAGTAAACTGCTTGCCCGAGGCGTTGCTCTTTACCACAAGTTTGACATGCTTTGCAGTCACAGCTGTGTCAAATACTACGTTAAAGTTCGTTTCTGTGTTATTTCCTGCGGTCAGCAACTCGTAATTGACACCGTCGCCGCTGGTGTAAATCTCATACTCGCCTATCGCGTAGTAGCCCTTTGAACCGTTGTCTTGAAATCTGAAATTGATGCGATTGAATAAGGCGGCTTCTTCGAAGGTGAAATAATAATTGTGAGGATAGGGAGTCATTGTTCCTTGCCACGCAGTGTGGAAGCCCGTCGACGTCTGTCCGTCAAACATGGCGTTCACGTCTGCGCCGTTTACCGTCTTGACAGGATTACCTTCGTTATCTACGCACGCGACCTCCGACGGAGTACTCTTGACAACGTTTGAATACCAGTTACTCATATATTGATTTCTGAAGTCAACGAACGCCGCGTGTGTCTTAGTTCCCTCTGCCCTTTCCGCCTCGACAACGGATTGAGCAACCAACTTAACTACCAGCGTTCTGCTGTACGTCTTGCCGTTTAGCGTCACTTTGTAATCGAGGTCAAAGCTATCTTCTGTGAAGCCTTTGTCGGGGGTATAGCTGTACGTACCGTCACCGTTTTTGACAAGAGTACCGTGTTGCGGCTGAGATACGCTCTCGAGCGTAAAGGTGTCAACCGAGCAATTGGTGTACTTGGCAAAGTCTAGAACCGTCGTTTCCTCCGCGCCCACCTGATAGGCTCTGCCTGTTTCTATGCCTTTGACGCCTGCACTATATAGGTTATTGATAGAGAAATACTCGTCAAAGCCGTAGCTCTTGATTCTGTTGACCGTATCATTGGCAAGTGGCATATGCCACACCTTGGTGAAATAATCCACGAAGTCGGTCTTGTAGAATAGGCTGGCAAACAATGCGAAATTATCTGCGTTTTGCAAAGAAGTATCCTGCGTCAGATTCTTTCCCTCATAGCCCTCAACTTCTCCGTAGCCGAATTGCGCGCGAATGAAATCGAGGAATTTGCCTGCGCCGAAGGTATGCATCATGTCTACAAAGCCGAACAGTTTATTGGTGTCAAACGCCTCGTACGTGTCTTTATTTGCGCTAGTAGAGGCAAGTCTGTTGTAGTTGCTGTACGGGTCGGATACAACTGCCCAACCGCCCAGCATCTTATCTGCCGAGCGAGTGAGAGCAATATCAGTCAAATAAATATAACATGCGGTGTTCAGTACGTTGTTGGTCATTTCGTCGACGTAGCCAACGCCCCATTGCGTAGCGTAAGAATGGGCTTGATGGTGATGGTTGTATTCGTGCAACGCTCCCCAAGCTCCGCCGTACATAAGGTTGTCGTAATCTAACACGCTCTTGCACCAGGAGTTGGGGCAGTTGGTGTAGAATGCCCACACGGTAGCCACCGCCTCGCCGACGAAAACGTAACTGTCGAAGGTGCTGATTACAGGCGTATAGAAGTGCCCTGTATCTTCACGCGCTATGCCGTAGGTGCTAATCATGGACGCCTTGTGCCACCACAATAGCGCAAGATAGGGGTCTTCAACGTCGTTGATGTAGGCTTTGGGCATTACAAAATATTGATGGGGCGTCAACAGCCACACGTAAGGAGCAGGCGCCGCCAAGATGTTATGCCAATCGTCTTTGGTAGATACGCCGAGCTTATAGTCGGGCATATCTACTCCGCCGCTAACCTTTATGTCAAAGTTGCCCAAGTTGCTGGAAACAAGATTGAGAGACAACATTCCGCCGAGAGGCGAACCGATATAAGTCACCGTTTCCTTCAATTCGAAGGTCATGGTAAAACGAGCCATTCTGTCTCCCGACCAACGTCCTATGTTGCCTGCGCCAATATCGTTGGAGGAATAGGGATAACCGATATATACCGTCAATCCGGACTTCACCAAACTCTCGTCAATGGTGACCGTGATAATCTCGCCCGCGGGTACGAATACGCCCAGAGAACGCCTTCTCGCCGTGTGCTTGCTGTTGACGGTGACTATCTTTTCGATACGCTTGGCTTTGTCGTAGTTGCCTGCGGCGTTGAAGAACTGTCCGTCGGCAGAAACGTGCTTTTTCAGATTGTCTTTCAGCGTGCCTTCCGCAAACCAGTTTTGAGCGTCGGCAAGTATTTGAATGTTTTCGTTGAGTATATCAGTCTTCTTTTCGTCACTAAAGTCCGCGCCGGAAAGCTGATTCGTGTACGACGGATAGTAACTAGCGTCATGGTCGCCGAAGGTTTCTACCTTGGGCTTTTTGAGGTTTGTTTTTGTGATTACTTCCGTGTCGTAATTGGGAAGATACACTTCGTCCAAACCACTGGTCAGGTCGTTCGATACAATCTCGTCATCTTGCGAAGTAGCATCGCGCGCATTGGCAAGAGCAACGCTCGAGCAACCCTCTGCAATAAGTATCGCCACCGAGCCGAACGCCAGAACAAACGCCAACATGAAAGAGAATATTCTTATTGTTGCGTAATTGATTTTGCTTTTCATATTTCCTCCATTACAGCCCTATTGTACATTAGAATTATATTCGTGTCAATCTAAGTGGCGTTTGTTAGTATTGACATTGTATTCTAATTGATTTATACTAATTGTTAGCCACGACACAATACAAGAAGAGGAACGGAAATGAGTATAGACATTCTTGAAAATACTAACAAAATACCCATTGTTGTAGGCGTAACAGGGCACAGAAACATTGTTAAAGACGATTACTCTGACATTTCTGCCGAATTAAGAAAAGGTTTTGAAGACATTATAGACCTCTGCAAAACAGAAAAACCGCCCATTATTCTGCTCACGGGATTGGCGCAAGGGGCAGATATGCTAACGGCAAAAATTGCGCGCGAATACGACGTTGCATACGTTGCCGTACTTCCCTGCCCGCTCCAAAAATTCAGAACCAGCTTCGACGACGAAGACGCCCTCGCGGAGCTTGACGACTACATCTCACACGCCGCAGACGTTGTTATAGTCGAAGACATAGAGAAAGACTTTGCCAACCAACCCGGGCAGGACGAGGACAGCTATCGATATAGGCAAGTAGGAATATATATCGCTCAGCATTCGTCGCTTCTATTCGCATTGTGGGACGGCAAACCGCCCAAGAGCAAATACGGCTGTGGCACGACGGACGTGGTAGATATGGCGCTGAATCACTCTTACGTCAAACACATGACTGGTCCGCACTTCGGTATGCCGGGAGACTGCGCGGTCAACTGGATTAAATGCAGGAGAGAGGGGGACGGCAGCGAAAAGGACGTCAGAAGCAGTTATTTGCTACCGTCTGTATACCACACAGAAAACGACCAAGCGGCGACGGATACGGAGCTTATCACGCTAGACGACGAGGGTAAATACCAATGTCTGAAAACTGCAAGGTTGCCCGATATCACCAAAGAAATTATTACGCGCACGGTAGAATACAACAGCTACGACGTGGACGTCGCAAGTATAAATTCCAATTATAGACTGCTGTCCGCCAATGAATACGAGCAAACGAGCGAGTATCAAAAGCGTCTGCACCGTCACTATCTCAAAGCAGACGCGCTTTCGGGCGGACAAAAGAAAATATTTATCAAAGCCGTGTGGTGTCTTGCCATATTGGGAATGTTAATCGCGGCAAGCTTCATGCTTTACGACGAGCTGGGATGGAACTGGCTGTCTCTGCCGTGCGGTGCAATAGTGATAGCGATGATTGCGTACTATTTCATCGTGCTCTCTCCCCGAAATCAATCTCACCGCAAATTCTTGGCGTGGCGGGCATTGACCGAGACATTGCGAGCGCAATTCTACATATCGGTATGTGGAGTAGATTACAATATTTGCGACAGTTTCACTTGGATGCAGAAGAACGACGTCGTATGGATTGACAGAGCCATAGCCGCGCTGTCTCTCGGGAATATCTCAAACACGCAGATTGACCTAGCAAAGGTCAAAGACAAGTGGCTGGGCACAGGCACGCACAGTAAAGACGACGGACAGTACGGCTATCACTCCCAAAAGGGTGTCGAGAACGGCAATCGCGCCAAAAAGCACAGCAGTTGGTCAACAGGACTTATGATAACCACCATTGCCCTTTACGCAATCATTTTCGTTATGGAATTGCTAACGCTGATAGGCGTAATTGATTGGTTGGACTTCGGCGTTATTTGGAGTCAGTTCACCGTACGCAAAATTTTGCAGATTTTATTCGGCGTATTGACGGTTGTATCATTCTTAATTACGGCGTCGCTCGGCAAGCTCTCTTACGACAGACAAAAAAAAGATAACTACCGCATGAAACGCCTCTACTTCACGGCTCTGAATAAGTGGGACGCAGACAACAAGCACTTCGAACAACTGGTGATAACGCTTGCGCGAGAAGAGATAGTTGAAAACGGCGTCTGGCTCTCCTACATGCTCGACAACAGTCTGGAAATAACCGTTTAATTCCTTATCTTGCACATTTTATAAAAAAAGAACCCGATTAGGCACTTCGATTCGGGTTCTTTTCTTTACGTAATTATTGAATAAAATTAGTTCTCTTGCGCGGTTCTGCTTGTGGAAGAGGCTCTTTGCCCTTCTCGATATTTTTGAGCATCCAAGCCATATTGTAACCGAGCGTGCGCATGGTCTGCAAGCCTTCCTCGTCCTTTTCTACGTCCTCGGGCGTAAAGCCGTGTACGCCGTTCCAATACTGAGAGGAAACGATAGGCATTTTGTTGATAGTAAAATACTTGTTCAGTCTGTCGAAGGTTGCCGTCGTGCCGCTACGCCTTGCACTGACCACCGCCGCCGCGGGCTTGTAGGCGATCTTGCGTCCAATGGACTGGAAGGCTCTATCTAACAGTGCGCACAACGCGCCGTTGGGACCTGCGTAATATACCGGCGAGCCAACAATTATGCCGTCTGCCGCAACCATCAACGCGCCCATTTCGTTGGCGGCGTCGTCGCCAAATACGCAACCGTTGCCGAGAGAACAACCGCTACATGCAATGCAACCGCGCACAGGCTTGTTGCCAATGTGGAAAATCTGAGTTTCGATTCCCTGTTCATTCAACGCTTTCGCCACCTCGCTAAGCGCGGTAAAGGTGCAACCTGTTGCGTGCGGACTGCCGTTAATCAATAGTACCTTCATTGTTTCTTCCTCCGTATTTGATTTATTCTTTTATGTTTTACAAAATTATTTTTTATTCTTGACCGAAAATCGAGTCAAAACTTTCCAGAATATCTTGGTACGTTGCGTCGCCTATTATTTGCCTAAGAGTAGCAAACTTTGCACCAAAGTCTGACGATACATTTTCATAAGCGTTGTCCCGCGTCACTACTCTGCCGTATGCGACCTCTGCCTTGCCTTCCAGATACATGTTTCCGTAAAAATACGGCGATTCGTCCGACTCCGAAGCGAGATAAACGTTTTTGCCCACGACGCCCGCTATACCGCCTACGTAACCGGCGGCGTCTGCTTGCAATTCGCCAATGAAATAGCAATTAACTATTCTTCCGCAGGTGAATACGATTTCGTCTGTGTCGGTGTAGTGAACCTGCCATTCTTCAGACAGTCCTACGATTCCACCGACTGCTACAAGTCCGTCAGATGACTTCTTGACAACCTTTATTAAACACGCGGCAATACAGCGTTGCGCAGAGCCGCAGTAAAGAGGAGAGTTGTCGTAGTGCCACCCGAAAGCGTAGCCAACGATTCCACCGACGTAACAGTCTTTCGCGCTCACCTCCACGCTTCCGTAAGCAACACATTCTATCACGCCGAAGCAGGAGGAGCCGGCGATTCCCCCTGCGTGCGCTTCCTGCTCGCTCTCTGCCGAAATTTCGCCCGCATTAAAGGAGTTAAAAACAGGACCGTACGCGCGGGCAACAATACCGCCGACGTCCACGCTATGTATACCTTCGCCGCTGATTGCGCCGCTGTTTTGGCAGGCGTACACCTCGCGATTGTTAGTTATCACGATACCCGCCACAAGAGGACTCCAATCGGCCGAGTCGGAGCGTTGCGTGATGTTTGCTTGGTTTTCACTTTGCACCAGACCGTAGTTGTTTTCCGCGCAGATACCCGCGACGTCGAACGTGTCTGCCGAAATTGAGCCATTAGCCTGACAGTTTCTCACCAAGCCGTCGTTAGTACCTACTATTCCGCCGAAAGCGGCGTCTGCTGCCAGACATCCCTGCAGAGAGAAATCGGTATAATTGACGGTACAATTATCTATAACTGCGTAGTAGCTGTCTTTGCCAATCTCGTTTACGTTATTAGTTGCAAATATTCCGCCGCAATTAAACGAAGCGGCCTCTTTTGCTTCATTCGGCTCACCTTGCGGCAGTTGTTCCGCCGCAATCGCAGTCAATGTACCCGTCACGTTTACAACTACGTTTGTGACAGATTGACTGTAATTGTTATTGGCAAAAAATCCCAAAGCGTTGTCAATCTGCATATTTACGTCGGCATTGACTGTCACAATATCAACCTTCGCACTCAAAGAGACGTTATTAGCAATGGGCGAACCGCCGGTATCGAATGTTACGTCCGAAATCTTGCCGTTCAAATTGCCGAACACACCGTTGCCCAATACCGTGACCGTATGTCCGTTGCCGCGCAATTCGCAATTCATCTCGTTTGCAAAAAAGTTCTCCGGGACTGTGACGTCACTTTGCAGAACGTATATTTTGTCGGAGTTGAAGCGTATTTGCGACCATCTTGAGACGTTTAACACGCCTTGTCCGTCTGTAATGAAGGGCGAGAACACGTTTACAATAAAGGGCGTACCGACAATTAATGCCAAACACAACACCATACAAACGCTACGCATCAGCCAACGCAATTTTTCCGTGCGAGTCAAGGGGCGTCGCTGTAGAACTATCTTGCCCCTAACGAAATCTGCCTGCAAGCCCCACCGAATATAATAAATGTCTTTTAGTCGCTGTTTGACAGGCGCAGTGATATGCGCGTCGGCAAACACTCGCTTTAGCTTGAAATTTTTGTCCAGTAGCAACAGCATTTCCAGCGGCGACACCGTCTCGTTGAGATACAGTCGCAAGCACTTGCCCGCGATGCCGCGAAATTTTGCGGCAATCTCCATAGGTTCTCCGACGTCCTGCCAAGAATTGTGCTTCAAAAATTTCTTCTCGTAAGCGCGTAAGAGTCGTCCGGAATTGTACAGATACATGACGGAAAGAACGGGAAATCTGCCCAAGCGAAGAGAGCCGCAATAGTTTGTCTCCATGCAGCTTCTGAATTGCTTTATATCGTCGTTTTTCAACGCTTGAAACAGTTTCTCAAAAAATTCCATTTTTTTATTTTCTCTTTATTTTAACCTTTCTGTCTGCCGCCCACTTATCGAAGGCGTCAAAGATATATTCTTCGTTGACGCTACCCTTCTCAACAGCCTGTCTGAGTAGTACCGACGTCTCGGCAAACATAGCGGTCAATTCTGACACCGCCTTGCCCTGTTCGCCCACGACTTGTGCAAGCGCCTCGTTTTCACGGCGAATACTTTCGATTTTTTCTGCGTTCTGTTGCAGAACCGAGGCTATATCTCTATTGATAAATTCGCTGATTTTTTCGACGTTTTTGTTGTAGGTATCAAGCGACCTTTGAAGCTCCTTGACGTTATAAGACGCGCGCTTTTCTTCCATCAACTCTTCCAGTCTGCCCATTATTGCTTCGGCAGTTTTTTCTATCTGGTCGATGGCGTCGAGCTTAGAAGCAATATTTTCGAAACGCTTGGTCATATCCGTCACCGCGCGGGAATATTTTTCGCCCGATTCGGCATATTCGTCTATGCGTCTTGCCAACTCCTGACCGCTTTTTGCCTGCTGACTGAGCGTCGAATGAATTTTTTCCAGCTGACTGCCCGCATTGCCGGAAAGGCTTTTGTTGAGGTTGTCCAGGTCTTCGCGTATTGCGCCGTATGTTTCCGCAAGGGAATGCAGACTCTCTTGCAGAGGCGCAAGCACGTTGCGATAGGCGGAAAAACTGTCTATAAGTTGTTTGATGTCGTTGTTGATATCACTCATTTTTTACCTCTCCATAGCTGATTGATTTGCCTTTGTTTGCTCATTATTGCTTTGTAGTCGTTATCGACCGTTTCAACTATCAGTTTCTTTGCCAAATCGTTGTCCGTAACCAACGGATAGAACTTGACAATGTCTACGTCCAACACACCGCCGCCCTGCTTGCAGGCGTCCATAAGGGGAAAGAGCTGTTCGTCGCCCGATTGCGTGAACATTTCTCTAGCCTCTTCGTCCATTCCACGTTTCCAGTACTCTGCGCCGGCGTCGCGATACCGTCCATAGCGCAAATACTCGCTGTGAACAAATATGCGCGCAAGCTGTTTCTCGCGTAGAGCGTCGGTAGACAGACGGTCTGCGGCAAAACGCGCGTTTTCGTACTGCTCCAACGCGCAGAACTTCTCGATACGGTCGATTAGTTCCTCGTCGTCCAGTTCGATTTTGCCAGCAACCTCGCCGAGAGCCGCAACGGCTTGTTGCCTGTTCTTACGGTCAAAGCATTCGCTAAACATTGCGTCGAACATTTGCGGGTATACCCTTTCTGCTACGAAGAGATACTGCTTGGCGCGGGAGACGCCAACGTAGAACAGGTTGAAATAGTAGCGGAATACCGAGTTTTCATCGGCTGTCTTGCGGTTGAGCGTCATAGTTTCAAGGTAGTTCCACTTGTCGATATTGTCCGACAGTACGTCCAGTAGCACAACCGTATTGCGCTCCAAGCCTTTGGCTTCTGCAACGGTCAGAATTTCCGTCTTGCCGAGAATTGCGCGTAATTGCTCCTTCTTTTTCTGCGATGCTACGATGACCGTGACGTTCTCGAAGCGTCTGTCCTTCAGATTCTGCGCAAAATTGTCTTCTTTGACGAACACTGCCGCCGTAGGCATTGAAGAATGAACGCTCTCGCCGCGAAGCACGAAGCTATGCACGCCAAAACGTCGCCTGTTCAACTCGCCCAACTTTTCGGCTATGTTTTCTATCGCTTGCGTACTGCGATAGTTGTGTCTTAGCTCGGAAACGCCTGTAACGTCGCCATACATAAGGCGTTTAATATACCCGAAATTGAAGTAGGACGGATTTATCATCTGCAAAGCGTCGCCCACACAGAACAGCTTGCGGGATATTTTCTTTATTAGGCACAAATTGACCTGCGTAAAATCCTGCGCTTCGTCGATAATGCCCACCGAATACAGCGGCTCGTCGATAACACCGAGAAGCTCTCTACTCATAAAGTTGTTGTCGGTTAGATTGTTCTTTTTGAGATAGCTGTGGTAGTCGCACGCCACGTTGTAAATTACTTCGCATTCCGCTCGGGAAAAACTGTCCCGTCTTGCGGCAAAATACTCCTCGCGTGACATCATTTCTTTGGGTTCGGTCAGCTCGTATTTGCCGAACACCATACCGTAGATTTCCTTGTAGACAATCTCCGTAGCGATATTTTTAATCTTATCGAGCGCGCCTGACATGCGGTTGCTCGCAAGGTATTCCTTCAAAAATTCGTTCTCGTTGACAACGCGTTTTGGTGAGAAAAATTGCGAATACACGTCCTCTATCAAATAGTAATCGACTTTCTCGCGCAAAAACGTCGCAATGCGCTTGAGAGATTCCACAATTTTGCCGTCGTCGTCGGTATCGAACAATATACCGAGCTTATTCTCCACCGCTCGCTTATGGTTTTCGTCAATAAAGACGACCTTGCCCCGCTCGTAATAGGACAGGAAATCCTCTATGTTGCGCAAAAACTGCGAAACTCTGTTTTGAGTTTCGGCAAGCAACGCGCGGGAAAAGGTTGTGTACAGCACCTTGCCGCGATAGTTGCGGCAGGCGCAGTAGACTATTTTCTCCACGCACACGTTGGTTTTGCCACTGCCCGCAACACCCTGCACAAGCATATTTGAATTTTCCGTTTCTACGATTTTCCTCTGAGTTTCGTTGAGCAACGGGAAGTTCATCGCGCCGCCGCTACTGACGAGATAAATCTTGGCAAATTCTTCTTCGGGGGCGACCTCCGACGCTTCGCGCAGAGTAATCTTCGCGTTGGGGTGTGTAAGCAAATATTCTGCAAGGCGACGGTCTACGCCACCTTCGTAGGAATCTCCCGAGATAAACTTATAAAACACCAAATCCCCGCGACGCAGACGAGGATCGCTCGGGTTTTGACGGAAGAATAAAGTGTATTTTCTGTCCTCGGTTTCCGCAGCAATACAGTTGCCCTCGGGCGCGGAAAATTCCGAGTAAAAAATACTCTCCGCCACACGCGAAACGAATGCGTCAATCGCCACCGTTTTTCGAGTGAGGGAAATAAAGCCCTCCGTCTTGTATACGCGACGGCTACCGGAGAGTAACATTTTATCCGTATTGAGAGTGAGTTGTTGCGGTTGTATCAAATCGGTTTCCTTTTGCTACCGAGTAGCTAATATTGCGTTGATATAGTTTGAAAGTTGCTCTGCCGTGAGCGAGCCTTGCAAACCGTTAGTTTTGTCTATAAATTCAAAGTTAGCGCACAGATTAAGTGCAGAAACGCGCTTTAACTGTGTTTTTATATCAGAATCCATACGTTTCTTTTCCAGTTCGGCGTTGGCTTCGGCAAGACGCTTGGCTAGGTTCTCCATTGCGCGACGCTTGTTGCTGAGCTGTGAACGCTCGTCCTGACATACCACCACTGTGCCTGTCGGAACGTGTGTTGCCCTGACAGCCGTCTCCACCTTGTTTACGTTCTGTCCGCCGGCGCCGTTAGAATGGAACAAGTCAATCTTTACATCCTTTTCGTCGAATACGAAGACGCTTGCCGTCGGGGTTACTGCCAACACAAGTTCGTCAGACGTATTCATCACCTTGTGTACGCCTGAAAGCGCGCTAAGCCTTGATAACGCGTTGCGTCCTGTTGCAGCGAAAGATATTTCGGTAATTACACCCTTTTTCTTTTGTACGTTGACGTCCTTTACCGTCACGCCGTGACCCGTCAAATCCTGCTTTATGAGTTCAAAGAGCTTTTCGACGAGCGGTGTCGCGCCCTCGCTACACAGAATGCGGCAAAATACCTCTTCCGCAACGTTACCGCAACCAAGCTCTTCCGCAAGGCTGTCGGCAAGCGACAGGGCGTCTTTGCGTAGAGCGGCAATCTCTTCCACAGCGAGAACCTTCTCCTCCCCCGAAAGCGTCGGCATTGCCTGAGCCAGCTTCTCCTCTTCGGTGATACAGTGTTTTAGTTGGGAAAGTTTGGCGTTTAGGCGCTCAAGCTCGTTGAATTTTTTGAGTAGCGACAGATAGTACCCCTTGTCGGCTTGCACCTCGGGATATTCCAACAATTCTTGCGTTTTGGGCAAATCGGACAGCGCCGCCTCGCATGCCTGTATAATCTGAATATACGATTGTTGCATAACGCTCCTTTTTCCGTATTATTCAGCATATCAAATTCGACGCCAAAAGTCAAGTATATGTCATTTTTGTGAGGCTTCTTTTGGGCCGCCAAAGTTGTTTGTGTCTACTGAGCGCAAAGATTCTCGCTTACCGCGCAAATCGCAAATTTTGATATGGCTATGTTTAAAATTGTGATTACCTTTACTTTAACTTTTGTTTTCTCTCTTTGAAGAATATTTGTCGCATAAAAAAAACAAGCTACTGCGTTGTTGCAGTAGCTTGTTGATTTTTAATTATTGAACATACTCTCGATAGTTTCCAAAAGAAAATCTAATGTTATTTCGTCCTCTATTTCCAAGTAGTATTTGTAGCCTTGATATTCAAATTTTGCAAGACTCCGTTTTCTGTCCAACATATATATTATCTGGACATCATCTATATTTGTAGTTTCATATTCTTCAAACTTCTCATCTAAAATTTCCACCACAATATTCCGCTTTACTACCGAGAGTTTTACAAGGTACCCACGATATCCGTCAATGAGTGATTCGCTCAAATAAACCGTTTCACTTTCTTTACCATCTTCGTAGTAACGCAGCGTAATCATTTCCTCTGCATATTCATACCAATCTAGATAAAGTAGTGATTGTTTATTAATTGCATAATATTCTTTTAAATTGTAATTGAGCTCCTCTGGAATAAGCACACTAAAGTCATTATACCTGATTTCTTGATCTTGAGGTTGAATAACGATAGGTAACACTATCGCAAGGGTCACTACTAAAACCATGGCGAAAGACAGCATGCCTGCAAAAAGCTTTTTGCGCCTTTTCTTGGTCTGAGCATGCTTGACAATAGAAGCCTCCACCTGCTCGTGAGTCCTTTCATATAGAGCGTTTGCCTCTTCACGGTATTCTTCTATTTGTTGATAAATTTCTTCGTCTGTCATTTTTCTCCTTAGCCTACGTTGACAACGTAAGCAGCTTCCAAATTGGACGAATCCACCTTATAATAAGCAAACGTGGTTGCAGGTTGTCCTACCGAGACTTCTAAAAACGTTTCCGTGCGAAACAGTCCAGTACTATCGTAGTATTTTAGTTGAAAATACCCATAGGCATACATAATATGATTACCAGCAATAGTATTTTCTACAAATGTATCGTGATCAGAATATTCCCATATATCATAGACAATACCGGGTTTAATGAAAAGGGCAATCACTTTGTTGCTGTCGATGGCGGCTTTGCAAGCGCTGTAATTCAATGAGCTACCGCTCTTGACGTTAGTGTAGCTAACCGAATATCCGCGATTTGTAATATAAGTCTGCAATCCTGTTTTAAATTCGCTCTCACTAACGCCGTCACCTTTGACGTTAGTTTGCATTAGTGTGTACAATTCACTCAATACCGGAGTAGTATAAGTTGTGACCTGAAGACGATATTTGCCCGTAGCTGGGTAGTATGATTCCCAATCGGGGATTAATTCGGGGTAATATTTATCATAGAATGCAACGATAGCTGTACCGGCAATCGGACCGCAGGCATTAGCATAGCCTGCAGAATAATTATATAGTGGCGCCCCACCTGCGGTTTCGCCTTCGTCAATAACCCTCGAAGTGTAATAAATTTGCGTGCTTGCTAGAGTAGACACAATAGGCGCGTCAGCGTATCTGAGTTCGGTTTCCGCCTGCGCAATCGGCGCCCATGCGCCAAACACCGAAACGCTTACCAGCAAAAGTAACACGAGAACGACGTATATTAATTTTTTCATATTTTTCTCCTTTTGTTTACTTGTACCTTTTGTCAGCGCAAAATGTTTAGCGCTATCTTAAATATTTTGCTAATTTTTGCTTCGTTTTGTTCAAACGCTGACAAACTGCCGATTTACTGATACCAAGCATTCTGGCGATTTTTTCTTGCGTTAGTCCGTCTTCATAAGTCCATAAAAATATAGCTTTGTTAGTAGCTCCAACGCGGTTTAACGCTCTTTCAATATCTATTCTAGCATTTACTCTCTCGTATTGGTCAATATTGTCAAATATTTGAATATCGTCTATATTGACAGTACGCCTTTTGATCTGTTGTTTGTTGTAATCGTATGCTTTGTTTTTAACAATCTGCCAAAGATAAGCTTCTGCTTCTTTTGAGGTATCGTATTTGTCGGCATATAGATAAATTTTATAGTATAAATCTAATACAACCGACCTAGCGTTTGACTTATCATACAAATAACTTCTGGCTACGTTTATCAACGGTCCGTAAGTCAGTTGAACAAAGTCATCGTATTTTGTTTCGTCGCCATGTTTAATGGCAGACAAACATTCGTTAAGCCTTTCTTTGTACGTCATTTATACTATCTTTATCCTTTGTGCTCTGAAACCAATAAAATTCGACTTTAAGTTATTTTATTATATATAATTTTTTGGGTTTTGTAAATATTTTAACGTTAAAATGTGCTTTCAGCGCGATATGGGTGGCAAAAAGCACCCAATTTGAGCCTCTTGGGTTCAAATTGGGTGCTCTTGCCGAAATAGAAGGGGCTTGTACGAACCTCAAATTCTTCTGAAATAGGTCTTTTGTTTTAATCATTATCTATTAAGGTCTCATGCCAAGGAGTTATCTGATATTTCATGTATATATCCTCAATGGTTTTTATTGATATCATGAAATCGTTGTAGGTGTCTTTCTTAATTTGTCCATTAGTCAACGCTTGTTGAACTATATTCTCAAAATTAAGAATTGCGTCATAAAATTTACTTGTTGCACTTTCGAGTTGGCTTATACTTTCATACAATTGTGGCGAAATTTGCGACAAATCTGTTGAGTTTAAACAAAATCTGTTGCAAGACAACTTTAAGAAATAAATGCTTTCAAAATATGTTATTCTGATCCATAGTAAAATTCTTTTTGATTATATAAACTAAAATTGTTTATTATATATTGTCTTGTAACCACTGATCCACAATTTGAACATCCTTTTCCTCAATAAAAGGATGTTCACTATTTTCTGCTACAGTAAGTCCACAATGAAACCTATCGACAAAATCATTTACAATGTTCAATGTTTGTAAATTATCTTTCCCTCCAAAAAGAATATAAGTTGAAATATTCCATTGCAGTATTGGATGTTCTTTTACATACTGATAGTAATCCCATGATAAAACATCTATGGGTGTGTACACGTATTTTTCTTGTGCAAGTCTTTCTTCAGATATATCAAACCATATCATCATTTGTTTAATTAGATACTCCATATCTAAAATAGGCGATTGAAAAAGACACTTCTTTAAATCGTATGTATGATAAGTATTCAAACTAAAATACGCCCCTAAACTACATGCAAATAATGATACTTCTTTCCAGTTGGCAAAAGTATAATCTCCAATCAATGCGAGGTCGCGTATTCCATTCCAAATATCACACCTGTCATTTCTGCCCTGTCGTTCTCCATGTTGAGGCAAGTCAAAACTAATTGTTTGATAACCTTTTTTGCTCGCTATTTCTGCAAATCTTTCTGCTGATTCTTTAGAAGACATTTTACCATGTACAAATAGATACACTTTTTCGGATTTCTTTCCCCACACAATTACAGGGATATTGCCGACATTTATTCTATTCGCAACCATAAGTTTACTCCTATAAGTTACTGTTTATTGTAAATACAATTATAGCGTAAGTATACAAATATTTACAACTATCAAAAATCGAATTTGGTACTGGTGCGGGTGCTTGTATTACTCAATATCCAACGATAATGAAAATAAGGCATGCCTTATTGTGGTATGCCTCCTTTCTGCTTATTTCGTAAATTTGCCATTCGCAGTACGTTTGTTAGTATTTCGCGCTGTCGGTTTATGTGGCTTTGGTTTTAAATCTGTGATCGAAAAACATACGCCAAAACTCTCATACAAAAGAAAAAGTACGAATCCACTTGTCCGTGGGTTCGTATTATTTGCTACTGGCGGAGAGCAAGTGCGTTTGTACAAACTCAAATTGCCGTTCAAAAAGACCTTTTATGCCTTTTTCGATTTCCATTTTGTCAAAATTGACTATACGTTAAACTGCCAGGTTACTTTTTTGTATAATATCTAACCCACTAGGTTGTTGTTTTTACATCACTTATTTGGTAGAATCTAACTGTAAATCGATTTACAAATTATAACAAAGAGGTGGTAATATGAATTTATCTGCGATTGCATCACAAATTGCCGCATTGCGAAAAGCAAAGGGACTCACTCAACAGGAATTGAGTGAAAGATTGAATGTTACTCCACAGGCAGTTTCCAAATGGGAGCGAGGAGAAACGCTGCCGGACGTAGGAGTTTTGGTAGATTTGGCAAATGTTTTGGAAACGACCACAGACAATATTTTATTAGGAGGAGAAAAAGTTTTGAACTACAAAGGAAAAATTTCTGTCGCTGACATTGTAGAGGGAATAAATTCGTTTGAGAAATTTTGCAAACTTGTCGGCCAAGATACCGTTTTGGTTCGCAGCGCAGTGGGCGGAATAAACGATAAAATGAATATGGACATTGAAAAATATCTTGCTGACGAACACGGGCGTAATGCGATGATTGCCGAAGCCGTTATTGAAAACATGATGGAAGGCAAGTACGTTGATATTACTGACGTAAAAAAACATCTCAACCGCCATTTTGCGACAGTAGTATGTTCTTATGCCGAGAAATATGGCTTAAAGTAACTAAATCTGCAAAAATATTCCAAAGCTCTCATACAAAATGAAAAGTACGAACTCACTTCGTGGGTTCGTACAATTCTCTTCTGGCGGAGAAATATTAACTCCATAAGAACACTTATAATTGTATATTTGTGGTTGCAATGTTAAAAATTTATATAAGCATCGAAAACGACTTTATAAATTCGATTTCATTCACTTGCATAATGGCGACAAAGTCCTCGTAACAATCAGCATTTAGCGGAATCTTCAGTCCGTGCTTGATGACACAAATATCATCTCTTGGTGTAACGTTGCGCTCGTAGGTGCACCCCTTGTTCAACCAAAGTATCTCATCATTCAAACCGTTTTTCTCGGGATAAAGATAGTAGCCTCTATTAGCGTCAAACCTAAACATATATGCCAAAACTTGCAAGTAATCCCTATTGCCAATGTTATCAATCGGTTTGTACTTTGCATCGGCAATCACGTGCGAGTGCGGGGCTTTTCCTATAAAATCCGGATAAATCAATCCTTTGCTGTTACCATTGAATAAATGTTGCGCACCGACGCCACTTTTGTTGCTGGGATGGACAAAGTAATCTTTGATGAGCGTATTAACATATTCTTCCCACAACCATGCGCCATCAAACAAAATGCCGTATATCTGCCGCATTCCGGAGCCGATTTGGTGTTTTTGATATTGAAGAATCAATATGCACAGACGTTGCAAGGCGCGGTACTCGTGATAATAAGCATGCCTAATAGGATGTTGCTTGTTTTGAGATACAATCTTTTGTCTGTCGCATTGCCTGTAACGCGGCGTCGCGTCCACAACAAGGTCTACTTCATCTTTGACCTTGACAAGCAAGTTGTGACCGTAGGGCTTTTTCTTTATGAACTCGATAGTATGCCTCACCAACTCGATAATGTTATTGTCAGCGGAGTATTCTCGTTGACTATATGCAATCTTCCCAACAAAGGGCGTATTTTGTCTGATATGTCGTGCAACATCAATGGTTGCCTTGATATTGGCATCGTTGTATTCTCGATGAATATACGTTTTAAAAAATCCCTTTCGTGCCGCTTTTTGCAGATAATACGGAAATAGAAAAACAAGCCAATTAAACAATTGATTTTCGCTGTCAGCATCCGTTTGCAAATCGACAATATTGGGAAAATTGAGCACTTTACCCAACAAATACAGTAAAAAGTAGTCGTTGCTTTCACTATCGAAACGTGATTCTATGACAAGCCTGTCGGTTCCACACCCAACAAATCCCATCACATTGCCCAAAACATACTCGTCGTTGGCACTTTGCAGTATCATTTGTTCGCTTGTGATATCTGTATAATCACGTACTCTTGCGGGAAATACCATGACCCCTTCGCTCTCTAGCTGCTCAAAAGATTTGTCCGCAATTTTGTCCGTGAGAGCAGCAATACCTGCAAGTACAGACTTGGGTATTCGTGAATTATCTTTCCTACGTATTATCATTTGCATCACCGTCATCCGGTTTGAAATAGGCTTGTTCAAGTTTACTCATGATGCCTTTTTCATCGTGCATTCCGCGAATATACTCTTGCAACAGCGGTTTGAGATAGTCCTCCCATAGTTGGTCAATAGACAATGTTTTAAGCTTGAGAAAATATGACGCGCCAATCTGGTAGTTTTCGTTTAAGTCTTCTACTGCGGCAATGGCATTGTTCAATGATGTCATACGTTTGATAGCCTCGTTTTTGAGGTCCTCATCGCCTAAGTTGTCCAACATTTCTAAACGCGCATCCGCTTTCAATTCTATAAAACGGAATCTACGACGCATTGCGAAGTCAAAACTATCCACCGATCTGTCAATGTCATTCATGGTGCCAATGATATAAACGTTGTCAGGAATGTAAAATTTCTCTTCCGGATCAGCGTGCAAATTTGCATATTGCGTTTTTACTGCGCCATTTTCGCCTCTGTAACCGGGGTCAATTGTAAAAAACAGCTCGCCAAAAATTTTTGAAATCTCGCCACGGTTAATTTCGTCAATAATAAAGATATACTTTTTAAGTTCCTCTTTCTTAACCTGTGTCGACAAAGTTTTCTTTTTCGTTTTCAGTGCTTTTATCTCTTTGTAGATTGCCAGATAGTATGAATGATCTTGCATTCTACGGGCGTGCCCAAAGAGTTCTTTGATGTCTTTTAATTCAAGCTCAAAATCTGCTTCCAACATTCTACTGAGTTTATCAATATCAAGAATTAGATTGTTGGCTTTTGCATTACCGGGAATAGCTACGTATATGCGGTCATCATCAACGTCTGTAATACTAAACTCACTACCTCTTATCGTTTTAAATGTATCGATTCCAAATTTAATATTGGAAAAGAATTCATCTATTGCTTCCCGAACAGACAATTCTTTCTCTATTGTCTCTATGGTTTTTAGCGAATTCTCATAATTCTTTCTGGCGCGATCTACGAATCTTTTGAAGATTCCGTCTTGCAGTTCAAAGCCAATTGAACCATCGTAATTGATTTTTGGACGCAACCCTTCTACGAAATCCGTATAGTCATAACTCGGATGAAACTGCACAAACTCCACTTGCTGCTTTTGCTCATCGTTCAGAAGCTTATACTCGTCAAAATAGCCATCGCTAATAATATCTGCCGCAATCTCCTTGGCAAGGTAGGACTTACCTGTACCGGGAGCACCACGGAAAATGATGTTCTTGGACTCAATCAACAATCGCGAATAAAAATTTCTGTACCCTTGAAATTGCTGAACAAGCTCCTCCTTAACAATTTCTTCCTCTTCTGTTTCTTTGGTCTCTTTTTCATCTTTTTCGCGATAGATTAGGACAAATTGATCATCTTTTGAACCAAATTCTTTAAGACATTCCTGCACAAAGAGAATTGTCGAAAAGACATTCCAACAATACAGCACAAACTGCTTGCCATTCCTACAATTATACACAAGATACTCTATCGTCTTGCGATATTTTTTGAAGTCGGCAATGCTGGGATAAATTCCACTATACAAATAACCTCCCAAATTGTACCTACATATGGGGAAGTTCTCTTTTTCTGTTACAGTCAAGGCATCTAGCTGCGTCTCGTATATCTGACATGCGATACGAGGCATGGTTTGGTTAGAATTTCGCCTTTCACCCTTTATATATTCACGCCTAATTATTGTTCCATCGGCAGCCTTAAAGTATGTATCAATGGGCTTGTAATTGTCGCCATCTGTCAAGTTGTCCATAGTAAAACGCGGATCTGTCGATACAATATCATCAGCTGTGATGGTCAATTCAAACTTTACCTGATTTGTAGTGATGTTATATCCTCTGGTTTGAAGATAATTTTTGGCCTCTACTGCGTTATAGCCATCGGTGGAAATTTCTGTGCCGTTTGCGAGATGATTCGCAACAGCAATTACATACTTGGGTGGATATTTGTGTCCATCATCGGTGACAAGCTCGTATTTGGTGCTCATGTGTTGCACCGGTACACCATTTTCATCGATGTACGCCAAGGCCTTGATGATATCTTCTTCTTTTATCTGCGGTATAGCCATGCTTTGCCTCCCAAAATTTTTTGATAATTTTATCATA
Organism: Clostridiales bacterium; assembly: GCA_022508325.1. Lineage (GTDB taxonomy): Bacteria > Bacillota > Clostridia > Christensenellales > CAG-314 > Fimimonas. The sequence goes on along the minus strand of JAFLVL010000006.1, from coordinate 18,710 downwards.
TTAGCATAAAAAAGTCAATTTTCATTGTCTGCGAAAGAGCCGCTAGTTTTCAACAAACATATTTAGCAAACGATATTCAATAATTACGTAATTACACAAAAGCACAAGAACACCCATTTTAGGGTGTTCTTATGGAGATATTAATGGCGGGAAGCCTGTCATCTCAACTGAACACCAATAAGATTTGATAAAAAATAAAACTCGGCACATCTTTGTGTCAAGTTTTTTATTTTAATAAACTTTTCAGAAATTCATTCAACAGTTCCTGCTGATGCGCAGTTAATTGTCCTAGCTTGTCTTGATTTTCTGGAGACGCTTCCTCTGTAAAGAATTGTTGCAAAGTTATTTCTAGCGCGCCACATATATAACCAAGCACTTGAACAGTCGGATTTTTTCTGCCTGCTTCAATATCCCTAATGTAGGTTGGGGATATACCTGCCTTGTTTGCAAGTTGGTTTTGTTTATAACCCTTCTTCTCTCTCAGTTTTTGAACTTTTTCACCAATCTCTTTAGTTTCCATTTTCGCCTCTAAATTAAACTATAGTGTCATTTTATCTTATCTAAAAGCGCTATATTTAAACTATAGTGTTGAAATTTGCCAACTATTGTGTTAAAATAAATTAACTATAGTTGTCACGTCGAGGGCTAAAAACTATGCCAAATGAAATATTAGTTTCTGCAAGAAAAAATAAAGCTGATGAATTTTACACGCAACTCGTGGATATTGAGCTGGAATTGAAACACTATAAAGAACATTTTAAGGAAAAGGTCGTTTTTTGCAATTGTGATGACCCGTACGAAAGCAATTTTTTTAAATATTTTGCTATTAATTTCAACCATTTGGGTTTAAAAAAGCTTATTGCTACTTGTTACGACAGCTCGCCTATTGCTTTTGAACAAGAATCTTTGTTCGCAGACATTAAACCAAAGTTATATACGAATTATGATAGACACGCGTACAAAATAGAGATTAATGAGGTATTAGACTACAACTGCGACGGTGCAGTTGATTTGTCTGATGTAAAATATCTATTAAAAAATAGTCAGAACGCCTTAACGCTATTAAAAGGCAATGGGGATTTTCGTTCCGAAGAATGTATTGAATTACTTAAACAAGCAGACATTGTAGTAACCAATCCGCCATTTTCTCTTTTTAGAGAATATGTCGCTCAGCTTATGGCGTTTAACAAAAAGTTTATAATCATAGGTAACCAAAATGCGGTTACGTACAAAGAAATATTTAAACTTTTAAAGGAAAACAAATTGTGGTTCGGTCAAAGCATACATAGCGGCGACAGGGAGTTTCGTGTTCCCAGTTATTATCCATTACAAGCAGCTGGTTTTAGAATAGATGAAAAAGGAACGAAATACATACGCGTTAAAGGCGTTAGATGGTATACAAATCTAGACTTTATAGAAAGGCACGAATATCTAACCCTATATAAGAAATATACGCCTGAAGAATTTCCCAAATACGACAATTATGATGCTATCAATGTTAACAAAACGGCTGATATCCCTTGCGACTATGCTGGACTCATAGGTGTTCCTATCACATTTTTAGATAAGTATAATCCTGATCAGTTTGAGATTATGGGATTAGATGATCATAGAGTTGAATGGCGTGGACGCGGCCCTGATCTGAATGGGAAAGCAATGTATCGGAGAATTATTATTAGGAGAAAACAAAGTGAAAATTGAACTACACGAAATAACGATAAGAGAGGTTAGTGAAAACTATGTGGACAATGCCGAAGAAGGTGTGGTTGGCTATGGCGGAAAATTAAATATCCGTCCGAAGTATCAACGCGAGTTTGTTTATGATGAAAAAAAGCGTAATGCAGTAATAGATACAATCGTCAAGGGTTTTCCTCTCAACGTAATGTATTGGGTGAAAAACGATGACGGAACTTACGAGGTATTAGACGGACAACAACGCACCATTAGTTTTTGTCAATACATTAATGGAGATTTTTCGGTTAATAGTCGTGGCTTTGGTAATTTGACACGAACAGAACAAATCCAGATTTTAGATTATAAAGTTTTGGTGTATTTTTGTGAGGGCAATGACCGCGAAAAATTAGATTGGTTTAAAATAATCAATATTGCCGGTGAAAAATTGACCGACCAGGAATTACGTAATGCCACTTACACAGGTACATGGTTAACAAGCGCAAAATCAATTTTCAGTAAAACAAATTGCGCAGCATATTTGCTTTCCAAAAACTACGTAAATGGTTCCGCCATACGGCAGGACATCCTAGAAACCGCACTTGATTGGATAAGCAAAGGTCACATTGAAGATTACATGGCGATGCACCAACACGATCCAAACACAAACGAACTATGGATATATTTTAAAAATGTCATTGACTGGGTACAGCTGACATTTCCAAAATATCGCAAAGAAATGAAAGGCATAAATTGGGGTGAACTGTACGATCAATTTCATGCACAAACCTATGATATATCGAAACTTGAAGAAGAAATAGCCAAACTGATGTTAGACGACGACGTGACAAACAAGAGAGGTATATATCCCTATGTTCTAACTCGAAATCCAAAACATTTAAATTTGCGTGCTTTTTCGGAAAGCCAAAAGCGTCAAGTTTACGAAAGGCAGCAAGGAATTTGCCCTCACTGCGTGCAAGAACACCGCGAAAAAACACGCTATGAGATAAATGAAATGGAAGCCGACCATATTACCCCTTGGATAGAAGGCGGCAAAACAAGTATAGACAACTGTCAAATGCTTTGCAAAGAACATAATAGAAGAAAAGGGGAAAAATAACATTTTTAAAAAGGTGACGCTTTAAACTGTGTCACCTTTTTAAGTAATTATATTAATGCATCAATTCATAGTCTATGATATCAGCTAAATCCGATATTCTGCATTGCATTACCTCATTCGAATGGGATCCTCTGCCAAGCAAAAAAACCTGCCTATATTTCTCTTTTATATTATCTGGATAGTCCATAAATAGTTTGTTTAATTCATTTGTATTACCTGAGTTAAACTGAGCAATTTTAGTGTTAATTTCGCATAATGTAATAAACTTTCTCTCTGTGTCAACGGTAAAATCAATTTTTTCGTATCCCGCCAATAATAAGAAAAACTTCAGTAGTCGCTTATTAAAATGCAAATTTTCATAATCCAATGTAGAAATATAATTTATAGCAGCAACCATATTTGCAATTCTATTTTCAGCAAGTTTATCTACGCTTTTGAAATCAACGATATAATCAATAATGTTTTTGTCCGTTGTACCAAGCAGTAGTTTTTTGTCAAATATACCAATCATGCTATAGAAAATTTTCTCAAATTCTTTACGCTCCTCTTTCCATCCAATTACCCTAAGAAAATCATCTCTCTTCTGTACCATATCAAGATATGTTGCTGCAGGAGAGTTGGGAATTGCATTTATTATTTCCCCAGCCCTTAGCCTTTCTTGATTTTGTATAAACCTAAAATATTGTGCTACGGCTTCGTCGCTTGAGCGTAAAATATCAATTATGCTTAGGTTATAGTTTATAATTTGATTTTGAAGCAATTGTGGCAATGATTTGAATGATAGTCTAATGTTCTGCGTCGGTTTGTTTTTATATTTCTTATAAATTTTTATAGCTAAAGAGTTTTCTTGGTTTTTCTCTTCATAAAGAAAATATTCTTCTTTCTCTTTAATAATCTGTTTGGATAATTCTGAGCTTAATTCCATACCCTCTTTCACAAATGCTTTTATGGTTATTAACCGTTGTTGTCCATCCACCACCTCAGACGTTGCCCTATTATCATCGTCTAAGTTTCTTACAATAAAATTTCCTATGGGATAATTTGTGATTAAACTATAAATGAGCTTTTCCTTGTACTCTTGTTTCCAAGCTTCACCACGTTGATATTTGGGACGTATATTCAGTCTGTCCACTCCTAAGCCTCTTTCATATGCTTCTATTGATTCTAGCATGTGCGCTATTGTATTACTATGTGCAGGAGAAAATTGAATGACTGGGTACAAATGTTCTTTGTTTTGCATGTTTATTAACCTCCAGTATATTTTTCTTATAAAATAGCATACAAAATAGCATTTGTCAATAGATTCTATTAAAATTTTTGCAATTTTTTTATCATACTAATAAAATATGCACAGATTCTAATACAAATTTATTATGAGACAATCATTTTAGATATTAAAAAGTACCCAACTGGACAAAGGGTTCAGTTGGGTACCGTTTGGCGGAGAGCAAGGGCGTTTGTACAAACACAAATTGCCCTCCCAAACTATACCATATTAAATAGAACGTTTAATTTTGCCGTTCTATAAACGTGGCAACTATATATCGTCCTTCACTCGGTAGACCGTGCAAAAACGGATCATATTCCAATGCGTTTGCTTTGGTTATTCTCCCGACAAAAGATCCCGGTTCCACATCGCCATAAGTCGGATCCTGAATATACCAGCCCATGAAAATATATCCTTCTTCTGCAACAGCTGTAAGTGTAGTTCCCGCTTGCCCAGTTGTTATAGTTTGTGTTGTTTCCCCGATTATATAGCCACCTGTTAGTGCCCTAAAGTGTACGGTGTGTTGTTTGCCAAAAAGTGGATACACTTCATTAAATAAAATGTTTTTTCTAGATGAATCAATCGCGTCATAAGCGTATGTACTCAAATCCGTTCGAGAAGGTGATGTTAACCCATCACTCCATTTGATAAATTCATAGCCATTATCTGCAATTGCAATCACTGTTGTTCCGTATGTACCTTTAACTACAGTTTGCGTTGTCGCACCTTCTATCCTTCCGCCACCTTTATATAATTTAGCGCTCAGGCCATCGTATTTCATGTCAAAAGCATACCTCATCCCACCAGTTTGGCTGGTTTCAAAGTCGCAACTCACATAACGACAAAAACCATAGTTTAAACTTACGGTCTCCGGCAGCTCCGGTTCTTGCACTGCGCACGAAGCCAATTCAAACGATAATAACGCAATTAAAGCCAATGCAATACAAGATAAAGTTTTTTTCATTACAATTCTCCTCAATTATATCACAAAATTAATATATGGACATCTTGCAATAAACACACTTTTTACACAATAGTGTATTTTACATTTCCGAACGAAGAGCATTGTTCGGCATAGTTACTGATTGCATACCATTTACCTCGTACGGTGCTAATTGTACCCGTCTCGCCGGGGTTAAAAATTATGTTGCGTGACGTTAGGGTCTCCGTTACGTTACCGTTCTTGTCGTAAATTGTACATTCCATTTGTACGGTTATTGTTTGGTCGGTTTTGTTGCGAATCGTTACCTTGACTACGGGGTAGTAGCCAAATGAACCGGATGAAATTGTCATTTGCGGTTCGCTTATGACTTCTATTTGAGAATTGCTGCCCCTGCCAAGTCCGTTGAAAATTGCGCTGACAGCCCAAAACACGCCTACGAATACTGCAACTACAACAATCACGAATATAACTTTTTGTTTGCCGTTTAGTTCACTGAATTTCGCCATAAAATCATCCCCTGGAGAAGCCCTTTCTCCCTTTTGTAAAAGATATTGCTTAGTGTTACTACATGTTTTATCGCAAAATAAAATACATCTTTGTAAACATTTCTGCGTTTACATTTTAACTCATTTGGGTTGATATGTCAAGTACAAAGGGTTAATTAGTAAACTCATTTGTGTTATATAATTAACTAAAAAAGGGAAACAAAGTTAACATGGATATCTTGGAAAAAATCGAGAAGTTACGAAAAGAACGAGGGTGGTCGATAAATAACCTCGCTATGGAAGCGCTACTCACGCAATCCACACTGAATAATATTTATACAAGAAAAACCGAACCCAAAATATCTACTTTGAGATCTATATGCAATGCGTTTGGAATAACATTGTCGGAATTTTTTACTGATGATGAAACTGAGTACGGAATTAACGCCGAATTGGTAAGGAGAGTAAGGTCACTATCTAACGAACAAAAAGAAGCGTTACTAATATTGCTTCAATCAATAAAATGAGCAAAGTTCACATTTAGGTGTCAAACTAAAAAATACAAGCTTTAACACCGGTGGATAAAGGCAGAGTCCTATACAGTAGATAGCTCTGCCTTTTTTTTGAAAGATAATTTTTTGTATCTGAATTTAAAAATTTAATTCTCTGAGAATTACGATAGTTTGCTATTTTGTAAATTTTTCTTTATCATTTCGTTTTGTTGTCATCATGCTGTTGGATTGGGTGGCTTTGGGAGTATATCTGTTATCGGCAAATATACTCCGAAGCTCTCATATAAAAGAAAAAGTACAAACCCATTAGTCCATGTGTTTGTACAGTTCCCTTCTGGCGGAGCGGTATTAACGTAAATCGAATTTTCAATAAATTACTTAACTTTTTGGAAGTTAGAAAAGTATATTTCTAAATAAAAATTTAGTAGTTTGTGTGACTTAATTTAACGAATCATGTATTCAAATTATTTAAGTGCAATTACTGGCGATGCTGAATTATTCAATACATATTTTAATGGATACATATAGTTATGAGCAATGGTGATTTATTAAATTTATACAATGCGACCGCTTCATAATCAAAACAAAAAAACATATTTACATGCTTTGAAAAATACGCTCACAACGGAGGAAAATAATGATTAGAAAACTATTGAAAATTAAACAATATGGTATTTTTAAAGATTTTACTTGGACATCAGATTTAAAAGAATTCGATAAAACCAATCTATTTTATGGATTAAATGGTAGTGGTAAAAGCACCCTGTCTACGATATTTGACGATATCAAAAATAAAGAACAAAGATATTTTACAGGAGAATTCAAAATAGATGACGACGAAGTCGGCTATTTTTCGTCGGCAAATTTAAATAGTTTGGATTACAATATTTACGTTTTTGATTCTCATTTCGTCGAAGACAATATTGGCGAATTTTCAAATCTAAAAGGCATCATTTATATTTCTGAATCAAACAAAGAAGCAAAAGAAACGTTAGAATCTTTGAAAAAGGAAAGAAAAAAATTACTCGGCGAGCAAACGAATGCGAATAAAATATATGCACTCGCTCAAAAAACTTTAGATAACGCATACATTTCTTGTGCAAAAAGAATTAAAGAGGAATTCCATGTCATAGGAGGCATTGCCAATACTTATTCAAATTATACGAAAATAACTTTTCAACAAGCCATCAAAACGTATCAACAATTTTTGTCAGAAAAACATGATACGACTGAAATATTACAAAGAATAGATTCTTTAAAATCCGAGTTGAAAGATGAAATAAAAGAACCTATTATCTTTGACTTACTAAAGTATCAAGTCAATAGGTTGATTGCATCTTTAAAAGATGCACGTATTATCCTCAATAAAACGATAAAATCTTGTCTGCAAGAAAAAATTAACGATAGCGTATTTTCGTGGTTAGAAGAAGGTTATCGTCTACATAAGGGAGAATCTCATTGCAAATATTGTGGCGGTTATATTTCTCAAGAGCGCCAACAATATTTGGCAAACTTATTCAATAATGAAGTACAAGATTTGCAAAAACAGATATCCGATATCAAAAATAGTCTAAATGACGCTTTGCTACCTGAAATAGCCGTTTCGGAATCTGATTTCTATTCATCTTTGCGTAATGAAGTGTCGAAATTGTTAGATCAAATCAACAAATTTAGACGTACAATTAACTCATACGTCCAACAAATATTAGAAAAACTAATCGATAAGCAAAAAAATCCTTTTGACCCTATACAAATTACTGACGACGTAGAATGTGATATTGCTGCGTTTCAAACGGCAATCGAAAAACTAAATACATTAATTAAATCAAACGAGGGAATCACTAATCAATTTAATAAAAAACAACTTGCCGCTATCAAAGAAATTGAAAAATTATTAGTCTATAATAATTACGTAGGTTTGAATATTTCGTCGTTAGAAAATGACCTTAAAAAAGCGACGAACGCCACGAAAAACATTGAAACGAGTATTGCAACGACAGATAATCAAATTAACAAATACGAAAACGAATTGGTTGACGTAATTAAAGCGAGTTCTAACTTCAACGACTTATTGTCTAAATTTTTAGGACGCAATGAATTAAATTTGCAATATGATGAGCCTACGAAAGGATATAGAATTGTTCGGCGAGATTCCGGGCATAATGCACGTTTTTTAAGTGAAGGTGAAAAAACAGCCATAGCATTCGTCTATTTTCTTACTAAGGTTAAAGAGAATGGTAATAATATTGAAGAAAGCATTATTGTCATTGATGATCCTATATCTAGTTTTGATTCAAATCATTTATTTAACGCTTATGCCTTTATTGAAACATATTTTGACAAAAGCAAGCAATTATTTGTGCTTACGCATAACTTTAATTTCTTTAAATTACTACGTAGAAAATATTGTAAAGCATCAATGTATTTACTTGAAAGCACATATTCAACAGTAAATGATATCAAAACACGCAATGCTAAGATAAAAAATTTACCCAAATCTATTATGAATGCAATGTCAGAATACTATTATTTATTTGAAAAAATATATAACTTCCATAAAAACTATTCTACTGGCACTGAAATCGAATTTGATGACTATATGCAAATGGCCAATACTTGTCGCAAAGTTATTGAAAGTTTTGCTTCTTTTAAAATACACAATATCAACGATTTATCTCAAAAGTTATCATTGCTTTACAAATGCAATCGTCCTGACGGTTATGTATTAAGTTACAAAGAGCAAAATGAGTGCAAAAAAATATATCGATTCATAAATTCTTTTTCTCACAATTCTGTATTTGAGGACAGCAGTGAGACAGATATAATATTTGGCGAATTGGATTCTATTGTTGCAAGCATATTAGCTCTTATTGAAAGAGCCGACAAAGATCACTACAACTCATTGTTAAAATCCATCACATAAATATCGATAAGTAATAAATTTTGCGACCTAATAATCGGCAAAAATAAACAAATCTGCTTCTGCAACTAATTAGCCTTGTGACGCAAGGATGAACAATGCCGAAATAATTTAAGCAATAAAATAAAACGAACTCACTTTGACATGGGTTCGTTTTATTAGTTTTTGGCGGAGCGGTAGTAACGTAAATCGAATACTTCTTTTTGTGTACTATATATAAGAATGATATTTATTTATCGCAGGATTTTGCTACTATATGTATAGAATCTACTTTCAGTCCTGATTTGTAAATTTCTGCAGGTGTAATATTGCAATGCAAGTTATTATTTACACAGCTTTCATTAAAGTAATTTACAAGCCATTCCATTTTGCTTATTACGGAAGATTGCGAAACATTATTTGTAATGTTCAATAAAACATTGGCTTTTAACATTCCTATATTCTGTCGCAATCTTTTGCCACCATCATCAATACGAGCCTGCATAAAATCGTAAAAATATATCCCGTCTTTATCTAATGTAATATGGTTTTCTTTTTTGTCGACAATTTCAAAAACGGAGCGGTCTACGATTATACGAGGGAATATAGCAACTTCATTTTCTAATGAATACGCTTTGAGTAATGCTTGCCCGTACACAAAGACATCGCTAAAATGCAACTTTCCAACCACGATGGCACCTCTTATAAACAATGCCCCCCCCATATTGAATTGACTAAATTCAATAGTTTTCATTACAGAAAAAATGTCAGTTATTGCTATTTGAGGGTTATTTTCGTCAATTTCTTCACAAATCAAAATATTATCTGAAAAAACCTTAATTTTGATACGCTCATGACTTTTCCAATCGTTTAATAGTGGGCCTACAAGTGTCCAAAGACTAAAAAGACCCCATTCAGATTCTGTTTTAATTTTTTGTTTAACGCCTAATACGTCAATATAAGCAACTGCGTATTTCTTTTGAGTAGGTAATCCTAACTCATCAAACATTTTAACTTCACTCCCTTATAATAGAATATCTTAGATTGCAATTTCTTCATTTGCCATGAAGAAATTATATATTACTCGATATGTTAAAACAATGTTCTTTGTTGATATTTATAGTTTCTCGCCCCTTGTCGCGACTCTTTTTTTATTAAAAAATTGCGGGCATAATTTCAAACGCTACATGTCAATTTTGCCGCAAAATTCCGCCGAATTAGGTAAAACGTTGCGAACAACTGAGCAAAGCAAAATTTATAAAAAGAATGTTTTAGCCTTAAAATGGTATATCATCATCGACTTGGGATGTAATATCTGTGTTTATACCCAAAATGTTTTTAGCTCTTAAAATTAAATGGTCATAGGTTAAAATTGTAATTTGATTATATGATGCGTTTAAAATGCGATATGCTTCCTGTTGTTCTTCATTCCAATCATTAGACCGGCCATAGATTAGTAGGCAACGGGGTTTTATAACTTTCGTTCCTTTGGTGCGTTGAATAAATTTTAGGCTATTTGCTTCTCGCTCAATTTCATAAATATAATTTTGACACTGCGTAATAGCCTTAATCAAATCAGAACTCGGCACATAATTATCATGGTCTTTAGCTTCCATCCAAAATTTAAGACCATTAGGTTTTTTGATTTCTACAATATCTAAAAAACCGTCAAACGCTTTTACTAAATAATCAGTAATATTTTGAGTGTCAATATTCCTTTCCGTTAAAATATAAAGATATTCTGAACCCAAAATCCATTTATTATTTTTAAACCAAGTTTGCCAATAGCTTTCAGCTAAGTTACAATTTATAGAATTATTGAACTCATCATATCCTACTTTCTTTTTTATCAAATCGATAGTAAGTGTAATATTATCGCTTAATAGCCCACTTTCTAATAGTAATTTTGCTGTTTCTTCGTCCGACCCCATTAAAGATTTAAACTTTTGTAATAAGTGCATTGAATTTGAATTATCAATGGGTATAAAACTATTCACGCCCATTTCCAAAGGTTTATAATATGATTGGATAAACGAAATCAAATTTAAGAACTCATCATTATCAAGAGTTAATTCACTTTTAGGCGTATCGTTTTCAGGCGAACCATTATTTTTGTATCTCCCAATTTTTAAACATATATCGACTTTATCTTCTGATTTGTGTGGAATTTTCCAGAATGCTGCTTCGGAATAGACAAGCTTCTTTATTTTAAGCTTTTTAATTTTATAGTCTATTCCATTATTGGTTTTTTCTATGAAATTGTTTAAATCTGCTAGACTAATTTTCATTTTTTAAGCAATATACTCCAATTCAATTTTTGTTTTGATGCCGTCATAGTCGTTGCTGTCTATAAGAAGAAAAGATTTTTCGCCAAAGCCGACATAAAGCACCTGCAATAAATCTTCAAATGAATAAATCTTGACTTCTGCATTTTCCAAATTGTCTTTTATGATGTCAACTTTTACTATAAGGCAATCGTGTTGGTAGTCTCTATCGATAAGCGTTGTGTTGCCGTTTGGATGAGCGTGATTTAAATGCTGATTTGGTGTCAATGCTATCAAGTTTTCCAAGTAGAAAGAAATTTCGGGATATTCGCTTGCTGGGAAAATGTGGTGAATATGTGTTGCCTTTTCCGTATCATTAGGCATTTCACTTGCACCGTTCCGATACTTGTCATTGAATTTACGCAATCTGCTTTTTGCTTTTTGAGATTGATATGTAAAATATGCCTCGTTAATCACAATATGGTGTGAAGCAAGGAAATCTTTTCTTGCAACGTCTTTTGGCTTGTCGGCATAGATATCTCTAAAATTATCTCTGTTGTACATAAGCATATCGTAAGTAATGGCATACTTGGATATATGTCCTCTTTCCGTACCACGTTTCTTATATTTGAAAGCCAAAACATTTATTACTTTTGTGAAGATACGTCCGCATTCTAATCGACCATCAGAACCTCTGCTGCCTATATCGGTATGCGTAACAGTAAAAGTAAAGAATTTTTCTTTTAGTGTCGTATAACTTTCTTGTGTTTGAACTCCGAAAAACTCATTAAATGCTGTCGTCAGATTTGAATCAGAAAGGACCTTGCTTATGTAATGAGTGAGAAAAGTCAAAGCATTGCGCTCCCTAAAAGCGATAAATTCCAATATATCACGATTCAGGAGTTTATAAGTGTTGTTACGCCCTTGTTTTTCCTCGCTTAAAAGTCCTGCATAAGCAAACAACTTAATTGGTTGACCGAAGAACTTATCAAATTCATTGGATGCGGAGGAACTATCTACGTCCACTTTGCTAAAAATATCATGAACGTTTTGTATAGCATATTCAGAGAACCAAATATCTTTTGAGGTGAATGTGCTTTCTTCTCCTACGGAATCCATATAGTTGATAATACAGTCTGCAACAATACAAAGAACGTCGGGCGTACATTTTTGGTCTATCCAACGAGCGTTTTGATGTATGCGGATATCGTAATTTCTACCATTCAAAAAACTTACAATTTCATTTTCCGTCATTTTGTTATCTCCTTAATCCAAAAAAGTAAACGGAATTGTTATCTATATTAAGCGAACGAGTTCCATAGTTTCTTGCTATTCTATAATACAGCGTAAACTCTTGTGTCGCAAATAAAGATAAATCATCCTGCGTAATTTTCGAAGTATCATCTTTAAGGGTTAGCAATGCTACTGAACCATTTGCAATGGTGTCAGGTGGTAAGAAACAAGCCCTTGGCGCATAAGACAAGTTTGGTACAAGTACGACATTTGACCTGTTTAAAAATCTTGATACCAATAGGTTGTCAACGTTGTCCATATAAGAATCATACCCCTCGATATCCTTTATTGCATTAGAGGCAATATTTCTTGATTTTAACACTCTATAACGTCCACTTGGAACAAGCATATTGTTTACTATTTGTCTGTCTCGAAATGCTTCGAAAACGCCTAATTTAAGCGAACTCGCAAACTCATCAAAGAAGTTATTTCTATACAGTAGCCAAACAGGGTAAGCCTTGTCTGTAAAATAGCCTTGCTCTTGATATATGTCGATTTTTTGTGTTATGGATACAATATGTGTCTTGGACGATGGCAAAGTTGTCGTGTAAAGCAAATTTACTGTTTCAATTTTAACTCCCTTGAAACCATTTTCGCCAAAATCAAGAATAGACGATATGTGAGTAGCATTTATTTGATTTCTAATTTCTTCATATTCGGGCGCATTCAGAACACTTTTAGGCACAATTAATGAAACCCAATTCCCATCTTTAATGGCCTTTTCCAAAAACCATACGAAAAGGTTAGAACTTTTTGTGATTTTGCTGTTTTTTCGATACTTTCTATTTAGCTTAGTATCTTTTACCTTTGCATAAGGGGGATTGCCTATAACGAGGTCAAACTTCTTCCCCGATATCGGAAAGTCCAAGTAATCATCATGAAGATAAATTATGTGAACATTAGGGTACTTTTCTCGATAATAAGTTTCAAAAATGAGTTCAGCAATTTCCAACTCTGATTCATCTATATCAACCAAGTAAAGTTCAAGTATCGGCTTGTCTTTGTATCTTTCTGCGATAAAAGGAATAAAATTGCCTGCGCCGGCAGAAGGCTCCAATATCCTAATATGGTCAAGGTTTTCAAACGATGGTAACTCGGCCATTATATACTTGCATATAGCAGTATCAGTATAATAAGCAGCAGTAACATCACGATTTGGATTAAGATACTCCGCCGCTTGGTATACCAAATCAACAGGCAACTTTTGACCATGCAATTTGATTCTATCCGACAAATCGGTTAGAGATTTTAAATTGTATTTTTCAAGAAAGTCATTTAACGTCATTTTATTTCTTCTTTTCGTATACTCTCGGCGATTTGTCTAAATATTTCTGTTGGAACAGCTTCACCAATTGATTGGCGAATGTTTATATCATTTTGCGACAAATACTTTTGCTTTTGGTTTAATGACATTGCATTTAATTCTTCTAACGAATATTTTGACCATTTGAAAGATGTGGGAATAGACATCATGCGCATAAGCTCTCTAATACTGAAAACCCTATCGTCAACAGGATGAACAGTATTTTGACTTGCTAAAATATCATTTCTTGTATGAATGCAAGGTGGTACCTTATCCCAGTACTGTCGAGTATATTTATCGGCATTTCCGTTTTTCGTATATATTATTTCACCGTTTTTATAATAGTGTGGCAGACGACTTGCATCGGTATTATCAAATGCGCTTTGTCCCTCTCGCAAATTTTCTATCCAGCGTCTCATTTCAGGACTGTAACTTCTAAAACTGTGGTAAATATCATCAGGACATATTTCTCCCATTTCAGTAAGTGAGGGTAAATCACCAATTATTTGTCGAAGTGTAGGTTCTTCTCGATAGACTGGGAATAGTGATTCGGGAGCAACCCCTACATCGTTTCTTACACCCACAACAAGTGTTCTTGTTCTGCTTGAATTTGCGCCATAATTTTTGAAATTCAACACATCAAATTTAATGTTGTAATATTGCGCCAAGTTATCAATAATGGCGTTTTTTATCTTCTTGTTTGTGCCATCAACGTCAGTACAAATGGTGTTCAAAAATGCCCTAACATTTTCCAAAACGAAATATTTAGGCAAAATCTTTTGGATAAGCGACAACGAAGCGACAACTAGCGAATTGCGCTTATTCTCATCTTTCTTTTTATGGTTGGCAACCGACATCCCTTGACAGGGTGGAGTGGCTATAAGAACCGTTAAATCCGTTAATTCTTCTTGTTGTTTCCACAGTTCCAACTGTTCTAAAATACTGTTTGTTGTTTGTTCTAATAGAATATCGCCTAAAATGTATCCGCTATAATACTTACATTTATTGTTACATTTCTGGACTTCCAATCTTTTGGGCAATAATTCATTAGTGGCAACACACTCAAATCTTTCCATTTTAAAGCCATAGCATCCAACGCCAGCACTACTAAACAATGAAATATAAGTTAGTTTGCTCATACATTATCCTCCACAGGCAACAATTCCATTACATCCTCTATATTACACCCTAACACACTACAAATTTTCATTATTACATCCATGCTAACAGGTTGATTCTTGCCTAATTTGGCGAGTGTCGCCGTGCCGATGTCCGCTTTTAACCTTAAATCGGTTTTATTCATATTTTTATCAATTAACAGTTTCCAAAGTTTATTGTAGCTTACTGCCATATCAATACTCCTAATTCATGTTTAAGTATTATATCACAACAATTCGTATTAAGCAAGCAAGTTATTCGCTTTATGGAATATTATATTCCGATTTGCAAATATAAACTATAAATGGCACTATGACGGGTGCTTGTGTATAACAAGTGACTCGCTACGCTCGCCAACAAGCACCCGCCACAAAACCCAACCGAACTGCTTTGAAAGTACAACAAATGGCAACAGAAAGGGGGCGTTCGCGCTAGACCGCTTTGCGAATCGCCCCCTCTTTCAATGTTTGCCATACTTTGTTTGTACTCTTTCAAAATGCAGTCTGCGGAAATGGGTATTTTGCTTGGCGTGTATGCTTTTGTAGGCGTATGCAATGCCACTTTTGTTTGTCATTACATAGCCAAGCAAAATTTTTTGAAAATATTTTAGAAAATTTGTTCTAAAATACTTGACAAAGCCTATTTCCTATGTTATTATGTTGCATAGTTGAATAGTCAGCGTAAACGCAAAATGGCAAGCCGAGTGTGTTTGTATGGGTTTTGAAACAGTAGCCGCACTGACCATACAAAAAAAGGTTGCATAAACGGGCGTTAGGCAGGTTTATCCGATTATGCTTTTTCTATTCTCCAATCTAGAAAAGGAGGGGGAAATTATGCTTAAAACGGAATTGCTTATTGAAACACTCGGCGAGCCAGATATTGCAATAATGGGCGAGTTTGAGCAAAGTGTGTTGTTTGAAACGCTGTTTGAACGCATTGTAAAACTGAATAAGAAGTAAGAGAGTACAGCAAAAATTAGCGAACCTGTGGTAGGTTGCACGTAAAGGGCGAAGTACAGAGCAAGAGATTGTTTCGGTATTTCGCCCTTTTTTATTCTACAAAAAAAGGAGTTGACAACAATGGCTTACGAAAAAGCAAAGGTATATTTTGACGGCGGTCATTATATTGCCATACCCAAAGAACACTACCAACGTAGTGGTCGGAAACGCACAACAAGTAAAAAACAGGAAATAGGTAGTACAAGAGAAAAGTTTGAACAGGCATTTACGGAGAGCAAGGAACTGCCAAAGAGAGAACGGAAAGAGTATATATACAACAAGTAATGGAAGAAAGTTTTAAGAGTAAAAAGGAAACTAACGAATACGTAACGCAAGAATTGGAACGCAAACGGAAGAACAGCAACAGGCGAAAGGCAAGGTTATACAGAAAAGTGTATTTGCAAGAGTGGACGCGCTTTGTAACCATAACCTATGCCGATGAACTACACACCGAAGATAGTTTTAGAGAGAAGTTGCGAAATACGTTAAAGCACCTTGTCAGCCGTAAAGGGTGGAAGTACATAGGGGTATTTGAACGTTCGCCCGAAAACAAGAGATTGCACTTTCACGGAATATTTTATATACCGCAAATGATAGGCGAATTGGTAGAGGCAAAAGACTACTCAACCAAAACAAAACGGATGCAGGTAACAAACCAAAACACGCACTTCTTGAAATACTTTGGCAGAAATGACTTTCACGAGATAGGCAGAAACGAAGAAATAACAATGTCCGTCAGATACCTAATGAAATACATAGAGAAGTCCAACGAAAGGTTAATATTCGGCGGTAAGTTGCCAACCTATTTTGAGGCAGATATTGACGACGTGGACGTTATTTGCAAAATGGGCAACGGAGATAAGAAACTACTACTCTTTGATAACTTCACACTTTGGCTTGATTGGTGTTTGGTTGGCAAAGTGAGTAGAGAAACAATAAAACAAATGCCAAAGGCAAATTAAAACACATCGTATTTTGTCTTTCGTCCGGAGATCATAAACGAAACCGCACCAACCGTCAAGGGTAAATGGCACAACTTCGTTGCCCTTGACGTTTGGGAGTGGTAGAACAACAAGCAGGTTAGATACTGCGCTTCCGTTTATTTCTCCCCTTGTCGAAAGACAAAAAATTCATAAAAAAGGAGAATAAAAAATGAAAACAGCAGTAATTTACGCTAGATATTCTAGCGATAGCCAAACGGAGCAGTCCATTGAAGGACAACTTCGTGTATGTAGCGACTATGCCAAGAACAACGACATAGTAATACTTGATACCTACATTGACAGAGCAATGACAGGTACCAACGATAACCGTCCCGACTTTCAGCGTATGATAAAAGACAGTTGCAAGCGTGAGTGGGATTTCGTTTTAGTTTACAAGATTGACAGGTTTAGCCGTAACAAGTATGAAACAGCAATGCACAAAAAGACGTTGAAAGACAACGGCGTTAGAGTAATTTCCGCAATGGAATACATACCAGATAGTCCAGAGGCAATAATACTCGAAAGTATGTTAGAGGGTTATGCAGAATACTACTCGGCAGAACTTTCTCAAAAGGTAAGACGTGGAATGAACGAAAGCAGACGTAAAGGTAACTTTACAGGCGGTTACGTGCTTTACGGTTACAAGGTAATAGACCACAAACTTGTAATTGACGAGGAACAGGCAGAGGTAATAAGATTTATCTACGAACAGTACGCAAATGACGTGTATGTGAAAGATATTATTAAAGCCTTGACACAAAAGGGTATATTCAACAGAGGCAAGCCGTTTGCAAGAAATACCATATACAACATTTTGAAGAACGAAAAGTATGCAGGTATATACCGACACAATGACGAAATCTTTGATAACATCTACCCTGCCATTGTACCCCAAGAGATTTACAGCAAGGTAAGACAAAAGACAGACAGTAACAAGTATGGTATTCGTAGCGTTGAAGTGGTATATATGCTACGACACAAGATTAAATGCGGTTACTGTGGCAGTCCAATAAATGCAGAGTGTGGAACTGCAAAGAACGGCGAAAAGAAACGTTACTACAAGTGTTTAGGCAGAAAAAACAACAACGGTTGCAAGAAAACTATGGTTAGAAAAGACGTGTTGGAGCAATATGTCATTGAAAACGTAATTGAGAAAATGAGCAAACCCGAAACGATAAACTACATTGCAGATAAGTTGCTCGAATTGCAGGAATTAAAGATACACGCAAATGTAACGTTGAAACAGTTAGTAAAAGAACAACGTCAGACGGAAAACCAAATAAGCAACATTATGTCCGCTATTGAGAACGGTGGTACAAGTAATACGGCTATGAAACGATTGAGAGAATTAGAAAGCCAAAACGAAGAATTGGAAAAGCAAATACGAATTGAGAGAGCGAAAACTGCTTTTAGATTGAGTAAGGAAGAAATATTGAACTACTACAAGTTAGCGTTGGAACAAGAGCCGCAAATGCTAATAAACTACCTTGTAAAAGAGATACAACTGTTTGATGACAAAATGGTAATTATTTACAACACCCCAAGAACTATGAGCCTTGACGAAAGTCAGGGTTTTTCTTTTTATACAGCAAACGTACCCTATCCGATTTACATACAAAATATGTTAGAGCCGAGAATGATTAACTTTCAAATAATAATGCGTTTTTAGAACAATACGCAGACTATTTATTCCACGTTCCACTTGACATGAGCCTCGCAGGAGCGTGGAATAAGGCAAATAAGGGCGAAACGCTACAACCCACCGAGAAAGGACAACTCGGTGGGTTTTGGTTTGCCTTTGGCACAAGAGCCTA
>JAFLVL010000059.1 GCA_022508325.1 Clostridiales bacterium | reverse complement strand
ACGTGTGTGTTGTGAGGCGGATTGAACGTGCCTCCAAAAATTCCTATTTTCATAGGTCTATTCTACAATATTTTTCAAAACTTTTCAATTAATTTCGGTAAAAAACGTCAACAATATGGTATGTCGAAAATATTGAACACTTTTTTGTCTGCATTGGCGCTATTTTTTCTATGTTTCGCCTGGATTTACTACTGTTTAAAGGACGATATTCTGGCATTCGCCCTCTCCGCCATCGTTGCGCTTTGCTCTTCATATCTTATTTGGAAATCGCTGTCTCGTATTGACGCGGGCAAAAAGACTAAGCAAGCCGAGAAAAATGCCCTATCGGGACTTGTCAACTTTCTGCGATTTGGCGCAGATAACGCTGCAATTTTTGAAGAAATGCTGCGCTACTATCGTTTTGAAGTAGAGCGTCAGAGCTACGACAGCCTGATTGTCACTAAAAATGGGCAAAAAAGCTACGTTGCAATCAACTTTTCACACGATAGTTTAAATAAAGACGAGTTGCGTGACGCCGTAATTTCGGCTAAGCGCGCCGATTGCACTCGTCTGTATATTTTCACGGCAAAGGCAGACTCGTCCTTGGTAGCTATTGCAAACGGTCAAATTCATACCGTTATAATTGACACGCAAAACACCTACGCTCTATTCGAGCAATGCGACAAATTGCCGTCAATTTCACCTAAAAAAGCACCTAAAAAAGCGACTTTCATAGCTAGGTACGCCTTTAACAGGCGACGTTTCGGTTGGTACTTCGCCTCGTCGCTATTTATGCTATTAATTTCCGTTATCTCATATTTTCCTTGGTATTCCCTCGGCTGGGCGACGGTATTTTTTGCCTTAGCCGTGTACAGTCTCGTAAATAAACGCTTCAACGTCGCACCGACATGCGTAAGTCTCGACTAATACTTACGAAGCTGATTGAGCGGCGTACTCAAATCCGTCTCCAATACGAGTTGCTCCAACTGCGCAACGCTATATCGCGCGACAACCTCCATATCGTCGTTCACCACCTCCAAGCAGTACAAAAAATTGCCCTGCATACGTTTAATCACGTCGGATAGTTTGTTTTGTTGACTAAAAACAAGCGTTTTCTTTTCCATACCCTTTTTCAAAAATCGCGACCTATTGACGGCAAAGCTCGTCCGAACGTAAAATTCCTCCTTTCCGCGAGAAAAAATTCCCGAAAACAGTCCTATTGCAAATAGCCCCAAACTAAACAGGTTGTCCCCCGTAAAAAGCGACACGGCAAACGCCGCAAACGCCGTGAGCGAAATAGCTACGGTGAGTTTTTTCGTGACGGTCAGTGCATTTTTGCCTAATCTCCCTTCAAGAACACCCGTTAGCACACGCCCACCGTCCAGCGGATAGCACGGTAGCATGTTGGCACACGCCATAGTTGCATTGGCGGCAAAAAAACTCTCGGTAAAAAAATAGCTGTCCGGAGCAATCCACCAAAGAGCAAGACACGCAAGGCACAAAGCAAGGTTGCACATCGGTCCCGCCAAGGCAATTTTAACACGGTCGGAACCTGCAACGTCCTGAAAGTCACCGTAAAGCACCGCGCCGAAAATGCCCAGTTGAATTTCCTTGCAATGATAGAATAATCTGCTTGCTACCACGTAATGGGAAATTTCATGCAGAATCACCGCAAAAGAATACATGGTAGCGAAGTATCCTTGTTTGAATACTACCGCTACCACGAGGAAGAGCCAAAAACTAAGTTTTATTCGTATTTTTACACGTTCCATGTAAGTTGCGTTTCGCTGCCAATAACGTCCTTGACCGTCTCGCCGCTTTGAGTAATAGTTGCAGTAAACGTGCCGTCGTATTTGCCAAGCAAGCTGCCGGCAGAAACCGTATCGCCGATATTAACGAACACAGTCGTCAAATTCTCATATGTAATAGCCGTCTCGTCGTCGATTGCGACCGTAACCGAGCTCTCCGTTGCGTCGATCACCTTGCCTGCAGTAAAAGACAAGGTTGCTCTGCCACCCTCAAAGGTTGCCACGCCGTCATTGATGTCTACTAGATTGTGATTACTGGGGATTGCGATAGTTGCCGAAACGTCCTGAGGCTCGGCTTTGTCAAAAATTGACAGTACCGACGAGTACGCCGCTTTTGCCGTTTGAAAAACGTCCTTGCCAAAATTTCCGTCGACAAACAGCATTGCCGCAAGAACTGCCACGCACAAGAGCGCAATAGCAACAATTCTTAAAGGTTTGCCTATTTTTTTAACCCCATTTGCATTTTTGAATCTAATTTTTGCTTTTTTCTTTGCAGGCGTTTGGTCTGCTACGTACTTGCGCTCCGAATAGGAAACGTCTAACCAGTCTGCCTCTTCTGCATCGCATACGATACTGTTTACACCGTCGAATTCCATATTGACACCTCCATGATTACACAATACCATATTCGCGGCGTTTGCAGTTTATGCCAAGGGGTGAGCAGACGGTTTTACTTTTTTTACAGAAATTGTAATAATCATATTTGAGTTGGCACCGCAGTGCGTCTCCACTGTCATGCCGTCGTATTCCATGTATCTGGCGACGAGCTTGTGTAGCTCACTGAAAAACTCCGATTGGCGGTAGTTAAATTTGTCTTGCATTACCATCGCTTCTGCGCGCGCATATACCAAAGATTGTTTCAAGATTGTTACCTCCTTTGAACTCTTTATACGTTACGCTTAAAGCGTCGTCTCATTTTTCCGAAAACGCCCTTATAGCGGGATTCACAGTCGTACACGTCAAACGCGCCTGTTTGCAAATTACTTGCAAGCATATCGAACGCTCTTCTGTCTTCGTGCAAACGCAGATTGCAATTCACGTCGTCGTTTTCCGGTATGACGCCGAGAGGAGTATGCCCAAGTATACTGAATATCTCAAATGCCGACAGCATTTCGCCACTCGCCACAAGGTCGCCGCGCACGCGGTTGATGACGATGTTGACTTGAAAATCGCGAAGCTCGCATATCGTCTTGTCGGCATCGCGCACGCTGGATAGGTGTGGCGTGACTACCACTATCGCCTCGTCCGCGCAAGCAATCGCACGTCTAAAACCGCTGTCGATGCCTGCGGGACAATCAATCAAAATGTAGTCGAAGTTGTCGTCAAGTCTAGCAACAACCTTCTTAACAGCGTCGGCGTTTATCTGTCGCTTGGCTATGTGACAGCTAGGCATAACGTAGAGCGTCGGCTCGTGCTCATCCTGAATCAACGCCTGACTTGGACGACAGCGTGTCTCGACTACGTCCACGAAGTCAAACACTACTTTATCCTCAACGTGCATCACAACGTCAAGATTGTTCAGACCGATGTCGAGGTCCATGAGTAATACCCTCAGTGCTTTTCGCGCAAGAGCAATGCCGAGATTAGCGCAGACGGTAGTTTTTCCTACGCCACCCTTGCCGCTTGTAACAACTATTTTTCGCGCCATAACTTTTGACAATTTTCTCCTTTTTTTGCGTTTTTCCTGCCAAATGTAGAAATTTAAGAAAATTTTAGCACATATAAGGCGACAAATAAGGGTTTCGACAAAACTTTCACACACTAAAAAAATCGTATATTGACGAAGAATAGCGGCTCGGGTATTCGGATTAGTGCCTAGTGCTACGCAATGTCACAAATCCGAACACCCTCGTCTGCATAGGAAATTTCCTTTAATGGAATTTACAGACAATATAATGTTTTCTGAAAAACACAAAAAAAACCTCCCTTTGTAAGGGAGGGTGGCTTGCGTAGCAAGATTGGCGGGTTGCTATAATATTTCCAGATTCTTCTTGAATATTTTTTTGAAATCCAAGGCTACGCTGTTGGCGGCATTAAGTTCCAAATTAGCGTTGCCGTTAAGTTCCAATTTCATAATTACGCTGTCGCCAAGCACATCACAGGTGATTTCCGTAACGGCATTGCGCATACCGAAATCCAACGAAACCGCGAGACGCAGCATGACTGCAAGTTTCTTCACTGCTTCTACGTCCTCAGGTGAAAGAATACTGCTGTACTTCGCCCAATCGGTGTAGTTGACCTCTTCCTTATTGTACACGTCGGTAACGAACGCGGCGAATACTATGTCCTTGTGCGAGATACCCCAGAGGTTACTGTTGAGTATCATGTAGGACGTGTGCTTGGGGTGATTGTAGAACTTAAATGATTTGCCGATATCGTGAAGCATTGCGGCTACACGCAAAACTTTGACGTACACGCGCGGGAATTTGTGCAGTACGCGAAGCTGTTTGAATAGCTGTACGCACAGATTGAAGGTTTGTTCGGCGTGAGAGACGTTTACGCCCATGTGGCTCGCCAGACTGTGAAGGCTGTATCCCAACACGTCGGAAATAGGTTTTTCCAAAGTTTGCGGCACTACGTAATTGAACATTACGCCTTCGCGCAGTCCCGAGCCGCTGGCAATCAGCTTAGTAAAGCCCATGTAGTCGACGAATGCTTTGATGACGGCTAATGCCGATGGGAAAACGTCAGCGCGGGCAGAGCTTAGACCCTTGATGCGGCGGCTCTTGTCGAGATCGAGCGTACGCACCATATTGAATACGTAGTTGAAGTCCTCCACTTCCATGCTGAAATTGTGCACCATGTCGAGCGGGTACTTTTTCACCTTTCTGATGATTCTAGCAAGGTTACGGCAGCTGCCGCCAACGCCGATAAGCTGCGTGTCGGGGTCAATCTCTTTGAACCAATCAACCTGCTCCAGCTGTTCGCGAACGTAACTCACCATGTCGTCAGAGCATTGCTCGGGTGTTTTGCCTTCGGAAACGAACATATTGGTCAGCGTCACCGCGCCAAATTCGAAAATCTTGGTGTGCAGAATAGTTCTGCGGTTGTAATAAACGAATTTCGTCGAACCGCCGCCAATCTCCATAATCAGTCCGCGAGGTATGTCCATAGAATTGATTACGCCTTGATAAACGTAGTTGGCTTCTTCCTCTTCGGATACGGTTGTGACGCGAATGCCAGTCGCATTGTAAATGTCGGAAAGAAAGGTCTTCTGATTGCTTGCTCTGCGAACGGCTGCTGTCGCCACTGCCAAGATTTTGTCAACCTTCTTGATTGTGCACATTTCTTTGAAGTTCTGTAGCGTAGCAATAGCTTGCATAATGCGCGTCTGTTTCAAGCTTCCGTCGGGCTCTGTCTCACCCAAACGCACAGGTTCGCGGCGTTCTTCAGACACGGCAAAATAGCCGTCCATGACGTCGTATATGACTAAACGCGCGGTATTCGATCCAAGGTCTATCAAAGCAATTTTTTCCATAATCGTTACCCATCCTATATTATGTAGCAAAAGATGTCAAATTTTTACCGCATACATTTTACCATATAGAAATGCGTTTGTATAGATAGTTTTGAAAAATTTTTACTGTTTTTTCAAAATTTTTTGATATTTTTCCGCTTTTTAATCGGTCGAAAATTGACGATTTATGAAAAAATTCGCAAAATAACAGGATTGTGTTAATCTTGCGTCGCTTGCGTCTCCAAAATTGTTCGGCGAAAAGTCTTTGTGGAAAGAGCAATAATTCCTACGACAATAACCAACGCAATATCTGCCAGTACGAACGAGTTGTAACCGAAGGCATAGGCGAGCATTGCACCAACCGAGCTGTCGGGCGCAAGATAATGGAAAAATACATAAAAACCACTCGTAGCGTGAGAAAGATAACGCAGAACGCCGGCAATCACTGAACCTACCACAAACTCTGCCATCATATTGCCCTTTAAGAATTTGAATTTTCTGCTAATGCCTGCAACACCTATTGCGCCAAATGCTATCGGGTAGTCGAGTAGCACCTGCATTGGCTCGTAAAATTGCGGCGACTGCACGAATTGCAGCATTCCATACACCACACCGGCTACAAGACCCTTGCGAGTACCGAACATGTATGAATACAGAATAAGCGGCAAAAGACTGGCGAACGTTACAGAACCGCCCTGCGGCAGTGAGAAGAATTTGATATATGACAACGCGTAGGACAATGCTATACAAATGGCGGCGTAACTAATGGAACGAACCGATGAGCTATCTCTATTGGAATTGTCGTCACCGAAAAAGGCAATAGCGACGATAGCGGCAATGAGCAAGAATGTGAAGAGCACCATCTGCCATGTTGAATAGGGGGCAAATTGCACCTCGTCATCATAACCCCAATCTATACGAGCAGGAACGACGCTGATGATTACTATTGAGTATACGACAAACGCCACGGCAAATGCTAACGCGCTCCAACGATAACCTTTGACGTTTTTATTCTTGAGAACGAGCGTGACTACTATACCGATTACAAGTAAGGCGAACAGACCAGCGAATAACCAATAATAGGTGTCAATGTCGCCGCTGAAAATCTGATACGCCAAACGCAAAAATCCGAGTATCGAGATTACCCCAAACGAATAGCCGATAACTACGCCGACTATGGTACGACGAGATTTTCGTAAGTTTTCCTCATCTCGGTTGCGAATGATTATCGCGTAAATCAGAATGCCCAGAACGACAACGACAGTTGCGTATAGCGCAAAGCTTTCCAGCAGATTTCTAATCAACTTAAAAGTATTTTTGTCGACACCATCGCCAGCAATGAGAGTCTTTAAGATCTGCCACATCAATGATAAATCTTCCATACAATTCTCCTGGTTTATAACTTGGGGTGAGAAAATTCACTTTCCAAAATGGCAAAATTGCGACATGGGGTCGAAAAAGTGCAATTTTGGCAGTGAACCAATGAAAATGAAAGTTAGCAATTGCAATTTAAAAAGTCCTCGACAAATGCTGAGGACTTAATAAAAGAACACAATATTTTCATTCGTGCATTCCTTACGCAAGTGCTAACTTGACAAGTTCAAAGGGACTCTCTCAGCCGATTGCTCGGCACCCCCAGCA
>JAFLVL010000058.1 GCA_022508325.1 Clostridiales bacterium | reverse complement strand
TATTCGTCTGTGGTGGACTTAGGTGCTACGCAATGCGCCCCAGCCGAACACCCTCACCGACATAAGAGAGTGCCTCTAATAATATTGGTAGAAAATATATGCTTGATAAAAGAAAAAGGCTCCCCTGAGGCGATGACGAAGTCCGTTCGCTTGAAAACCTTCGCCTGCCCTTGGCGAAACCCTCAGCGTCTATAAAAGAAAGCGCGTGGTAAGGGGCGCTGTCTGCGCTGGCAGACTGAGGGACTGTCAAAAAATAATCGGTTTCTATTTTATCTTGCGTATAAATTCCTCTATGCGCCTGTTTCCTTGTGTCAGCAACTTTTCCAACACCTCTTTGGTGGCTTGAATATCGCTTGCCGCGTTGTGGTGGAAGAGCTGTACGCCGAGTCTCTCGCTCAATACGTTCAGCTTCAAGTCTCCTCTGACCGTCTTGAAGTGGTAGAGAATATCACGCGCCACCCACATCGTATCGAGCGCTTCTTTTGGCGCGAATTGGATTCCGAATCTGCCAAGGTCCTTTTTCATCACGCTCAAATCGAAATGGTAGTTGTGCGCAACGAAAACGAATTCCTTCGGCAATAGCGGCGCCATCACTTGCCAGAATTCGTCCATAGTTGGCGCGCCTTGTACGTCTGCGTCGGTGATGCCGTGAATGAATGAGAGTGTGATATGCGTCTGCGGATTGATGAGGGTATAGTAGCCGGTCTCTGCGCCATTTGCTACTACAATCAAGCCAATCGCGCAGATTCTGTCGCTTGCTCCGTTCGCCGTTTCAACGTCTACGAATACGAACGACTTATCTGTCGGATATTCATATTTTCTCACCCCATGTGGCATTTTTTCTACCCCATGTTGAATTTTTGCAGTATTTTCTTCTGATTTCATAGCAATATTAATCTTGATTTATTTGTTCAAATTCTCCGCAACTAACAGTTTCGTAGGGAAGAATTCGCCCATCTGTATGCCGACGATTTTAGCGTTAAGCGGAGCAAATATTCTTTCGGCAATTTCTCTTGCTTGGATGACTTGATTCTCTTCTCCACAGAAAAGTGTTGCGTGCGCGTGCCAAGGGAAACCGTCTGCAAAATTGTTGTCAAACAAATCGTGCAATTCCTGTAAGTGTGCGTTGACGACAGGCTCGGCAAACAAAACCGCATTGTTGAAGTGGTTTATTTTGTCTAATCGAATATCAAATTCTTTTTTCTGTGAGCACACGCTTTTTATCTTTTCAATTAGTTCAGTAGCGCATTCAACAGGAAAACTTCCCAATGATATATGAAAAGGGATATCCATAGATTGACTCCCTCCATATCCCAATTCTAAGGTTTTGTCTTGAATATTTTTGAGTTTTATTTGTGTTTCGTCATCGAATACAGCAAATACAGTTAAAAATTTTGATTGTTTCATAATTTAATTTGGAGCAGGTAACGGGAATACTCCGCTTACGCTCCGTGGCGTTCGTGCTTCGCACTCGGCTGAGCGAACCCTACGGCTTCAATTCCATTAGTTATCGATAGAAACAATTGGAGCAGGTAACGGGAATCGAACCCGTAACTACTGCTTGGGAAGCAGTCGTTTTACCACTAAACTATACCTGCGTGTTTTTGCGTGTTTATTTCTTTTCTTTTTTCTCTACCACGGCTTCGAGTTCGAGTACGTCAAAATCTACGCTTTCCACGAAGTCTCTCGGCTTAAAGCGCGTATTATTGAAAGCAACGAAATGCATAAAATTGACGCGAGTAGCGATGGGCGTAGGAATATCCATTTGTCCGCATAGCTCTTGCAGGTGATATACAAATTCGTCCTCGCTGTTTATCGACTCATATTCGTATATGAGGTCACGCGTAATTTTCTCTTCAACTATTGTCTTGGCCCAGATTTTCATGTCCATTATATTGTATCAAACTTTGCGTATTTTGCAAGTGTTTTTCACTGTGCTTTGAAGTGTTTTTCGCAAATTATTTACTTATTGCTTTTTATATGATACAATTAACACAAAAAGCAATCGAGTAGGTGCAACTATGAAAATAGGTATTTTTACGGCAATGGAAAAGGAAGCGGCGTCCTTTCTTCGCGACGGCGTTACAAAGGAAACGGTAGGCTGTTTTTCCGTCTATAAGTTTGCGCTTGGCAAACACGACGCGGTATTGTGCTGTCCTCCAAGCGTCGGCGAGATTGCGGCCTCTGCCGCTTGTCAACTGCTGATTACTAAGTACGGTGTCGATTGTATACTGAATTTCGGCGTTGTGGGCGCGCTTACTGCCAAGGCCTCGGTTCAGTCCTTTGTTTACGTCGGAGACGTAGTGCATTACGACATGGATACCAGTGAAGCTGACGGTTACCCGATAGGCGGCTACGGCTGTTTTGACGACGTTGCGGTCAAGTGTGATGGGAGTCTACTTGCCAAAGCTATCAAAATCAACCCTTTGCCTATCGTTAGGTGCGCTTCTGCTGACAAATTTGTTGGCAAACCGGATGCAAAATCCGATCTCAACCGTGATTTTGGCGCGGAAATCTGCGATATGGAGTCGGCGGGCATACTTTTTGCCTGTAAATTCAACAATGTTCCATGTCTTTTGATCAAGTGCATATCCGATAGCCTTGTCGGCGGAATTAAAGAGTATCAAAATCAAGTTTTTATCGCTTGCGAGGGCTTTTTCCAATTCGCCAGCGAGCTTGCGGACAATTTGTGAGATATTATGGCTAATGTCAAACTTGCCGCTTCAACCTCTGCAAGTTCTCAGTATAGCGCAACAACAAATAGGTCGCTTTACTTGACATAAAAGCGGTGTTATAGTAAAATACCGTCATAAATAAATCACGAACCAATCCAACTTAAAGGCAACATGGCTTTTAGGTTGTTTTGTGTCGTCAAAGGAGACTAACATGCCAGAAGTTCAATTAACAGAAGCCGGTCGCAAAGAGTTAGAGAAGCGTTTGGATTATCTCAAGTCCGTTCGCCGCGCAGAGATTGCCGAAGAAATAAAAACGGCGCGCGGTTTTGGCGATCTTTCCGAGAATGCCGAATACGATGCAGCGCGCAAAGCTCAAGCGGAAATGGAAGGCGAAATTGCCGAAATCGAAGCTAAGCTCCGCATGGCAAAAATCATTCACGAAACGACGGTTACATGTGCAGAAATCGTAGATGGTGTTGAAAAAAATTCCAAAACGTACACAATCGTCGGTACTGCCGAGGCAGATCTCGCCAACGGTAGAATCAGCGACGAATCTCCTGTCGGTTCTGCTCTTATCAAGGCGAAAGACGGTCAGATTGTCGACGTACAATTGCCCAATGGCAAGACTAAGCAACTCAAGGTTATAAAAATTACACGCTAAACGCATTGAAGGCACAATATAAATAAACCACAATTTTAAGGTGCAACATGAGTGAAGAAAAAAACACTGTTTTAGATGAACAGGAACTAAACGAAATATTGCGAATCCGTCGCGAAAAGCTGAATAAGCTGATTGAAGACGGCAAGAATCCATACGAAATTACTCGCTTTGACAAGACTCACTCGTCCAAGCAGATTTTGGACACTTTCGTTGACCACGCCGAGGGCGAAGAGTACGAACCGCAAATAGTAGCGGTCGCAGGCCGCATGACGTCTCGCCGCATTATGGGTAAGGCAAGCTTTTGCCATATTTTGGACGGCGACGGCTCTATTCAGCTGTACGTAAAGCGTGACGAGGTTGGCGAGGACGTTTACGCCGAATTCAAAACATGGGATATCGGCGACATTATCGGTGGTGTTGGCGAAGTTTTCCGCACGCACATGGGAGAGATTTCCGTTAAACTTACCAAAATTGAACTGCTTTCCAAATCTTTACTGCCGTTGCCCGAGAAATTTCACGGCTTGAAGGACATTGAAACGAGATACCGTCAACGCTACGTGGACCTCATTGCCAACCCCGAAGTCAAGCGCACGTTCGTCATTCGCTCCGGCATTATGAAGGCAATTCGCGAGTATTTGGACAACCTCGGCTATCTAGAAGTGGAGACTCCTATTCTAAATACCATTGCCGGCGGCGCAAACGCCAGACCATTCATCACACATCACAACACGCTCGATATCGATATGTATATGCGTATCGCCACCGAACTGCACCTGAAGCGTCTGATTGTCGGCGGCTTTGAGAGAGTGTACGAGATTGGTAGACAGTTCCGTAACGAAGGCATGGACTTGAAACACAATCCCGAGTTCACAACCATTGAGCTTTATCAGGCGTATACAGACTTCATCGGCATGATGGAGATAGCGCAAGGCATGTTCTGTTACTGCGCGGACAAGGTTTTAGGCACGCGACTTTTGCCCTATGGAGACATAACTATAGACCTCAACAATTGGCGCAAGCTCAGCATGATTGATGCCGTAAAATTGTACATGGGTGTAGATTTTTCAAAATTGTCCGCGAAAAAAGCCATTCAACTATGCAAGGAAAAGGGAATCGAATTGCCGCTGGGCAAACAAACTTGGGGCAACGCTCTTTACGAATGCTTTGACGCATTTGTGGAAAAGGAACTCGTTCAACCGACCTTTATTTACGACTATCCCGTGGAAGTCAGCCCACTTGCAAAGAAGAAGCCTACCGACCCACGCTTGACGGAGCGTTTTGAGTTTTTCATTAATTGCAGTGAAATGGGCAACGCATTTTCCGAGCTAAACGACCCGATAGACCAATACGAGCGTTTTGCCGCACAAGTAAAGGCGAAGGCGCAGGGTGACGACGAGGCGCAGATGATGGATGAGGACTTCGTAACGGCATTGCAATACGGTATGCCACCGACAGGCGGTTTGGGCATTGGTATTGACAGAATGGTAATGTTATTTACCAACAACCAGTCAATCCGAGACGTCTTGCTCTTCCCCACAATGAAGCCGTTAAACAAATAATGCAAAAAAGTTGGCAGCGTCAAGGCGTTTGCCAACTTTTAAATATGAGGTTATGTATGATTTACACAAAACAACAAATCGTCGGAAGCACACAAGTTGGTGCCGATACTAATTTGTCTACGTTAGGCTTATTCGGAATGGTGGAATCTGCCATAACCGAATGTATGGGCACGCAACACATTGACGGAATGACGATCAAACGCCTCTACAACGCCTTCTGGGTATTCACAAAGAATAAGGTAAAAATTTTCGCAAACGCAGTCTGGGGTGACATGATAACGATAGAAAGCTATGTTTCGTCCAAATCTGCCGCAAAACTCTACGTAGATACCGCCATTAAAAGCTCCGATGGGCAAATAATTGCCTATTCGTCTTGTGAAATGTGTCCGTTGGACGTGGCGACAGGGCGTATTTTGCGTACGTCAGCGGTGGGCGTTGGCGAACATATTGTCTCCGAACCCGCTCAGATAGAGGTTGTCTTTGATAAGCTGGATTGTGACAACCTGCCCGTGGTGGAGCAAGTCACGGTACGTTCCACAAATATTGATTTCAGTCATCACACCAATAACGTGGAATATTTGCGTTTTATTTTCAACACCTATTCGGTAGAGGAGTTGCTTTCCCGCCCGATACGTGAGCTGGAAGTCAATTACGTCAGCCAATCCTACGAAAACGACGTTTTGTCTGTGTGCAAATCGACAACCGACACCTGCGACCTTTTTACAATAACCAAATTCACGCAAACCGTCATTAAATGCAAAGTTGTGCGGTAAAAAGTTGATTTAGCTAAAAATGAAAGAGAAGACCACTGTGACAGTGGTCTTTTTGTAGTTTTTGCAACTAAAACCCGCGTTCGGATAACTCCCTACAAAGCGAGAGGTAGAAGGCGTAGACTTTGCGCCTCTTTTTCTTTTTTAGGCTCAAACCAATCAATTCCGTGTGAGATAGCGATTCTTCAATGCAATCGCCGCGATATTCGGCATATTTCGCAGAATCCACAGTCACCAGTCCGTCTGTCTCAACTTCGCCCCAACGGCGCGCAAAGTAGTGCGGAACAGACATCAGAAAGTCATCTCGACCGCGTTTCATAGTTGAAGAATAGCTTTGGCAATAGACTTCATTAGACGCGTCCAAAGTTTCAATCTCATCGGACTCGCTTAGTTGTAGCTGTTGGCATACTGTCAATGCGTCGGGGTGTTTGTCGCCCAGAATTCGAGACCACAAGTTAATCCAAAACGCAAGAAAACGTGGAATCCACCGCGGCAGATTGTAAATTCGGGTTGCCATGCGCGATCCTTTGTGCGGTGTGCATAAAGTTGTCAGCGACGCAACCGAGTTAGCCTCACCTAGTTCGTTAATCATATATTTGGCGTCAAGCCCGCCCTTAGAATGGGCGATAATATTGACCTTATCAACACCTTCCTTACGCAAAATCTCTTCAATTTGAGTTTTTAATTGCGCGGCATTATTTTCGATAGAGCCGAACGCGTCGGTATTGGCGGTGTAGACGACGTAGCCTGCCTCGCGCAACGTTTTTTCAACGCGACCGAACGCCTTGAAAAATCGCCATTCTCTCACTGCAATGCCGTGCGCCAGCACGATTGGATATTTGGTCTCCACGCCATCACCTCCCCATGCCAATATTTTAACAGTTCTTGTCATAAATTGCAAGATACAAGGTTAACATAAAAAAG
The DNA here is from genome assembly GCA_022508325.1 of Clostridiales bacterium. Lineage (GTDB taxonomy): Bacteria > Bacillota > Clostridia > Christensenellales > CAG-314 > Fimimonas. Next base: position 656 of record JAFLVL010000058.1, on the reverse strand, counting down.
AATTACAAAGCGTCGCAAAACGCTTGCGAATTGGCAGAAAATGCATTATAATATAACAGCAATATGCGGATGTGGCGAAATACTCGCTGCGCTTCGTGGCGTTCGCCCATACGGGCTCGGCTGAGTGCCAGACGCGCCATGCGCACATAGCAAAAAGACTTTGCTTAGTCTACAACTTAATATTATATGCGGATGTGGCGAAATTGGCAGACGCGCATGATTCAGGTTCATGTGAGAAATCATGCAGGTTCAAGTCCTGTCATCCGCACCATAGACGATAGAGGTTGAACCCTCAACTCGTCATAAGCCTTGTCGTTATCGGCAAGGCTTATTTCTTTGATTTTCTTGTCGTTCGGGTCGCCTTTCAGTAACACGCGAACAAAACTATAATCTTTTCCTTTGTTATCCTCTGTCCGCGTCGCTTATCATTTTTTTTTTGAAAATCGGGGCGTGGTCGTTTGTTCCCGTTCGTGCCTTGTCCATATAGGTCTTTATGACTTTAAAGCCCTTATAAATTTTTGGGTTCGCTTTGGTGCTTACCGCCTTACCCAGTCAAAAACCCCGCCGCAGTAAATTGTCAAGGGCTTGCCCCGTAGGGGCAGCGGCTTTATGCCTCACGGGAGATAAATAGCCGCCCTTTACAATTTTCAAGGCGG
>JAFLVL010000057.1 GCA_022508325.1 Clostridiales bacterium | reverse complement strand
TGCCGTGAGAAATTATCGTAGACTCCAACGCCACCACCGGGCGATTGTGCTTCAAAGCCTCTTGAATGTTGGGCGCAATTTTTAGATATTGCATAGTTCCTCCTATTTAAGCGTTCGGTTTTGGATTACCATTGTCGTCATAGCGCCAAGAGGGTTTTCCTTGAGGGTAGGTTCTGAAGTAAACGTCCTCGCATTTATCTTGGAAATGATTGCGGTCCGACGAGTCAGCGAAAGAAACTTTGCTCCATTGCTCGTAACTTCCGCTGAAATAAATTTTAGTAGAATTGTTGTAGTCTATTGCGTAGCCGCCAATGTACGTAATCGTTGCGGGAATGACCACCCATTGCAAGCCCGTACAACCGTAGAAAACGCTTCCGTAGATTTCGGTGAGTCCTTCGGGAAGGATGATATTAGACAAACTGATACAACCTTCGAAGGCTCGGCGGCCGATAATTTGCAACCGGCTGCTCTCCTCGAACGTAACCGAACGCAAATTGACAAGATTTCGGAATGCGCCCTCTCCAATACTCGTGACGCTTGCAGGAATTGTAAATTCCGCAATTGCCACACAACCCTCGAAAAAGTTCGCGCCGATGGTTGTCAATTGACTGCCCTCGTTGAAGGTGAAAGTTTTCAACCCACTACAATTCTTAAATGCGCCTTCTCCAATCGTAGTTACGCTTGCAGGAATTACTACTTCTGTAACTGACACACAACCTTGAAATGCGCCTTCGCCAATGGTTGCGACACATCTGGGAATTGTAATCGTAGACAATGCACATTCCGCAAAGGCGTAGGCGCCGATGGTTGTGAGATTGCTGTCGTCTTCAATAGTGACGTTTCTCACGGCGCTATCAAAAAATGCTCTTTCGCCAATGGTAACAACACTGCGCGGAATGGTTATAGTTGTAAGATTCTTGCATCCGCTAAAGGCGTAGGAGCCAATAGACGTAACGCTTACCGGAAGGATAAAAGATGATATGCCGCGACACCCGTAGAACGCCCTGCTGCCAATAGTGGAAAGTTGACTGCCGTCGTCAAACATAACCATCGCCGTGCAATTTTCAAAAGCACTGTCGCCAATAGATACGACTCTTGCAGGAATGCGTATGAGCGAGAAGTTGGCGCTTTCGGCAAATGCAGAATTTCCTATTGTTTGCAAGTTGCTGTTTTGCTCAAATTCTACTTTCGTCAAAGACCTGCACCTGTAAAACGCCTTCGCACCAATGGTCCTTACGCTACGCGGAATTGTAACCTTTGCAAGGGCTGTATTGGAAAATGCTCCACTGCCGATTGTCATCAAAGCGCTGTTCGCTTCAAAGATTACTTCTTGCAAACCGCCGTTTATAATGCTCGAAGCAAACGCGCTGTTGCCGATAGAAACAACGCCACTTGGTATTGTGATACTGGTGAAACTGCAACCGCAAAATGCGTTGTCTCCGATGGAATATAGTTCCGACGGAAGAAGCAATTGGCTCAGATCTGCGCATCTGTAAAAGGCGCTGGCGCCAATTGAATACAATTTGCTGTCCTCCGCAAAGGTTAGGTTTTGCAGCCGAGTACAATTGGAAAATGCGTCGCTGTAAATACGCATCACGCTTGCGGGTATCGTCAATGCAGTCAGTTGATTTAGCCCGTAAAACGCGCCATTTCCGATGTTTACGAGACCTTCGGGAAGCGTCAGTTCCGTTATTTGGCTAAGCTCGTAGAACGCCTCGTCGCCGATAGTTGTAAGGTTGCTGTCAGTAGCAAGCGTTAGCGTTTGCAAGCCGGTGCCGCGAAATGCCTTGTTGCCGATACTTACGACGTTTGACGGAATTGAAATGCTTGTCAACGCTTGACAACCGTAAAATGCCTCGTTGGGGATTGCAGTTACAGCCGTGGGGATTGTAACGTGAGAGAGAGCCTCGCAACCGCTAAACATTTTTTCGCCCAAAACTGATAGGTTTTGCGGAAGGGTTACGCTCGTCAAGTTTTTGCAATTTGCAAAAGCAGAGCTGACGAATTGCGCAACGGTGTCGGGCAATATTAGGCTCGTTACGTAAGAATTGTTGGAGAAATTGTCAATTCTTGCCACCGTGTAGCCGTCGATTGTAGAAGGAATGGCAAGCTCGCTGTGAGTGCATTTGCTGTTTTTTGTCGCTACGCAAGTGACGTGGTCTAACACGCGGTACCCAAGCTTGCAGGAGGTTTGGTGAATCGTTTGGCTGTCTACGGTTACGGTGTAGATCTCGCCAAGAGGGTGTTTGCCTTCGCCGTCGTTTAGGTTGTAATTGTAGCTTATCTCAATTTCATAAGTCTGCCCGTAGGAAAGATTATTGAAACTGATTTGTTTTTGATTGCCGGTGAGGGCGGAAACGTTTTGTCCGTCCAGAGTAGTGATGAGAGTACCGGCATGGTCGGGGTCGTCAATCACGACGTCGAATCTGATTTCGTCCTCCGCAACCCACAAATTGGATACGGCAAAGGTGGGAGCGTGCTTAGTGAGCGTGTGGAAGCTACGGCGAATGTTGTACGTTTGTCCGTTATAGTCGAAATAGACGACCACGGTGTAGTCTCTGCCGGAAAGCAAACCGCTGACATCCGTTGCCGTGGCGTTGTCAAGTTTGACGTCGCTGTCGCCGTCAAGCAGATGCAATTCCTTGACGGTTTTGTCTACTGCGTCCTCGTGCCATTTGAGGTCAAATTCTACTCCGTCGTAGGTTTCGGTAACGTTTACAAAGGAGACCACTTCGTTGGTTTTGAAAAGGTCGTTAGCAAGCAAGTACTCGCGATTGCCCTCTTGCAAATCGTCGTAGGTGGCAAGCACGTTGTACCAATACCATTGCCCAATTTCCAGCCCGTCAAAGCGCACGGAGTTGTCGCCCACTACGAGGGACTTCGAAGCGATGAGCGTATCGTCGTGGTGAACCTCTATCTTGACGTTGCCGTTGCTGAAAGCAATCAGCCCGTCGTCGTCACTGACGGTTACGTTGAATGTAACGTCGGTAAAGCCCACTTTTGCCGTTACTGTTGCGTCCACTTGGCTGTCTGTGCGTACGCCCACGCGCACGATTTGCTCGCCGCTAAGCGCAACGTCCTTCAACACCTTGCCGTCAACGTACTTGACGGATTCGAGTTTGAACTCGACTGTCCCCGTGTCGGAGGATACATTCACCTTGATTACAATCGTTTCTCTGTTCGAACCACTCTCAAACGACGCCGCCTCGTAGGTCTTGTCGTTGATTGTTACGTTCGCGATCACGCAGTCGTCGGGGTTGTCGAGCTTAATCTTGACGTAAACTGCGCTGTAAGGCTCGGCGTAGATGAAAGTGTCATCGCCACCGCTTGGTGAAGAGGAAATCGTCATACTTTTGAACGTTGGCGCCTCACCGCTGCCACCGCCGCCAATGATATCTCCCAACAAGTCGCAAGCGGCAAGCGAAAAAGCGAGGCTTAGCAACCCCAAAAATAGAAACAAAAACCAAACGCGTTTTTTCATAGTCGTCCCCTCCTTCAAGTGTATTATTATTTATTATATCACAATATAAACAATATTGCAATATTGTAACAAATGCCCATTTGCGTTGCGAAGCAATAAATTATTTACAAAAAACACGCAATGCGCTATAATATATATGGAGGCGCATTATGAGAAAGACAAAAATCATCTGCACTTTGGGACCGGCAAGCTCCACCTACGACCAAATAAAAAAAATGGCGCTCGCCGGAATGAACGTTGCGCGAATCAATATGAGCCACGGCCTATACGAAGAGCACCAAGCCAAAATCGACACTGTAAAAAAGGTCAGACGTAGCCTAGGTCTGCCTATTCCTATCATGATTGACACCAAAGGTCCCGAGATTCGTATCGGCACCTTCAGAGACGGTCAGATAGAAGTGCGCGAGGGAATGAAATTCGACTTCGTAAACACCGACGTTGAGGGAGACGAGACCCGAGTTTCCATCACCTACAAGGAGCTGTATAAGGACGTCTCCGTCGGCTGTCAAATTCTCCTCAACGACGGACTGCTCGTTTTCAAAATCGTCTCAATAGAAAACGAAACGATACACACCGAGGCGCAGAACAACGGAATTCTCTCCAACCGTAAGGGACTGTTCGTTCCCAACGTGAAAATCAACATGCCGTTTCTTTCCGAACAGGACAAGCGCGACCTTGACTTCGGCATAAAAAACGGCGCAGAGCTTTACGCAGCGAGCTTCGTTCAGGACGCGGCAAGTGTCAATGAAATCCGTCAATATCTAATTGAGCACGGTGCAAAAGACGCCTGCTTAGTCTCCAAAATCGAGAGCCAGAGCGGCGTAAACAATATCGACGAGATAATAGAGGCGTCCGACGGCATAATGGTTGCAAGAGGCGACCTCGGCGTGGAGCTACCCTACGAGAAGTTGCCGGCGATTCAGAAAATGCTGATAACCAAGAGCCGTATGCGCGGAAAGTTCGTCATCACCGCTACCGAAATGCTGGAAAGTATGGTAACCAAACTGCGCCCCACTCGCGCGGAAATCGTAGACGTTGCCAACGCCGTATTCGACGGCAGCAGCTGCGTTATGCTATCGGCAGAGAGCGCCGTCGGCATCAACCCGCCCAACACTATCGCCACCATGGCTAGAATCGCCGAAGAGGCAGAGCGAAACGTCGACTACAAGCAAATGTATCGCAGTTCTCCCTTCACGTTGATGAATAACACCGACGCAATCTCACACGCGGCAGTCAACACGGCGTTCGACATTGACGCAAAGGCTATCGTTGTATACACCGAAAGTGGCGTGTCCGCAAGAATGGTATCCCGTTTCCGCCCCGATGCCATAATTGTTGCAATGGCGAATAGCGACAAGGTCTACCACCAACTGTCACCCAGTTGGGGCGTGATTCCCGTGATATGCCAGACCTTCGACAATACCGACGATATGTTCATTCATGCCGAAGAAACGGTTAAACGGTTACAACTTGCCAAAAACGGTGAAAACATAGTTATCACCGCAGGCGTTCCCCTCGGCAAAAAGACAGGGACGAACCTTATTAAAGTAAGCAAGATAGAAGAAGAATAGGACTCGTGTATTCCGCTACACAGTTTTAAGCGAAATTATATACAAAATAAAAAGTGCACTATTTTTAGTGCACCTTATTTTTTATCTTTTTTAAGTTTGTTGAGAATATCCACATCCGCCGGACAAAATTCATAGTCGTCGATTTCCGCGGGAGTAATCCACGTTATATCGTTATGCTCTAACTTTTGTGGCTCGCCGTATGACTTTGCATTGAATAACGTCAAATGCACCGTGACGTCGGGGTAGACGTGCGTAACCTCCATATAAACGTCAGTTGGCGTGACGCTAAAAGCCAATTCCTCTTGGCACTCGCGTATCAAGGCTTGCTCTTTGGTCTCGCCTTGCTCCACCTTGCCGCCGACGAACTCCCACAGCAGAGCGCGTTTTTTGTTCGCGGGACGTTGGCAAATAAGAAATTTACCGTCTCGCCATATCAGCGCCGCAACGACTTCTAATTTAACGCTATTTTTCGTCTGTTCCATTACTTTTCGCCCTTCCTCTATGTCTGAAAAATGCCAACAGATACCACATCACAACCAATATCTGCAAAACTGCGCCGACGAGGTAGATAAGCCAAGCGTTGGACATAGTCAAGCCTAAGATAAGCTGTGTCAATACGCACAGCGTCCACACCAAAGCCGTCACCACCAGACATCTTTGCCACAACTTGCCCCAAATGCAACTAAACACCAGCACGACGATGAGCGCCACAGGCAAAGCGGCAAGATAGGTAAACTTCACGATAGGCAAAGACGTATGCGGGTCTATTAGCAACCAAAGAACGGTGATAATCGTCGCAATCAGAAAAACCAGACCTGCCGACAACAGCGTGATAAGCCACCTCTTTGCCCAAAAGCTCTTTGTTTTCAACTTCGGGGGCGCCAGTTCCGCGTGTTCAGTCAGAAAGTCGTTGACCGTCACACCGTAGAGTTCGGCAAGCTCATGTAATACCAGCACGTCGGGTACACCCTCTGCGCGTTCCCACTTGCTGACAGCCTTATCGGAGTAGTTGATTTTCTCGGCGAGTTCGGCTTGTGTCATATGCGCTTGTTTTCGATAGGCAACGAGATTTTTCGCAATTATTCTTTTTAATTCAAGTTCTTCCATATTTTATATTTTATCACGCGATAGAAATATTTGCAACATTTTTAACGACACACGCAAATTCACTCTACCGAGGGTAGAATTTGCATTGATTTTTCTATTTTTTGCTACACTTTCCGTAGAGTTTTGAATTGTAAGTGTAGAAAAATTTCGCTGATTTCTGATGTATAATGAAATAGGCTCGGGCACTCGAGTTGGGACGCTGGCGTTTCACGATGCTCCCAACTTCGAGCACCCTCGGCTACATAGAGAGTGCCGCTAATGATATCTATGGCAATATGTAATGAATACCTTCGTTAAAAGGAGAAAATGATGTTTACGCTTAGTTGCGAATCGACTGCAGATTTGAATATTAAACACTATAATAAACGAAACGTGCCCGTGTTGCCCTACACATACACGGTCGACGACGTAGAATACGTTGACGATATGCGCGAAGGCTCGGGGCTCGCACTATTTTACAATCAATTAATTGCTGGGAAAAGCCCAACTACGTCGCTCATCAACGTAGAAAAATATACAGAATTCTTTCGCCCGCTTCTGCAGCAGGGAGATTTGCTCCATGTCGCGTTCAGCAGTGGGCTGTCGCAATCTGCATCCAATGCAATACTTGCCGCAGAAGAGTTGAAGAAGGAATTCCCCGAACGCAAAATCTACGTGGTGGATTCACTCTGCGCGTGCGTGGGCTACGGATTATTTGTAGATACGCTGGCTGACCTACGCGATGAAGACAAACCCATTGAAACAGTATACGAGTGGGCAATGACCAATAGACAAAAAGTCAATCACCAATTTTTCTCGACGACGCTGACATATTTCAGACGGAGTGGACGGATAAGCGGTCCTGCGGCGTTATTAGGCAACATATTGAAGTTGTGTCCTATCATGCACCTCAATAGAGAAGGCAAAATTATTGCCTACTCCAAGGTGATGAGTGAAAGCAAGGCAATAGCAAAAACGCTTGCCGAGGTGGAATCGCTGATTGACAACGGTCACGATTACGACGGCAGACTGTGGATTTCACACTCTGACTACATCTGTTCGGCAATCAAAGTGATGAACGAACTGAAAAAAGCCTACCCGAAGGCAGACATAAGAATATTCGATATAGGTCCCGTGATTGCCTCGCACTGCGGTCCGGGCACGCTTGCAATATACTTTTTGGGTTTGCCACGGCAATGACATTGTACAGCAAAAAGGTCTCCCTTTCCACTGGGAGACCTTTTACTTTTATGCAGCCGAGGGTGTTCGGCTGGGGCGCATTGCGTAGCACCTAAGTCCCCAG
>JAFLVL010000056.1 GCA_022508325.1 Clostridiales bacterium | reverse complement strand
AGCTTTTTGCAAAAAAGTGGTATAACAAACTTCAAGTTTGTTTATTATGTAGACAGAAAGCAAAAAGAGTTTGATAAGGAGTTAGTGACGGCAGTGCGAGAACTCCCCGACGGTAGTGTTGAGGTTGTCGTATGCCGCTACAAGTTGAGAGTAGAATGAGCGTTCCATTGCATGTAGCAGTTATTATGGACGGAAACGGTCGCTGGGCAAAGCGCAGGGGGCTTCCCCGTGCGATGGGGCACAGGCGCGGCTTAGAGGTTGCGCAGGAATTCATAGATTATTCGCTTGCGCTTGACGTGAAATATCTGTCGCTGTTCGTCTTTTCTACGGAAAACTGGAAACGCCCGACTAGCGAAATTAATTCGCTCTTTTCCCTCGCCGATAAATACCTTAGCCGCTTTGAAAAGTTTTGTAAAGACAGGGTTAGGGTAGTGGTGTCCGGGGAGCGCGAAGGATTACCCGCTAAGCTCGTTGAAAAGATAAACCTTATTGAAGAAAAAACACGCGATTTCGACGCAATTCGCGTGAATTTGTGCATAAATTACGGCGGTCAACGAGAGATTGTTGAGGCGGTAAAAAAGTTGAATGAAAGGGGAGAAGATATTACGGTGGACGGCATTAGCCGCTGTCTCTACAATCAGTTGCCGCCTCCGGATATAATCTTGCGTACAGGAGGGCAAAAACGGCTATCTAACTATCTTCTGTACCAAAGCGCCTACGCGGAGTTGTTCTTTACCGAGACGCTTTGGCCTGATTTTACAAAAGAAGAGTACGAGCAGATTCTTGCGGAATTTGCTGCGCGTACCAGAAATTTCGGAGGTATAGCAGACGATGAATAAAAAAGCATTGCTCAACCGCGTGCTTGTGGGAATTGCTATATTTGTTGTGATTATAGGTATGATTCTATTGAATATCTATTTTCCCAACTACATAAATGACGAACCAATCATATTTATCAGCGGCAGGGCTATAACCTCTGTGATTTTTTACGCGCTGATTTTGTTATCAGTTATCGAAATGAGGCGCGCGCTGGGCAAAGATAAGATTCCCGACAGTTTCAGTTGGCTTTTGTGGATGTACGGCATTGGCGCGGGACCGGCGTACAGCCTGTTTGGTTACACCGGAATCATATTCTTTTCGCTGATTGTTTTTATCTGCGCGGTGGTCACTGCGTTGTTCATAAACAGAGCTGACAGTTTGATGTACATAGGCTTCATGCTGATATATCCGGGATTACTGATGGCGTCGCTTTTGTTCCTTAACCGCGCGGCAGCGACAAATATCGACGTGAACAATGTCGAATTACGTAAGTTTTTGGAAAGCGACATTTGGATATTTTTGAGCAAGAGCAGACAGTCGTATTTGCTACCGCTCAATGCAATTGCTTTGGCGTTTGTATTTGCGGTATCTACATTCACAGATATGTTTGCTTACTTTGTGGGCAGCAAGTTCGGCAAGCACAAGCTGAGCCCCGAGATTAGCCCTAACAAATCGGTAGAAGGCGCAATCGGCGGCATAATTGGCGGTGTACTTGGGTCGCTGGTCGTCTATTTCTTTTTCGATTTCCCATACTTTTTGCCATTTGGCGAACAGTTCGGACTGACCTTTTCGGGACTAGGTTTGCCGTCTTGGCAAATTGTATTCACATATGTGCTAATTGGCGTTTTGGGCTCTATTGCCACACAAATTGGCGATTTGCTGGCAAGCCTTGTCAAGCGTTACTGTGGCATAAAGGATTATAGCAGAGTCCTGGGCGAACATGGCGGCATTATGGATAGATTTGACGGCATTATGCTCAACTCCGTCCTGGTATCCTTCATATTTATGTTTATTTTCTAATGAAGAAAGTTGCAATTCTAGGCAGTACCGGCTCAATCGGTACTCAAACCCTCGACGTAATCAGGAACAATAGCGACAAGCTGACGGTTCATTCGCTTGTCGCCTATTCTAATGCCGAGACGCTTAACAAACAAGTTGCAGAATTTTGTCCGAAGTATCACGCATTGATTGCCAGAGAAGGCGAACAGTGTCTAGTAGAAGCAGTGAAGGGCGCGGACGTAGCTGTGGTTGCTACGCGTGGAATTGTTGCGATTGAATGTATTTTGTACTGTCTTGATAACGGTATTGATGTTGCCTTAGCCAATAAAGAGGCGTTGGTGTGTGCGGGCGCGCTGATTATGCCAAAGGTCGGTCGTGCAAAGCTGTACCCTGTTGACAGCGAACATTGTGCAATCAGTCAGTGTATTGCCTCAAGACCGAATGGTAAAATTTCTAAGATTTTGCTAACTGCAAGCGGCGGTCCATTTTGGAATTTGAGAGATGAAGATTTGAAACACGTCACCCCGCAACGCGCTTTGGCGCATCCAAATTGGAGCATGGGTGCAAAGATTACCGTAGACAGTGCCACTATGATGAATAAGGCATTAGAAGTAATTGAGGCAAGTTGGCTGTTTGGTGTGCCTGTCAATGATATTCAAATAGTTGTGCACAGGCAAAGCGTAGTACATTCTATGGTACAGTACGCCGACGGTGGTGTCATTGCGCAGATGGCGTTACCTAATATGCGACTGCCTATTCAATATGCATTGCTTGGCGACGAGGGAAAATTTGATATTGGCTCGATAGATTTTTCACATCTCACGCTAACTTTCGAAAAGTGCAATTTTGAAAAATTCCCTTGCTCAAAATTCGGGTATGAAATGGCAAATTATTCCTCTATTGCCCCAACCGTCATGAACGCCGCTAACGACGAGTGCGTAGACGCATTTTTGAGTGACAGGTTGTCTTTTTGTGACTTTTACAATATAATACTATCAACAGTAAAGTCACTTTGCGGCGAATTGGCAAATGAACCGTTGACTGTTGCAAATATCAAAAAATATGATGCAGAGGCGCGCGCTTTTGTCAAAAAGCTGATAGACGGAGAGAAATGTTAAACTTATTGTGCGATGTCACATCAGTCCTGAAAACTGTCGGTTACGTTTTGTTGGCGTTTGTGGTACTGCTGTTTATGGTACTTATTCACGAAACCGGACATTACACCGCAGGCAAAATATTGGACTTTCAAATCAACGAATTCGCAATCGGAATGGGACCCAAAATCTTTTCCAAGAAAAAGAAGAACGGCGAAATTTTTTCCTTGCGAATTTTTCCTCTAGGCGGTTTTTGCGCGTTTGAAGGTGAGGACGACGACAAGGATAATCCCCGCGCGTTCAATAATCAGAAGCCTTGGAAGCGACTTATAGTTCTATTTTCCGGTGCATTCTTCAATTTCGTGTCAGCTATTTTGATTGCAATAATTGCCTTTTCTTGCTTTGGCGATACGGTGGCAAAAGTAAATACCGTATACGACTATGCGCCAATAGAGAATCAACAGCTACAGAGCGGTGACATTCTCTACAAAATCAACGGCAAACGCGTGTTCGTGTTAGATACAATTTCGCGGTATATGTCCGACGGCGATATGAAATTTACCGTCCTGCGCTCAAACGATGAAGGCAAATATGATTTTGTTGAGCTGGACGACATACAAAAAGGCAATTTTGCGTCCGCCGTGCTGTCGAAAATCGACTGCATAGTTGCGCCTGTAAACGGTCGTGAGTTGCAGACCGGTGATACGATTTACAAATTGAACGGTCATTCGCTTGGTCAAGAGGGCGACTTTGATAAATATTTGAATATAGCGTTAGCAAACGGACAGGAGACCTGCACGCTGACGGTTTCTGACGGTTCGAATACTTACGAATATGTTGTTGCGACCTCTGACATTGGCGGTGGCAAATTGGTCGTAGGTGAGAGCGCGTACAGCGGTGTCGGAATGGCAATTTACTATGATAGGAATCGCTTTGGCTTTGGCGAATCGTTTTTTCGTGCTTTTCCCTACTGTGGCGAAGTCGGTATGCTGGTTCTGCGTACCCTCGGCGGACTTATCACAGGTGCGGTTGGCGTAGACCAAGTTGGCGGTCCAATCACTACGATCAGCATGACGACGCAAGTGATATCTACAGGGCTTGCAAATGTCTTGATGCTTATAGTGTTGATTTCCGTTAACCTTGCTGTGTTCAATCTGTTACCTGTGCCAGCTCTCGACGGTTGCAGAATGGTGTTCGTACTTATCGAATGGATTGCTCGAAAGCCTATAAACAGAAAGGTTGAGGCGTACATCAACGGAATAGGCTTGATCGTGCTTATTGTACTAATGGTGCTAATTGATTTACTGAAACTCTAAAGCTATGTCTAAAACTGTACAGATCAAAAACGTAATAATCGGTGGTGGCAATCCCATAGCAATACAGTCGATGACTAATATACCAGTCACACGGATTGACGCAACGCTCAACCAAATTGATGAATTTGTTCGCGCAGGCGGTGACGTTATGCGTATTGCCGTACCCAATGCTGAGGCTGTCATGGCGTTCGGAAAGGTGCGCAAGCAAACAGACGTTCCGCTCGTTGCCGATATACATTTCGATTACCGTTTGGCGATTGCCGCTATCGAAGCAGGCGCGGACAAAATTCGAATAAACCCCGGCAATATTGCTGAGAAGCAACTCGACAGTGTAATCGACTGCGCAAAGTCTCACGGAGTACCTATTCGAATAGGCGTAAACAGCGGTTCTGTTAATGCCGTGGCGTTGAAGGCGTGCGGCGGTGTAAAAGCGGAGGCACTGTCTTACAGCTTGGAGCGGTACGTGAGATACTTTGAAAACCGCAATTTTGACGACTTGGTGCTGTCGGTTAAAAGTAGCGACGTCCGTGAAACGATTGAAACTAATAGGCTTGTTGCCAGACTTGGCTATCCGTTGCATTTGGGCGTGACCGAAGCAGGACTATTAGAGCAAGGGCTTATCAAGAACTCTATAGGTATAGGAACGCTGTTGCTTGAAGGAATCGGAGACACAATCCGCGTATCGCTGACGGCAGACCCTGTGAAAGAAGTGTACGCGGCAAAGGACATTCTCGTGTCGTTAGGGCTCAGAAAGGGTGTTAAGTTTGTTTCTTGCCCGAAGTGCGGTAGGTGTAGTATCGATTTGGAGAGAGTGGCAGGCGAGGTTTATGATTGCGTGAAAAATCTCGATTGCGACTTGAAAATTGCCGTCATGGGCTGTGAAGTGAACGGCCCGGGGGAATGCAGTGATGCTGACATAGGTATGGCAGGTGCCAATGGCAAATATGTATTTTTCAAACATGGCAAACGCTACAAAACCGTGGACGAAAGTGTGGCTGTTTACGAATTTATAGAGGAAATAAAACGACTGACTAATGATTATTGACGAGTTATACAACAAATTTCCAAATATGCAAGATCTTAGGATGCGCGAAATTCGCGTTGACAAAAAGCAACGGCGAGTTTTTTGCAAGCTGTCCTATCCTAATATGCCCAACCTATCGGCGGAGCTAAAGAGCGAGCTTTCTGACTGCATAAAATCTCTCGTACCTCAGGGCTTTTCTTGTTCGATTGACTTTTTGAACGATAGTTTTACTGTAACCGGCTTTTTGAATTTTATCTATGACCTCATTAAGAGCAAGTACCCTGTTTATGGGGTGATTCCCAAACACAAAATAGACGTCGGTATAGCCGAGAGGAAAATTACTGTCATATTAAGCGTTTCAGCCGCCGCCAAACACAACATGGAGACGTCGGAATTCGCTGAGAAACTCGTGGAATTTTTCGACGGCTACACTTGCTATGACGTTGATATTTTGTTGCGTGAAGATGATAGCGACGACGCTAACGTCGCCGAGCAAGAACGTCTTGTGCGCCTTGCTGTTAACCGCGAATTTTTCAAACCGTCGCGATACTTTGCCGTGAAAAACGTTCGCAAGCACATAGGCAAAGAATTCACTGGCTCGCCCATGTATATTGTCGACGTTCGCAATCCGCTAGATAGCTGTATCATCTGCGGTGTGGTTTCCAATAAGTCCATACGCGCTGCTAAAAACAATAATTCTATGCAGGTGTGCAAGTTTACCCTTTCCGACGCGTCTGGAGCGTCAATGAATTGTGTGATTTTCGTCAAGTTTTTGCTTACAGATGTCGCCACAATTCAAGATACTACCGGTAAAACAGAATCCGAAGCTAAGACGCTTGCCGAAACGCGCACACTTGCTAACGACAAGAAAATGAAGCTTTTGTTGCAAATTCTTAACGGCGATTCTGTGATTGTTAAGGGTAGAGTAGCATATAACGCCTATTCCGAGCGTTTGGAAATGACGGTATATGACCTTGCAAAGTGTGAAATTTTGCCTGCGTCTGCTCAGCAAAAATTTACTCGTGAGGTAGAAAAGGAATATTTGCTAGTGCGACCTGAGCAGTACTCGGAATATCAGCAAACAAACTTTGTATTTCAGCCGTCGCAAAATTCCGTTCTCAAAGGTCGTAATATTGTTGTTTTGCACGCCAATACAACCGGGTTTAATACCATCGAGGACAAGGTTTACGCAATTTGCGGTGTGAAGGTGTCGGACGGGAGAGTGACGGAAAGATTTTTCACCTACGTCAACCCTGAAAAGGAGATTGACGGCAAAATTCTCGCTTTATGCGAGATGTTAGAGAATAAACTGTCGTTTTATCCGACGCTTACGGAGATAATTTCCGATTTGTATAAATTTACTTATAATTGTGAGCTTGTCGGAAATAACTTGGCGCAACTGTTGGAGCTATTGAACTACTATGCAGCGCCTGTAGGGTATCAATTTGCTAACAATACCGCACTACAAAACGACTTGTTGGCGCAACTGTTTGAAAATAGCCTGTTGAATGTCAGCGTTTCTGTGGCGAAGCTTGAAGACGTTGCGAAAAAATGCAAAGTACCGTGCAAAAGCACTGTTTTTTGCAAAGAAACCGCGCTAACCGTCGCCCGCTGTATGTCGATTCTGTCCGATAATGCGAAGTAACAGACTAAAACGACGAATTTTATTGGTACAAATTAGATTATTTTTAGTAAATAGTTGTCAAACATAGTTTATTGTGGTATAATTTAGACAACAAATTGAGTAAATTTGTTTATGTATCGATATTTTTCTACAATATCGGTATGCTTTTCGCCAAAGTTAATGACATTGCTATGGTGAGACTGAGGGTTTCCTCAGTCTCTAATTAATTTGAGGAGAGATTTATGGGTAAAGTTGCAGAGCAGGTCTATGAGCTTGTTGCCCCTATTGCCGAAGGCTTCGGTTTGGAAGTAATAGAGGTGCTCTACGAGAAAAAGTACGACGGAATGAACTTGACCGTCGTGATTGATAAGGAGGGCGGCGTAACTATCGACGACTGCGAGAAGTTGCACCGCGCTATTGACGGACCGTTGGACGAGCTTGACCCAATTGACACGGCGTATATTTTGAACGTGTCCTCCCCGGGAATCGATAGGCCGTTGAAAGTAGAGCGTGACTACAAACGCAACCTGAACAAAAAGATTTCCGTCAAGCTCTACAAACCGTTGGACGGCAAAAAGACCTACGACGGTGTGTTGTTAAGCTACGACGAAGAAACGTTTACAATCGAACTTAAAAACTGCAAACAAATTACATTTAACAAAAAAGATACGGCTAAGGTTGAGCCTATAATTGA
>JAFLVL010000055.1 GCA_022508325.1 Clostridiales bacterium | reverse complement strand
GATTCCTTCATTACGTCGCCGAGGTTACCTGTCAACTGAACTTCGCCCTTGCCTTGGAAAAGTGTCGCGTCAACGTTTAGCGTCACGCCGCCAACTCTCGTCCACGCAAGTCCGCGCGCGCTGCCAACCGTATCTTCGATAAGTCCCATCTCGTCTTTGCGCTTTTCCGCGCCGAGATAGTCACGCAAATTGTCGGGAGTAATGGTCACCTTTGCTGTGGGATCTTCCACCAGTTTCAACGCCACCTTACGGCAAATAGCCGCAATTTCACGTTCCAGACTACGCACGCCCGATTCGCTCGTATAACGCTCGATAATCTTTGCGAACGTTTCGTCGGATATGCTGACTGCGTCTTGCGGGATTCCGTGTAACGCCAAATTTTTCTTCATCAAAAATCTGTTGGCGATTGCGATTTTTTCCAATTCCGTGTATCCCGAAAGCTCTATGACCTCCATACGGTCGAGAAGAGGTTCGGGAATATCGTCGGTGGCGTTTGCCGTGCATACGAATAGCACCTTAGACAAATCGTACGGCACTTCGAGATAGTGATCGGTAAAGCTGAAATTTTGCTCGGGATCAAGCACTTCGAGCATTGCGCTGGCAGGGTCGCCGCGGTTGTCCTTGCCCATCTTGTCAATCTCATCAAGTAGCAACACGGGGTTGATACATGCCGCCTGTTTCATCATGTAGATAATCTTGCCGGGGATTGCTCCGACGTAGGTTCTGCGGTGTCCGCGAATCTCCGCTTCGTCGCGTACGCCGCCAAGACTTACGCGAAGATATTTCCTATCCAATGCGCGGGCAATACTGCGCACAATTGAGGTTTTTCCCACCCCAGGTGGCCCAACGAAGCACAAAATAGGTCCATTGAGCTTACCTGTCAACTGCATGACGGCAAGGTATTCTATGATTCTGTCTTTGATTTTTTCGAGACCGTAATGGTCCTCGTCGAGAATCTGACGCGCGAGCTTCAAGTCCTTATTGTCGACGCTTTCTTTCGTCCAAGGAACGTCGCACAGCCAGTCGAGATAGTTGCGAATTACCGCCGCGTCGGGAGATGTCGGAGACATTTTGGAAAGGCGGTTAAGCTCTTTCATTGCCTTTTGCGCCACATCCTCGGGCATACCGCAATTTTTAATTTTGTCCAAGTAGTCCTGTTTCTCATTGGCGTCGTCGCCAAGCTCGGCAGAAATTGCCTTCATTTGTTCGCGCAGATAATACTCTTTTTGTCCGTCGGCAACCTGCTTCTTCACGCGGTTGGCTATGCGCTTCTCGGCGTTGGCGAAGTCAAGCTCGGCAACGATATAGGCGCAAATACGCTCCATTCTCACATCGACGTCGGTTTCTTCGAGAATTGCCTGACGTTGCGCAAGGCGCGTAACGATTTCGTTGGCGACCACGTTTGTGAAAGCAAGATAATCTATATGCTCGCCTGAATAGAAGGCTTTCAAGTCGATTTTAGCAGCGTTTTTGTTCACTTCGGCAAGCCTGCCTACGTGTTGAATGGTTTGCTCGAACAATGCGCGGGTTCCGCCATCGCGAGCGCAGACAAAATCCAACGTCTCCACGCTGGCGAAAATAATGCTGTCCGACATCGCCCAATGGTTGACCTTAGCCGCCTCGTAAGTGCGAGCCATGACGACGGTCGCGTCCACCGTCGCACTCTCCACGGAGGCAATCTCAGCGATTACGCCCACTTGATAAAAGTCTGCCGTTGACGTTGGCTTAGCCTTTGCGCCGTCAATTTGACTCACCATCAAGAATTTTCCGCCATTCTCGAGGGCATACTTCAGGGCGTTGCGAGAAATGTCCCTCGCAACCTCTATTTTTGCGCGAATATTGGGGAAAAAGAAGTTTCCCCTCATTGCCAATACCGGTAAATTACTAAATTCTGTCAAAGTCAGTACCTCTTTGTTTATCAACCACCGTAGGTTGAAGTCTTTTCTTATAGTTTGCGTTTTTGTCGCATTTGTTTTAATTATATATGAAAAGTAACTATATTGCAACAAAAATCAGCATTAAAAAAACCGACCCAAATTGTCTTGGCTCGGTCAATTTATCTGTGTTATTGCTTAATTTTGAGAATGTTAGCCCGCTCGACGAGTTATTTGCGGAGCGATGTCGTTTTCTACGCTTTGACGGGTTATACGCACGCGCTCCACGTCCCCACGGGAGGGAGCTTCGTACATGCAATCCAGCATTAACTTCTCAAGCACGGCGCGAAGTCCTCTTGCTCCTGTTTTCAGTCGCATAGACTTTTCCGCAATGGCAGATAGCGCGTCGTCGTCAAATTCCAACTCTATGCCGTCCAGTTTGAACAACTTTTTATACTGTTTTACAAGGCAATTTTTGGGTTCGGTGAGGATTTTAACAAGCGCCTCTTCGTTAAGCGGTGATAAACCGACAGTAATGGGCAGTCTACCGACGAATTCCGGAATGAGTCCGAATTTGATAAAGTCTTGCGGTTGCAGATTTTTGACAAGCTCGGCATGGTCGATTTCTTCGCCACTCTTTATCTGATTGCCAAAGCCGAGACCTGCACCCTGCTGACGCTTTTCGGCGATTTTCTCGAGACCTACGAATGCGCCGCCGCAAATAAACAGAATGTTGGTCGTGTCGATTGCAATACTCTCCGCCTGCGGGTGCTTGCGTCCGCCCTGCGGAGGAACGTTAGCTACGGTACTTTCGATAATTTTGAGCAACGCCTGTTGAACGCCTTCGCCCGATACGTCACGCGTGATGGATACGTTTTCGCTCTTTTTTGCAATCTTGTCAATCTCGTCGATGTAAATAATGCCGCGTTCAGCCTTAGCAATGTCGTAATCAGCAGCTTGAATGAGCTTCAACAAAATATTCTCAACGTCCTCGCCGACATAGCCCGCTTCGGTAAGAGTCGTAGCGTCTGCGACAGCGAATGGCACGTCAAGAATCTTGGCTAAAGTCTTGGCAAGCAAGGTCTTGCCGCAGCCCGTAGGACCCAGCATCAAAATGTTACTTTTCTCAAGTTCAACGTCGTCGCTCTTGTCGTCGCTATGCAGTACGCGTTTGTAGTGATTGTACACTGCGACCGCCAACGTGCGCTTGGCAGTATCCTGTCCGACAACGTATTTGTCCAGCTCGGCTTTTATTTCGTCGGGCTTGGGCAACTTGATATTAGACTTCTCGGAATCAGTGACATTCTCGCTTTGAATAATAGCCAAACACTCCTCTACGCAAAAGTTGCATATACAGCTGCCACTAGGACCGGAAAGCATTTTTTCAACTTGATCGTCACTTCTTCCGCAAAAAGAACAATGTTGCATATTTACTCCTATTTTTTGATATGGGGTAACAAAAAACTAAGTTTTTCTCACCCCATGTCGCGTTTTTTAATTACTATCGTCCTTTGCAACAATTTTTTACACGCCTACAAAACGCGAAATTTTCGTTATTTACGAGTGTAAAAAACCTTGTCTACAATGCCGTATTCTTTGGCTTCTTCCGCCGTCAGATAATTGTCGCGGTCGGTGTCGCGCTCAACTTCTTCTACCGTTTTACCAACGTTTTCGGCAAGTAATTTGTTGAGCTTGATTTTAGTTTTCAACAGTTGTCTGGTTTGAATTTCAACGTCTGAGGCTTGTCCCTGAGAACCGCCGAGAACTTGGTGAATCATGACTTCGCTGTTGGGCAATGCGTAACGCTTGCCCTTGGTGCCGCTAGACAGAAGGAACGCGCCCATGCTTGCAGCCATACCGATGCAGATTGTGGAAACATCGCAACGAATATACTTCATAGTGTCGTAAATTGCCAGACCCGCAGTCACTTCTCCGCCGGGGCTGTTGATATACAATGAAATATCCTTCGTCGGGTCTTTGGATTCCAGATAAATGAGTTGCGCAACTACGAGATTGGCAAGCTCGCTGTTGATTGGTCCAGACAGGAAAATGACTCTGTCTTCCAACAAACGAGAGTAGATATCAAAACTTCTTTCACCGCTGTCTGTGCGGTCTACTACCATAGGTATAAGTGTCATTCTATTCCCTCCTTAAATTTTACGTCGGGCAATATGCTACTCGAGCCTACCCGACGTATTCTTTTGTACTATTACGCTATTGTATTTTCTTTTTTGAGTAGCTTCAACAGCTCGTCCATTATTACTTGATTCTCAAAGTAATATCTGTCGCCCGGTTGCAACTCTTTCAGCAATTCCTCGTGAGGGATGTGATTCTGCTCGGCGTACTCTTTAATTTTGGCATCAACTGCCTTTGCGCTCGCTTTTATCTTCTCCGCCTTTATGATTTCCTCAAATACGAGATTGGTGTGGACGGTCTTTACTGCGCGCTCGCGATAATTCTCGCGAAGGCTTTGTAGGTTGGACTGGGTGTATTTGAAATACATATCCAGGCTAAGACCTTGATGACTCAGTTGATGCTCGAAGTCCTCAACGTAGCGGTCCATCTGATCCTCAATCATAGCCTCGGGAATGTCGATTTTGGTATTCTCCACCACCGTTTCAATCAGCTTGCTCTCCGTTTCGCGTTCAGCCTGCGCATCATAACGCTCTTGAATATGTTTCTTAATGTCTGCCTTATACGCTTTCAAGGTATCGAATTCGCTGACGTCCTTAGCAAATTCGTCGTCCAATTCGGGCAATTCCTTGACCGTGATGCCGTTAATGGTGACGGAGAATACTGCGGGCTTGCCCTTCAGCTCTTCCGCGTGGTATTCGGCAGGGAAGGTAACGTTGATGTCACGGGTTTCGCCAATGTTCATACCGACGAGTTGCTCCTCAAAGCCCTCAATGAAGGTGTGAGAACCGATTGTGAGAGTTTGTTTTTCCGCTGTACCGCCTTCGAATGCTACGCCGTCGACCTTGCCGCAATAGTCAAGATTTACTTGGTCGCCTTCTGCTACAGCTCTATCTGTCACTTCGATAAAGCGCGCGTTACGCTCGCGAACCTGAGCAATTTCTGCGTCGACGTCCGCTGTCTTAACCTTTTGCGACGCAACCTTTTCGATTGTCAAGCCTTTGTATTGACCGAGAACAATCTCGGGACGAACGGTTACGACAACGGCGAAACTTGCGCCTTTTTCGTTCACGGTGACGGATTTTTCATCCAGAGTAGGACGGGCAACAGGCTCCACCTTTTTATTTTTATCCAAAAACTCGCTGTAATATTCTTGTGCGGCAAGATAAACGGCATCCTCGAAGAAAACTTTGCCGTATCTGCTCTCAATTACGTTTCTGGGAACGTGTCCTTTGCGGAAACCGGGTACGTTGTACTTACCCTTGTTTTGCTCATAGGCGCGCTTATCGAAAGCTGCCCATTCCTCTGCGGTCATCTTGAAAGTAACCGTCAACGTGTTTTTTTCTCTTTGCTGAGTATATTTCATGTTAGTCCTCCGACATTATTATCTGTGTGTGCGAGATTGCTCGACAGCTATTTATTGTAGCACAAATGGATATAATTTGCAATCTATTGCTTGACAATTTGGGGAAAAAATATGAAACTAATGTCGGAGGCAGAATATGGCTTACGATGCGCTAACGCTCTCGATACTGCGTGACGAACTGTCCGACGCGCTTATCGGCGGCAAAATTACCAAGATTTATCAGCCGGAACGCGACGAGATAATTCTGTTCATCTTCAACAAACAGACCTACAAGTTACTCATTTCGTCGAACGCAGGCGTGAACAGAATTCATATCACCGAAATGCCAACGGACAACCCAAAGACGGCTCCGTCCTTTTGTATGCTACTCCGAAAGCACCTTATTAACGCAACTATTACTGGTATTTCACAGATGCCATACGAACGCGTGTTGGAGTTTGACTTGCAGGTCAACGACGAGCTTGGCTATAAAAAAAATATGAAGCTGATTTTCGAATTGACGGGCAAGACCTCGAACATCATTTTGACAGACGATGGCTACACAATTCTCGACAGCATCAAGCATTTGCCACAAGACCTCGACAGCAAAAGAATAATCATTTGCGGCGCAAAATACGCGTTTTTTTCACCCCAGGTCAAGATTTTGCCCTTTGATTTGCCTCGCGTGAGGGAATTTTTGAGCAGCTGCAACACCCCGCTTCGAAAGACTTTGCCTGAGGTTTTGCTCGGCGTTTCGACCTCCACTGTTAACGAAATGCTGTACCAAATTGACGAAAACGACCATACCATAGTCAATCACTCTCTCGTCGTTGACAGAATTGCGCAATACCGCGCCAACCTCAAAAACAAGCGACCCAACGTGGTTCTGCGAGACGGCAATCCCGTAGACGTCAATCCATTCGACTATCAGTCGGTCAAGGGAGAAAAGATATATTTCGATACACTCAATCGCGCGCACGACTACTATTATTACTTATTAGACAAAACACAGCGAGCGGCAAGCAAAGCCAAGTCCATCTCGACGGTTGTTAAAAACGCCATTTCGCGCACGGAGAAAAAGCTGGCAATACAACGTCAAAGCGTGTTGGAAGCGAAAAGTCGCGAGCAATTCAAACACTTTGGCGATTTGATTTTATCGAATATATGGCAAATAAAGCAGGGTAGCGAGACGCTGAATTGCTACGACTACGAGACCGAGCAAAACGTCACAATTCCCCTCGATAAGCAACTGCCCCCGCAACAAAACGCGCAATTTTATTATAAAAAATACCGAAAACTCAAATCTTCCGCCGAGCACAACGGCAAACTCATAGAAGAAAACACGAAATTGCTGGAATATCTGACGACTATAAAAGCCAGTCTAAAATATTGCGTAGAGGCTGACGATTTACAGCAAATTCGCGACGAACTGGTTGAGCTTGGATTAATCCGCGAGAAACAGCAAAGCAAAAAGAAGGTTGACACGCCCTTAAAACCACTTCGATACGACGTCAACGGCTACACCGTCTACGTAGGCAAAAACAACGCGCAAAACAATTACGTTACGTTCAAACTGGCAAAAACAAACGACCTATGGCTACACACGCAAAAGATACATTCTTCGCACGTCGTGATTGTCAACGACAAAAATTCAGTCATTCCCGACAGCGTAATAGTTACGGCGGCAGAAATCTGCGCGTACTACTCGCAGGCAAATAGCGGCAGTAAAATTACCGTCGACTACACCGCCAAAAGTAATGTCAAAAAGCCCAACAAAGCACCCCTCGGTTTTGTCGTCTACGACACTTACAAGACGGTGCTTGTCAATCCCGACAGACACGTAACTCTACTCCGACAATAGAGATGTTATTTCGCCACCCCATATAGTATTTTTAACTATAAAAAACTGCTTTTTTTGACGCTAATATTTTTGATTTTTCGGTTGCAAAATCTTTGTGAATATGCTACAATATAGCAAGACAGCAAGAAAAAGCCTTTTTGCAAAGTTTTTGGAGATACATCATGGAATTCAAAGATAAAGTGAAGATTGTCAGAAAAAATATTTTAATGATCAGTCAGGAAGACTTGGCAAAGAAGCTCGGCGTAGCATTTGCAACTGTCAACCGTTGGGAATCGGGTAGATGCAAACCCAATTACAGCGCACAAAGAGCGTTCGCGGAATTCTGCAAGAATAACAATATCGACGTCGACAGTTTGGAAAACGCCTAAACGCGAGAATACGTCACACCACTAAGATTTACAAACATGCTGCGCCACGCGGCATTATTATGGAGGCATAGCTCAGTTGGTTAGAGCGCTCGCTTCACATGCGAGAGGTCGTAGGTTCGA
>JAFLVL010000054.1 GCA_022508325.1 Clostridiales bacterium | reverse complement strand
TTTTTATTGACTTTTGTTTTTGTAAAACATATACTTATCGTGCCACAACGTCAATAGCCCCTAGCAGAATTATCGCTAAGGGCGTATAATAAGCGCTTGTTTTAAACGCATTTTTTGCGCGCGCATTTTTCACACAGTTTTACGCAAACTAACGAGGTAACACGGGCATAGTGTGTCTCTTTCCTCAGGTAGTTTGTGTAAAAATCAATACGCGCACAATTATATCTTGTTGACGGTGTGGCAACCTAAAGAGATGCTCATGCAGGTGTGGCTCTCTTTGGGACCACACCTTTTTTTATTGCTTTCCGACCACGTGCGGCTCGGGCATTCGTTTGAAAAAAGGCTTCGACACGCAAAGGACGAAAAGCGCGTGTCTGCAGAAAATTTTCAACCGAACACCCTCGCCACCATAAGAAAGGGACTGTAATGAAGTCGGTCACGCAATAAACATGGTGCATCAATTAATGTCAACACTATATATACCTACTTACACGGAGGAAAGGTAAGATGAAACTCAAAATTTTCCAAAAAATTTCACTTGCGTTCTGCGCGGTGATAATGTGCGTAGCGCTCGCGTTGGCATTGCTCGTGCCAACGGTCGCGCAGGCGTACAAGACCACGCAGAACCTTAGCGGCGCTAAGCAGGTTGGTGAAATCTTCAAAGCGAACGACACTACGGGTGGCACGTTCGACAAGACCAACCTGGAAACCTTACTCAAAGAGTTGGGCGCTACTAGCGGCTCAACCTTACAGCAGACTGTAGCCAATCTGCAAGGTTCAATCGACACAAGCTCCACTGTTTTGGGTGACCAAACTTTCAGTGATACTCAGCGCATCTATAATAAATATATTGTTGTGGAGTTCGGTGGAATTAAATGGATTGCCGCCTTTTTGTCGTTGGCGGACAGTGATTTGGTTCAGTCGAAAGGCACTACAGGTAATGAGCCAAACGCAAAAGACGTCATTCTTACTTTGTGGCAGGCAGAAGTGTCGAATACTAATGAAAACAAATCGACTTGGTCTGCTACAGGCAACGGTTACGGTACTTCAAGCGAAAATCAAGACGTAAACTACCCTGCTAATATGTACGGCACAAGCTATATTCGCGCCGTAACGCTTAATAACGGCGGTGTTTATGCTAAAGGTGTAAACACTACAGAAAATTATAAGCAGGTGAACACCAATAAATATGCCAAGTTCAATATGAGCGAATACAGCGAGGGTGATACAACTAAAAAAAGCAACATCAGTCAATTCCTTGTCGCTCCCCGTTATCTGAAATGGCAACAAACAGAGCATATTCCCTCGACCTGGAACTGGGGTTCAAAGGGCAAGAGCCACAACAACGAAGCATGGGGAACCGTGGGCTCAACCAACTACTATAATAGTAGTATCTACTATGAAGGGAAATCCAACTATGCGCAATGGAAAGACGACCTTATTTGGTTGCCCTCCAGTACAGAAGTAGGTAACGAAAACAGCGGTGTAGAAAATACAGGCATTTGGGCGATGGACAAAACGAATCAGAGATCAGCCGACGATATCGCTTGGCTGCGTACCGCCGATGGGGATTATTACTACAGTGCTCGGGGCTTGACGGCTGACGGCGCTTATGACGGCGGTGCCGTGTCTGCTGCGCACCTTGTTCGGCCCGCGCTTCACTTAAATCTAACCTCTGCCGCGAAAGCGGCAAATACGGTCGAAAAACCGTCGGTTCAGAACAAAACCGTAGTATACAACGGACAGGCACAAACTATTGAACTCGGCATAAACACCGAGCTTGTAACTTCCAAAAAAATTAAAATCGAAGTCGCGTCGGACAACCATGTGTCGGTCGCGGCAACAGACAGCGGCAATAAGCAAGTAGTGAGCGCGACCCAAGCGGGTACGTATACTATTTCTATCACGCCCGACAGTGGCTACGTTTGGGAAGATTCCAACGATACCGCCGCAGTAACAGTAACTTTCAAAATTGAAAAGCGCAAAGTAACTCTCGCCGTTAAATTGCCCGAGAGTGTTTCGTCGACCCTTACTTACGGAACGTCGTTCGATCTGTCTAGTGCAACAAGTAATGTTTCCGACTATTGGAGTTACGTAGACGGTTCTGTGGACTCTGACAACGGCATTTACACTCCGGGTCAAAATTATCATTTCTTGAACGCTGACCTAAATAAATTAACCGTAAATACACCCACTGCAAATCAGCAACAGGGTGATTTCCGCACGCCCGGAAAATATCCTGTGTACCTTGAAGTCTCAGGTTCGTATAAGGCGGACATGGAGAAAAACTACGACTTGAATTTCCAAGGTGATTACAGCGAAGTAGGAGCGGCTTCGGGTTATGACCAATATTACGGCAAAGCCGCGACCATTACGGTAAAGAAAGCTAAGATAAAGGTAACTGCAAATCCCGCGACTATTAAATACGGTCAAGCGGCAAATAACGCAGGCGTTACGTACAGCGGCACTACATACTCCGATAACAATGGCTTTGCGCCAGGTGAAGATGAAAAGAGTCTTCAAGGCAATCTGGCGTTTACATACATCGGCTACAAAGTGGGAGATCCCGTTAGTACATATAACGACGTAATAGAGCCCGGCGGACTTACGTCGACTAACTACGAGATTGAGTTTGTGAAAGGCACGCTGACAGTTACTGCAAAGGAAATTACGGTTGCTATCTCCAACGCCACTCACAGATACGGTATGGCAGTAGCTACTCTTGGCATTGAAGACCCCGAAGACGGTTGGGTCAACGAGGGTGACAAAGAGACGTTATTGGCGGCTGTTAAAGAGCTGTTCAAGCTCAAAAAGCAAGGCGGTGACAACGGAGAAGTAGAACTTACTTCAAAGCTTGAAGTTGGCACCTACGACATAACGGTAGCCAACAATACCTACGGCAACTACACCGTAACCTTTACTAACGGTACATACGAAGTCACCAAAGGCAAAGTTACCATTACCCCCGAGAACGTAGAGATAAGCTACGGCGACCAGGCAAAGAATAACGGCGTCAGAGGAGAAGGCTTTGCAGACGGCGAAAGCGTAAAGGATTTGCAAGGCTCGCCGGAATTCAGTTACGGCGAATATACCGCGACCACAGGCAAGTACAGCGGCGTAGGCGAATATGCGATATCTGTTCAAGGTTACTCCTCGAATAACTACGAAATCGAATACAAGACAGGTACGTTGAAGGTCAATCCCAAGGTAATCACCCTGTCTATCAAGAGTGCGACACACGTTTACGGCGCAACGCCCCAAAAACTGGAAATAGATACGAGTTCTTTGGGTGACGGAGTTTTCGTTAATCTTAACGACCAAAAGATATTGAACGATATCGTACTGGTGCTTAAAAAGCAAGGTACTTCTGAAGAAGTGACGCTTGACTCCTCATTAGAGGTCGGCACTTACGATATAACGGCAGAAAACGGCAATTACGGCAACTATACCGTATCTATCGGCAACGGCGTTTACACCGTAACTGCTGCCACGATTACGTCAAGTCAATCAAGTACTTTAGAGTCGCAGTTCTACAACTACGAGCAAGACTCGCCGCGTAGATACGAGATTAGAGTAGACGCAAGCAAATACACGGTTGCGAAAGATCAAGCGTTGACCTTCACCTACAGAGATTTGAAGAAGGACGGCGCAACCACTTACAGCGACTTTGAGACGGACTCTAACGGCATAATCAGCGTATGGAAGGTAGGTACTTACACCGTGACGGTGACGGTATCTGCGCCCAACCATACTTCTATTGAGCAGACGCTGACTTTCCAAATACTTAGCACAGAACTCGACTTGACCCTATTGGGACAGACGATAACCAAGCCGTTCGGCGAGGAAATCGGCTACGTGAACGACCTAGTATTTGACAACGTAACGGTATACGCGATAGGTTTCACAGGCACTACCGAGGCGTTGAAAAACGTGCTTATCTTCTCAATCAAGGTATCGGAAGGAAACGAGCAGACAACCGTAAGCATACTTAACCAAGGTTATTACACTCTGAAGGTTAAGGTAGCAGACGGCGAAGGCTTCACCTTGAAGGACGGAAAGGACTCCTTCGAGGACATGGTCAGAATCAGCCAAGCGCGCTTGAATGTTGACGCAATAGTGTGGGATTTGGAATACACCTATTCTATCGGCGGCAACGGCAGCCCCATTACGCGCCAGCTGAAGATTGACGAAACGGTCGTAAGAACTGTTGGCAACGTAGCTGTGAAGGTCGTATATGGAGACATATCGACTACGACGAGCCTGGAATACTGCACCAAAGCAGAAGGCACGGGCATTTACACCGTGTACAAGGCAGGCACGTACAGCGTGACTGTGACGATATCTGCAGAGAACCACGACGACTACGTGGGCACGTTGCGCATGGTGATACATAAGGCTACGGCAAACGTACAGCCGTCATACGACAACAGCGCGGTTATTTGGACGAGTGGCTCGCTGCCCGAGATAACCAGCGTGGCGTACGTTGACGGACACGTCGTTGAAGGCAAAATAATGTGGACGACGTCGCTTGGAACTATCAAAGCAACAGACTTTGCGTACATTGACTGGCAATGGGTACCCGAGGACAGAGAGGACATTGACATCACGACAGGTCAAGAATATCTGTTCATTCGTTTCGCGGCTGTTGACGGCATTACGTTGGAGTTTGACCCCGCGGACAGAGTATTCTTCGATACCACTCCGATAACCGACCTCAAGAACTATTTGACAGTAACCGTTACCTTCACCGACGGCACGTCGAGAAAGCTCGGTCAGAGCGAATACGAGCTGACCTGCAACGGTGGCTCGACGCTTGTTGCGGGCGAGGGCGTAACGATCAACGTATCGTTCCTTTCGGGAGACAGCGTGATTACGCAAAGCTTCACAGTGGACGTACTTGAAACCGAAAAAGAACCCGAACCTATTGAAAAGCAAGTAGACGGACTGCTGATTACCTTCACACCCAACGGCAGAACCTTCTACGACACAGACAACATCAACGACTTGAAGAACTACTTGACGGTAGTCGTACAATTCAACGACAAGACGGTACACACCCTGACGAAGAGCGAATACACTCTTACCTGCCAGGACGGCACGACCCTTTTCGCAGGCGATGACGTGAGAATTTTCGTAACTTACATGTTCAATGGCTTGCCCATTGTTTCGAGCTTCACCGTGGACGTGGCGTCTTACGACCCGACCAACCCATCCGACCCTGCATCCAAACAGGTAGAGAGAGTTGACATCGAATTCAACCCCAACGGCAGAACTTTCTACGATACAGACGAGCTTAGCGAGTTGAAGAACTACCTGACCGTAACCGTATTCTACGACAACAACACGCAGAAGGTGCTTGCATTGAGCGCTTACGCGCTGAGTTGCGAAGGCGGCTTGAGCTTCGTTGCAGGCGACGGTGTCAGAATTACCGTGACTTTCCTGCACAACGGCAATTACGTCAGCGAGAGCTTCAATATGGACGTAGCAAGCGCGGACATCAAGGTTGACCCGACACCCACCGAACCCGACAAGCGTATCTTCAGAGTCGACGTAGGCGTTGATTTGAAGGGCAGAACCTTCTACAACACCGACGAGATTAGCGAATTGAAGAACTACTTGACCGTGACGGTAATTTACATTGACGGCACGACGAGAACACTCGCACTGAACGAATACGACCTGACTTGCGAAGGCGGTACAGGACTTGTTTCGGGCGACAACGTTCGCATAGTGGTAACCTTCCGCAATTCGAACAGCTACGTAAGCCAGAGCTTCACAATGAAGGTAGCTGTGAACCCCGACAACCCCAACGGTGGCGGCAACGGTCAGACCAATAACCCCTCGAATCCCGGCAATACGAGTGAACCTTTCTCGATTAAATCCTTGATTAACAAGGTGCGTGACTGGTGCAAGAACACCCCGATGCCTCTGGGATATGCATCTATTGCATTGGGCGTAATGCTGTTGCTCATCATCATTCTTGCCATTGCAGCAAGAAAACCCAAGAAAAAGAAGAAGTAAAGGAGGGCGCGAAAGATGTTGACAAATTTACTTAATTCAATTACATATTGGTTCAACCAAAAGAACTCTATCGACGCTCTGAACAACTACACACCGTGGTTGTGGGTGGCGGTGATTGGCTTAGCAGCTCTGTTCTTGATTATTATCATAGTTCTGTTCTGCAAGGCAGTGAGACGCTCCAGACAGCGTGATTTGGCAAGATACATTGCTATTGGCGTATCGGCGGCAACCGAAGACAGACCGGCTACGGTTGCCTCTACGGCCGCGCCTGTGGAGAAGGTGGTATACGTACCCGCTCCCCCTGCCGAGACAGCGCCTGTTGAGCGTACTCTGACAGGTATATCTGCAGAAATAGGCATCGTACAACGCAACTTTTTCGTTGGAGACGAATTTAACTGTGACGGACTGCTTGTCAACGCATTCTACAACACTGCGCCTGTTTCGCAGTCGGTTGTAGGCTTCATTATCGTCAATGACGACGAGTACAACAGACTTGACGACGAGAACAAGCTAGCAAACGTGTACGTTTTGAGCCCAGACCTCAGCAAAGTGGGCGTAAGACTCGTAACCGTGAGATACGGCGAGTATTCTTCGGTGTACACGGTTGTTGTCAGCGAGAAACGCGCTCCCCAACCCGAGCCTGAGCCTGTGGTTGTGGAAAAGGTAGTCGAGAAGGTAGTAGAAGTACCTGTAGAGAAGGTTGTTGAGAGAGTCGTTGAAGTACCCGTCGAGAAGGTAGTGGAAAAAGTCATCGAACAACCCGCCGAACCTGTAATTGTGGAAAAGGTGGTAGAAAAGGTAGTAGAAGTACCTGTTGAAACGGTTGTTGAGAAGGTGGTCGAAGTCCCCGGCGCTCCGCAAGTTGTAGAAACGGTTGTAATCAACGAGGAACGCTATGATGCGGGCAAATTGCGCTATGACAAGAGCTTTGAAGCTAAGTACATACAGTCCGACGACGAAGTGAAGCACTGGTACACCGAGATTAAGAACGAACTGTTGTCATACAAAGGCTGCAAAGGCCGTATCAGCTGGAAGAGGGAGACCTTTAAGGCGAAAAAAGAGGTCGTCGCTAAGCTCGTATTCCGTGGCAACACGCTGTGCATCTTCTTGCCCCTTGACATAACTGAATACGAAGGTCAAAAGGAGATTGAGGACGCCTCCAAGCTTCCTGTTTACGAAGATACTCCCGTTATGGTTCGTATCAAGAACGAGAAGCGCAAGCGCATTGCTTTGGAGCTTATCGGCAAGGTTATGGCAGACCGTGAGATTCTTCACGGAGCGCACCAATCCGAGGACTTCTACGTGCCTTATGAGGGCGTGGTAGAGCTAATCAACCGCGGTCTGATTAAGCGCGAGATAAAGACTGTCGAGGACGAAGCTATTTTCGAACGCGACAAGGAAGAAGAGTAACGGCTCGGGCACTCGGTTGCGCTCGAAGAGCCTTCGCCTGTCCTTGGCGAAAAAAAAAGCTGACGCGATTTGCTAGCAAATACGCTGGGGGTCGGCAAGCCCTCGCACGGCACGCAAAAGGCGAAGAGCGCGTCCTGCAGAAAATTTTCAACCGAACACCCTCGCCTACATAAGAAAGTGCCTCTAAGACGATATGTGGCTAAAATGTAGCCATAAAGAGGCAGTAATCATGATTGAACCTAAGGGCTTAAAAAATACTCAACCTCCACAATGTAGTGTTTTATATCCTTAGGGGAAATGCGACACGGTTTTTCTCATTTGTCTGTGTCGCCTACGCCGCAGGTGCTTGCCCCACCTGCGGCGTTCTTATTTCCAACCACACGAGTCTCGGGTATTCGTGTGTGGACTTCGAACTACGCTAGGCGCCACACCCGAACACCCTCGTCGCCATAAGAGAGTGGCTTTAATCAAGTCGGACTCGGGAGTTGCATATATACTTGATTTATACCCTATATTGTGATACAATATATACTGCGTAAATGTGTAGTTACGCAGTATTTTGACATTAGAGGTCATGAATGAGAGTTATTATTGTAGGATGCGGCAAGGTCGGCAGAGCAATTATCGACAGTATGTCGGAGGACAACCACAGCATTACGGCTATTGACAACGACCAAGAGGTTATCACCGCCGTCACCAATCGCTACGACGTCATGGCGGTGTGCGGCAACGCAACCTCGCGCGAGCTGTTGCACGAAGCAGGCGTTTCCAGGGCAGATTTGTTCATCGCCGTCACCGAAAGTGACGAAGTGAACATGCTGTCGTGCTTTTTGGCGCGGCGTATGGGCGCAAAGCATACGGTAGCGCGCATTCGTGAAACGGAATACAACGAGGACGGCTTGGATTTCCTCATAAAGGAACTGGATTTGTCTATGGCGTTGAACCCCGAGCGACTGACTGCAGAGAGG
>JAFLVL010000053.1 GCA_022508325.1 Clostridiales bacterium | reverse complement strand
CACGGACCGTCACTCGTCATTGCTTACTCGCCCTGCATCAACCACGGTATGAATATGGGCAAGTCGCAAGAAGAGATCAAACGTGCTGTTGAATGCGGTTACTGGCAACTCTATCGCTACAACCCCGATTTGATTGACCAAGGTCTCAATCCCTTCACGCTGGACAGCAAAGAGCCGACAGGTGACTATCAAGAATTCATCAAGAGCGAGACACGTTATTCGTCACTTGCTAAGACCAAGCCGGAAATTGCAGAATCTCTGTTCGCAAAATCCGAAAAGGACGCAAAAGAGCGCGTAGCAAAATACAAGAAACTCGCAAATAAGGAATAACATCTTGCCGAATTGGACGGCACTACCGCAATTTACATCAAGAGGAATTTATGAGCGAAAGAAAAATCAGATACAAATGCCCCGAATGTGAGCTAAACTACGTCGAACACGACGGGGAGCTTTGTGAGCTATGTTGTAAAAGAAAACATAGAAATGATGGATACTTCGATCCCAGCTTAAACAAAAAATCAGGCTGTTGGAGTTGTAAAACACCACTGTCGTCAGATGTAAATAAAGTATGTCCCAAGTGCCACATGTTAATATGTCCCAACTGTGGCGCGTGCGGTTGTATAACTATCAAATCCAAACAAAACTAAAAAAGAAGATGCCAAACGGCATCTTCTTTTTCTATGTTTTTTAATTTTTAACAGTTTCTTTTATTTGTTTTAGTTTTGCTTTATTTTTTGCTCATTGATAATAGCTATTTCCTCGGTCATTGACGGTGAGGTTGCCGTAGGTGGCGGCATTGAGGCTGATTTCAATTACAGTTACGCCCTTTTCCATTTGCTTGCCGTTCTCATCCGTCCACAGCTTGGCGTTGTACAGTACCTTGCCTGTGAAAATCTTGGGATTGTTGAAGAACGGATAGGTGTGGTAGCCGCAACACAAGCCGTAGCCGAGATACACGCCGTCGTAGTAGCCCTTCAGGTTGTTCACGTGGTCGTGTCCGCAGAAAAGTGCCTTAGTAGAGCCTAAATTTTTAATATATTCGAATACGTCGGGATGGTCTGCGCCTTCGGCGTTGCCTTGATAGTAGATGCCGACGGTATATCCTTCGTCACCGTAGACGAATTCGTTCTCGTCCTTGTCGTCCTCACGAACTACGCCCTTGACTTCGGCAATCTCCACGTCGGGAAGCTGTTTCTTGACAACCTCTGACACTTCGCGACCGTTTGCAAGCTCGTTCAGGTAGTACATATTGGCAAATTCTTTCAACGGAATGTGGAAAAACATACTTGACTGAATATCGGATTTGATAGACTTCAATCCTTGGATTGCCCACTCGTACCAATTCATTTGGTCTTGCCTAATCCAGTCGTACACCCAGTCGGAAAGATTGGCGTCTACGCCTTCGGGGTACATTCCCGAATCTAACAGCACCAGACTGTAAATAAGATTGCTTTCCGCCTTGCTGCCTTTGAATACGTTCACGAGGAAGTTGCTCTCGCCGTGAATATCGCTTGGACCGGGGTCAAACAGACAGTATTCGTATTTAGATAACAGTTGGTATATCACGTATTTACTGCAATCGAACTGGCTGTCGTGATTGCCGTAGGTGAAAGTCCAATACTGCTGATGTTTCTCCATAAAGTTGGCGAAATACTTAAACGCATCGTACGTAAAGACGGAAAGCGTCAAGTCGCCCGTCACCACGCAAATATCCGGTTGCTCATTTTTGATGGCTCTATCGAGCAAATCCATGGTCTTTCTGTCGCGGGTGAAACTGCCGAATTTTATCTGCGGGTCGGCAATCTGCATTATTTTCAGTTCGTCGGCGTCCTTATCCACCACGAGAGAAGGGAACAAATCGAGGTTAAACTTCGTATCGCCGCCCTTAAACTCGTAACTGCCGTATGACGATGACGGCTCTTTGCTGTGAATTGCCCACCGTATACCGCAAACGCCTACGAAAATGAGGATTGCCGCGAGTATGCCGCCTAGAATTGACCAGGCGATTATTCGTCTTTTGCGTTTTGTCATTGCTAGTCTTCCTTGTAGATTATGCGTCCGCAATGTTCGCACCGCATGAAGTTCTTGCCTGCAAATTGCGCGTCAACTACAGCTTTGGGCATTTCCATTTGGCAACCGCCACAGCGCGCTCCGTCGCGTAACGGCACGAATACAGGATGTTTGCCACCCTCGGACACCTTCTTGTACACGTCGAAGAGTGACGGCTCGATTACCTTTTTTAGTTCGGTTTGCTTTGCCCTGAGTTCCGCTACGCGAGGTTTGACCTCCTCGGTAGCCTTGTTAAATTCGTCGCTTGCCTTCTTAAAGCCGGCAATCAGCTTGGGTAGTTTGGCGCTGATTTCATCGAACGACTTGGCGACATCCTCGCCCTCGCGCAGAATTCTCTTGATTTCCTTGTCTACTGCCGCAAGTAGCTCTAGCTGTTCGTTGAGCTTTTTGGTCATGTAGTTAAGCTCATCCACGTCCTCGATGTCGTTGATTTCCTTGGCGTGCTCCTCTATTACCGCGGTAATCTTCTCTATGCTTTGGCGAGCGGCGGCAAGCTGTCCCTTCAAGTCTCCCGACTTTGCGTCCAGCTTCAATAGATTGTCTTCGCACTCCTGTCTCAAAGCCTTATACTGTCTGCTTTTTACGTAATTTTCATTCTTTCTCAGCTCTTTCTCAATGCGGTTAAGCTCGCCGTCGAGCGATTGGTACTGTAACATTTCCTGTTGAATCATAGTCGTTACTCCTTATATGTATTTGGTCAATTTTTACGGCGTTTTGCAGAAAATTCCGCAAGCATTTGCTCCAACAATGTCGCTCGCGCTTGCAACGTTGCGTCGCCGTTAAAAATCGGTATATTTTTTGTTTTTGTAAGTTCTGCGTCGAGGTAATCAATAAAGTCTTGCGATGGGCTTTTTAGATTGGTTTTGCCAAATTCCAGCTCCAAATCCGTCAATTTTGTGGGTTTGTCGTGTTTTTTTGCGACAATTAGGTCGTAGAACTTATAGTCGTGAAACTTTTCGTCGGATATTATCTCGTAGTTTTGCGTAAGGTACTCCCGTACGTCCTTTTGATTGCGCATAGGTTGCAAGACGAGTTGGTCGGGCGTAAACTTGGCGTTATTCAAAATCGACACAATTTCCAGTCCGCCCATGCCTGCAATGATTGCCGTGTCACAGACGATACTCCCCAATCCGTCACAGCAGACGAATTCAGCGAATGGCAAGTACTCTTCGGGGCAGTTTTGGCGCGCTTTGTCCAGGCTCTTTGCCGAAACATCTACGAAAATCACGTTTTTGGCAATGCTGCGAGATAACGCTTCTATTCCCACGTAGCCGTGGTCGCACCCGACGTCACACAAAACGTCACAGTGCGGCAACACAGATATAAGTTTAGTCAGTCTTTTGGTCAACATTAATCTAAATAGTCTTTGAGCTTACGCGATTTGGAGGGATTGCGAAGCTTGCGCAATGCTTTTGCCTCAATCTGACGGATACGCTCACGCGTTACGTTAAATTCCTTGCCGACCTCTTCGAGCGTGCGTTGTTTACCGTCGTCGAGACCGTAACGAAGTCTGATTACCTTCTCTTCGCGAGGTGTCAGCTTATGTAAGGCGGCAATCAGCTGTTCGCGTAGCATGGTTTGCGCCGCGACGTCGCTCGGCGGCGTTGCCTTGGTGTCCTCGATGAAGTCCACGAGGTGGCTGTCCTCTTCCTCGCCGATGGGCGTTTCGAGACTGACAGGGTCTTGGGCAATTTTTTGAATTTCCACAACCTTCTCGGGAGTTATGCCCATAAATTCGGCGATTTCCTCAGGTGTCGGCTCGCGTCCAAGCTCCTGCAACAGCTGGCGTTGTGCGCGAACTTGGCGGTTGATTGTCTCTACCATGTGGACGGGAATACGAATCGTGCGCGCTTGGTCGGCGATTGCGCGGGTTATCGCTTGTCTAATCCACCAAGTGGCGTAGGTTGAGAATTTGAAGCCCTTGGTATAGTCGAACTTCTCCACTGCCTTCATTAGTCCCAAATTGCCCTCTTGAATGAGGTCAAGGAACAACATTCCTCTGCCGACGTAGCGTTTTGCGATAGATACGACAAGACGCAAATTCGCCTCGATTAGCTTTTTCTTAGCTTCCTCGTCGCCCTCTAATATGCGCTTGGCAAGCTCTGCCTCGTCCTCACTTGTCAACAGCGGCGCGCCGAGCGGAGCACCTATATCTTTGAGGTACATCTTGACGGGGTCGTCAACAGGAACGTCGCCAACACTCTTGTATAACGCTTTGTTGTCCTTTTCTACGGAATCGACGATTTCCAGTCCATTGTCTTCCAAAAATTTGTAAATTTCTGCGTTCTGTTCGGGAGTCAAATCGGTCTTTTCCAGACGCGCTTCCAGTTCGTCGTACGTGATTTTGGTAGCGCCGTCCGCCTTTACGTCCTTTAATAGGTCCTGCAAATATTTTTGAGTAAGTTCCATAATTCCTCCTTGACTTACTTAACCTCTGTTATCTTTTTGCTTAGCTTACTGAATTCTTCCAGTAATTGTGTGTCGTTGGGGTTGTTTTTAATTTTCTGCGTCAATTCGTCGCGTTGGCGTTTAAGCTTTTCAACAGTCACAAGCCGCTTGCATTCGGCAAAATACCGTTCATTCTTTTGTCGCCGATCTTTGCCCAAATCCACGTCGATTATTTGCGCGTATTCCTCCGACTTGGCGTTGGGGCACACGGTATACATCATGTCAACGGTGGGTGTCTCGCCTTTAGAGATACAGTCTAACAAGTAATCGTACAGATTGGACAAAAACGCCGAATTACACAGCGGTTTTTCCGTAACCGTAGCGTAGCTTTCGCCGCGAAGTATACACGCCGCAATAAAATACTTCGCCTTGTCCTCCTGACTGAGCTGTCCGACTTGAAGTTCGGGAAGTTGTTGTTCGTCCTCGCTGTCAACCTCGGACAGTTTCCTGCGAAAATAGTCCTGCGAATAACCTGTTTTGTTGGATACTACGGCAATGTATGCCGCCTGTCGCGTGTCGTCGAGAGAGCGCAACATAGAAAGCGCGCCTTTGACGTACTTTGGCAATGCGTTGTTGCGTTTGGTAGCGTCTGCGCTGTCAATGGGGAAAGCCTCGTCCAAAATTTTCAGTTTGTAGTCTGGCAAAGGCAACGCCGCGTCAATCAGCTTATCGAATTCGTCTTTGCCGTACTTTTTTATGTATTCGTCGGGGTCGAGCTTTTCGGGAACGGACATAACGCGTACTTCCAAACCGGCTTTGTCTAAAATATCCATACCGCGAACTGTCGCTTTCTGCCCTGCCGCGTCGCCGTCGTAGCAAATATACACGGTGTCGGTCAGCCGTGACAACAGCTTCGCCTGATTCTCGGTGAGTGACGTGCCCATACTCGCGACTGCGCGTCTGAACCCAGCTTGGTACATTGCGATGACGTCCATGTAGCCTTCTACTACTACAAGGTTTGGGAGCGCCGTCTGTTGCTTCTGCTCCTTAGCAATATTCAAGGCGAACAAATTGTCTTTCTTGGTGAAAAGAGGCGTATCAGACGTGTTTTTGTACTTGCCGAATGCAATCGTGCGCTCGTCCATACCTCTGCCGCCGAAAGCTATCACTTTGCCTTGCATGTTAAAGATAGGTATAATCA
This sequence comes from Clostridiales bacterium, assembly GCA_022508325.1. GTDB lineage: Bacteria > Bacillota > Clostridia > Christensenellales > CAG-314 > Fimimonas. Next base: position 2,749 of record JAFLVL010000053.1, on the reverse strand, counting down.
GCCTACCCGACAGCGCGTCAACTATGCCGCTACTGCTCGACTGTTGCACTACGCCCGCCTTCAAGCAATCTTGCATATTGTAACCCTTTTGTTCAAGGTACTTGACAAGCGAATATCTATCTGGAGAGTAGCCTATACCGAATTTTTTGACAGTTTCGGTGTCGAACCCGCGACCTTCAAGGTATTTGCGAGCGACTTCGCCACGCGCACCGTAATAGCTCTTGTAGTAAAAGACCGCCGTCTCGCGGCAGATTTCCAAATAGACATCGCGTTTCTTTTTCTTCTCAGAATATTCCTTGTCCTGCCGTTGCGCCGCAGTTTCGGGCATCTTGAGATTTGCGCGTTTGGCAAGGATTTCCAGCGCTTCCATGAAACTGCACGACTCGTACTTCTGCACAAAGCCAATAACGTCGCCGCTCTCGCCACAGCCAAAACAGTGGAAAATCTGCATATTTCGATTGACGGAAAAGCTGCCTGTTTTCTCTCCGTGGAAAGGACAGCGCGCAAAAAGTGTCGTTCCGCGCGAACGTAATTCCAAATATGAGCCGATTACATCCGCTATATCGTTGGCGCGCTTAACCTGCTGTATGAAATCCGTCAAATCTGCCATAAAAACCTCAAAAATGAATAGCTTGTCCAATAAAACAACTTAACTATTTATAATTTCCGCGAAAAATGCAAAAATCCCCTAAATTATTGAAAAAAGCAGAAAATTTTCTGCTTTTAAAAAAGTATTTCTAAGTTCGTCGTACCGATTTTATCTAGTATTGCTGTAGAGCTAAACTCAGATGTGCCGTTATACTCAAGGGAATACGTTAACTCATGAGCAAAATAATAGAGCAAGTCGCCAATAAAACGCACGTTTTTGGTATGTATCCAATAGCCACCGGCGAAAGTTCCGCCTGAAAACGTATACGTGCCACCTGTTTCGTCTGAAAAAAAGAACTTTTCAAAAGATTCTGTTATCTTATAAAAGTAATCTATGTCCAAGGCATCAAGTTGTTCTACTACCCACTCGTCGTAGTCGAAAGTTTCAGCGGTTGCGCTCCAAACACCGTCGTTAAATTCGCAAACGGTTGCTACGCCACCATCAACCTTTGCATACGTTTCTTCTCTGTTTCCGTCTTTAATTTGAAGCCAGTGAATAGCCGTTCCCGTCACTTCTACAAGCCGAGTGAAAGTTGTTTCACCTTCATAAAATTGGGAATAAGTGATTGTGAAATTTCTCAAATTGTAGAAATTCTCAAACGTAGCTTCCCAAATCTCAGAGCTCACACGGTTGTACGGCAATTTGCCTTGCCATCCACAGATTATGCACCTATTGAACTCATTGATGTCGTGTTCTTCCTTGTTGACAACGTCGGAATGCTCACAAATTGTGGGATGCCAATGATAGGTATCGTCACTTTCCCACTTTTCTTCGTCATAAGTGTGTTGGTGACACGCAATTAACGCAGTCGTACAAGTCAACACAAACACGATAAATAATATTACCGATAAGGATTTTTTCATGAAAACTTCCTTGATAATTAAAACAATCAAGTAGATGTTGTTAGAGGCAAAACTTATTGTAGGCGAGGGTGTTCGGCTGGTGCGCATTGCGAAGCACCTAAGTCACCAGACGAATACCCGAGCCGCTCAATTATTCAAAATGTCCTTAACTTTCATTAAGCGTACTGTTGCCGCGCGTTCGCTTTCGTCCAATTTCATCTTGATATACTTTATCGTTTCCGTCAGCTGCGGAATCATAATGTTCTCGAGAGCGTTGACGCGGCGTTTGTTCTTCTCTATCTCGTCGGCTAGCATATTGCATGTCTTCTCCGTCTCGGCGAGCTTGACGAGGTTGATAAGAACGGCATTAAGTCCGCGCACCGAGTCGTCCAATTGTTCGGTGACGGTCAAGAAACTGTACGGATAGAGGTCGCCCGAGCTTTCGCCGGCAATCTCAATCGCAGGCACGTCTATGCCCATAACCTTGCGCTTACCGCAATTGAGCGTCACCGTCCTTGTTGGCATAAGAATGGCTTCCTCCACCACGCGTTCGTCTGTGACTACACGCGCGGCAGAAAACGCGGCAAGAGCCTGCCCCAGTTCCTTCTCCGTGGCTATTCTCAACCGCTTGTTCTCTTCTGCCAAGGTTATGAAGCGGCGAATCATCTCGTCCGTCTTATCCTTCAACAGCTTATGTCCGCGCACGGCAGTTTTGAGACGCCCTTGAAGGCGCTTCATTTCCATACGCGTAGGATTTACATTCATTATAGCCATTTTATGACCATAACCTCCTTGTCAAAGAAATTGTTTGAAAGTGCAGTCGAGGCTCAGGCGGGTAACTGGTGGCAGCTGTCCGAAAGGAGCGTACTATGCGTACGTGACTGAGGCAGATGACACACGTAGCCCGTATCAGCCGATGAATGTGCTCTCAAACCTCGTACGGTTTGTAGTATCTGTCTAACATCTCTTCCGAAATTCGCTTCAATTCGCTTCTTGGCAAAATCCCCAGTAGCTCCCAACCGAGGTCGAGAGTTTCTTCGATGGTACGGTTGGAGGTGAAGCCCTGCGCAATGTAACGCTTCTCAAACTCTATTGCGAACTTGGCGTACAGCTTGTCAACGTCGGAAAGTGCCGCCTCGCCCAAGATTGCCGAAAGTTCCTTCGCTTCCTTACCTTGCGCGTAAGCAGAAAACAGCTGGTTCATGGTGCTTGCGTGGTCTTCGCGGGTCTTGCCCTTACCTATGCCCTTGTCCTTCAA
>JAFLVL010000052.1 GCA_022508325.1 Clostridiales bacterium | reverse complement strand
AAGTCAAGGAGGCTCACTATGACAAGAACTACGTCCATAGTTTTGCTAAGCATAATTACAGTACTCGTGCTGTTTTTGGGAGTTTTCAGTTTTATTCCCTCTTTTTACGTCAGCGACTATGAAGTTTATTACTCACCTTCTGCTTTGATTCAGAAGAGCAACGGACTGACGGATTCCGTTGAAGCTCACTATCTTGTTGAATTGGACGAAGGCGTAGCATTTTCCACCGTACAAAGGATAATCAGAGCGCGTTTGAGAGGCGCATACGGTTACTACGGCGTTAACATCATCGAGAAGAATAACGAGGTATCGATTACGCTACCCATACGCAACAATAAGGTAAAGACCGGCAATAACGAAATTGCCAACGTAGACAATATTTTGAAAAACGTTGTTGCTAACGGCAGTATTGAGATACTCAATTCAACGACATATTCCGAAGACAGCGTAGTGCTCTCTCAAGAGCATTTCAGAAGAGCTAGAGTAAGAGGTTACGTCAACGGTAGCAACAGCTGGATTCTCGTCGAGATTAAACTTACTAAAGAAGGCGCAGAGTTGGCAAATTCCAATTTCGGAACTAGCACGTCCTCTCTGTCTAACTACTTTGCTATTGACGGAGAAGCTGAACATTACTACGACTACAACAGCGGCACAATTCGTCTGTACGCTCATACGCAGGAAGAGGCAAAGCTGTACGCCAGCTACATCAATAACGGCACGCTGAACGCGACGTTTACCGACGGCAAGCCTCAAGAGACGCACGCGGGACTAGGCTTTGTGTTCCTAATCGTTCTAGGCGTAATTGTCCTTGCAAGCGTAATCTTCTTGGTTGTTCGTTATAAGGACCTAGGTTTGGTTGCGGCGTTGGGACAGTTGCTTGCATTGGTTATCTTCACGATATTCGCGGGTCTCGTGCATCTGGAAATGCTCAACGTTTTCGCGGCAATCGGAATCGTTCTCGCGTATGCATTTATGACCTTCTTCAGCGCATACACGTTTGAGAAGATTCGTCAATACCTGAACGACGGCAAGACCTATAACTCCGCTAGATTCAAGGCATTCCTTGATAGCTGGCAATTGAATCTTATCGCTCACGGCGCATTGCTTGTTTTAGGTGTCATCCTGTGGGTAATTCCGACACTGGTAACCGCTCCCCTTGGCAACGTATTTGTATACGGTGCGATACTGTCCTTTGCAGTTACCTTTGGGCTTAACAGATTGTTCACCTACATGCTTTCTCCTTTCCACGAAGGCAGAGCAGTTGCTCGTGACGCTAAGAAAAAATAAATTTATCACAAACAATCCAACGGCCTTCTAACTATTAGAAGGCTGTTGTACTTTATACGATATGAAACAAAAATATTTGAAGCGTCCGTCTGTTGATGTGACAGCAACTGAATATTTGATGCAAAAGGGTTTTTGCCGCGGTGTTGCCGAGGCGCTTTCTGCGCGGGGTGTGAACGAGCGTAACTTTGACGATTATTTCGGAGATACGGTGCCTTTACATTCGCCCTTTGAAATGGTTAACATGGCAGAGGCGGTGGAGACTATTTCTTACGTTGCCGAAAGCGGTGGCAGTATTCTGATTTACGGCGACTACGACGCTGACGGACTCACGGCAAGTAGTATTCTGTCATTGTATTTTTCCGACAACGGCATCGACAACGACGTGATAATTCCCACTCGTGACGAAGGCTACGGACTGCACGCAGAGAATGTTATGCGAGCCTTTGAGCGAAAGTATTACGATTTGGTGTTGACCGTTGACTGTGGCATATCCAACGCCGAAGAAGTGTGTAAAATTGTGGAAGAACTGGGCGTGGAGGTAGTGGTAACCGACCACCACGAGCTTCCCGAAGTTTTGCCCGATTGCATTTGTGTCAATCCTAAACTCGGCTACCCTTTCCCCTATCTTGCGGGCGCGGGTGTAGCTTGGAAGCTGGTAGAGGCAATGTCGAATAGGGAGACTGCGGCGAGATACGCTTGCCTTGCGGCAATCGGTACTATCGGCGACGTGATGCCCATGCAGGACGAGAACCGCAGTATAGTTAAGCTGGGACTTGCCAATTTCAACCATAAAAGCTTGTTGAAGCTGGCCGAATTGGCAAATTGCTCGGAGAAGCTAACTAGCAACGAAATCGCAATGAGGCTTGCCCCAAGAATTAATGCCGCAGGCCGCTTAGGCTCGCCACAAGCGGCTTTAGAAGTGCTGTTGTGCAGAGACACTGTTGACAATAATAAAATCAACAGACTTGTCCAATTAAATGAGCAAAGGCGCACAGCCCTTGACGAAATTATGGCGCAAGCAGAGCAATTATGTGACGTCGCAACGATATGCCGCGAGCGAATGGTGTTTATTTATAGCGACAGTTGGCAACACGGACTGTTGGGGTTGATTGCCAACCGTTTTAAAGAAAAATACAATGTCCCTGCTATGGTTATGACGCTATACGGCGACAATTACGTTGGATCCGCGCGCGGCATAGAAACGATGGACTTGTTTGATGTTTTCACCAAATGTAAGGACTGTTTCGTCAAGTACGGTGGGCACAAGGCATCGGTTGGTTTCAGCGTGGCAAAGAATCGTCTAAACGAACTGCGCGAAGCGCTAGCTACTGCGCTTTCGGAGCTTGACGGCAGTTGTTTTGAGAAATATATGTACTATGACGTGGAGTTGGGTAAGGACTGCAACGTCAGCGAAATCATGGCGCTTTCCGAAAAACTTCAACCGATGCTCACACAGGACAAGATTATTTGTAGAGTTACCGATAGTGTTCAGTCTGCCGTGACTTTTGGCCGAGATTCCGCGCACTTATCGGCGACTTTGACCTGTGGACTGGAGATTAAGGGCTTTAAATATGGCGCGTACGCACCAATTATTCGCAACGGCGCAAACGTTGACTTGCTGTGTTCTGTGGAACTTGACTCTTTTTCTGGTAAGATTTGCGGAATGATTGAGGACCTGACGCTGACCAATTCCGTCTGCTTTGACGATTTTTATAAATACAATTTACTGAAAAATTTCACGCCTAATGACGCGCAGTTTATAGACGAGAAAGACGCTGATATTTACTTGAAAAGCAACAGCGTAGCCGCAATATTCGACGACTACGAAACGTACCTTGCCTATTGCGATAGGTACAATTTCGACGAATTTGCAGTAGACATATTTTTTGATAATAGCGTATCAAGAAAAACCGTCGTCGTGTCACCGGTTGAAGGCTACTCGTACGACAAGTATGACGCGGTAGTGTGTTTTGCGCGTAAGGGTATTCGACGCAATTTGCCAAGTAAAACCATATTCGTAGAGGTCGCGTGCGCGCGTGAGGACTTGTATCAGCTGGCGCTTGACAGAGATATTTGTCTTGCAGTATTCGCCGCTTTGAAGCGCAAGGATGACTTCGACAGCGTAAAGGGAGTATTTGACAAGTACTTGACCGCAAAGCTAACATACCCGCAGTTCATTGTGGCGATACGCGTATTTGAGGAGCTGGGACTTATTAAAGTCGTTGATAGCTATAACGTAGAATTTATCCTTTCATCTAAGACCGATTTGAACAACTCGCGAATATATGCGACGTTTCAATCAAAGTAACTAATTGTTTGGAGTAGTATGAACACTGAACAGGAAAAAACGGAAGTAACACTGAATAATTTCCTATCAAAACTGAATCATTATTATCACCCTCACGAGGTAAGTCAGATTGAGGACGCCTTTCATCTGGCGAGCAGAGCCCACGAGGGACAATTTCGCGCCAGCGGTCGTCCGTATATTACACACCCTGTAATCGTAGCTGATATTCTAATCGACATGGGGTTGGACGTGGCTACCATCTGCGCGGCGCTACTGCACGATACGGTAGAGGATACCTATATTACCGACTCCGATTTGAGAAAACAATTTGGAGACGAGATTGCCGACCTGGTTGCTGGGGTTACTAAATTAGACAAAATTCAGTTTCATAACAAGGAAGAAGAGCAGGCAGAGAACATGCGCAAGATGTTTTTTGCCATGGCAAAGGATGTGCGCGTAATGCTAATTAAGCTCGCAGACAGACTGCACAATATGCGCTCGCTAATGTATCTGTCGCCGGAGAAACAACAGATTATCGCCAAGGAAACGCTGGATATTTTCGCGCCGATTGCAGGCAGATTGGGTATTTCTTCCATCAAAAGCGAGCTGGAGGACCTGTGCCTCAAATACCTTGACAACGAGGCATATGTGCATATTTCCGAAGGCATTGCTTTGAAAAAGCAGGCGCGCGAGGGAATAGTCGACGGATTTATCGAGCAGGTAAAGATTGAGCTTGAGAATGCCAAAATAGATGATTTTGACATCTATGGACGCACCAAGCATTTCTACTCAATCTACAAGAAAATGACCCGACAGAACAAGACCTTAGAGCAAGTCTACGATTTGACTGCCGTTAGGGTTATTGTAGATACCGTCAAGGAGTGTTACGCCGTTCTAGGCGCAATTCACGCCCGCTGGAAGCCTATGCCCGGCAGATTTAAGGATTACATTGCCGTGCCTAAGCCAAACATGTATCAGTCGTTGCATACAACTGTCATCATCAATTTCGAAGAGCATACCTACCCAATCGAGATACAGATTCGCACGCACGAAATGCACCGAATAGCCGAGTACGGTATCGCGGCACACTGGAAGTATAAGGAAGGTGTTTCGGGTAAGACAGCTATGGACGACAAGCTGGGCTGGGTAAAAGAGGTGCTTTCCTACGACAACGACTTTCGCGACAGTACGGAGTTTCTCAACCTTATCAGGCGGGATATTTCCAATACCAACGAGGTCTACGTTTTCACGCCCAACGGCGATGTCAAGAGCTTGCCTGCGGGAGCAACTGCATTGGACTTTGCCTACCTTATTCACAGTCAGGTGGGCAATAAATGCGTAGGAATAAAGATAAATAATAAAATCGCAACGCTGGATACCGTTCTTCAAACTGGCGACACGGTGGAAGTTATGACCAACCCCAGCGCAAAGGGACCGTCACGCGATTGGCTGAAAATTGTCAAGACACCTTCTGCCAAGTCCAAAATATCGCAGTTCTTCAAGCGCGAGCTTAAAGACGAATATATTCGCATGGGCAAGGTGATGGTGGAGCGCGAGATCAAACACCGCGGTATCGTGCCGTCGGAGCTTATGACTGCCGAAGCCATTCACGCCACCTGCGATAGGTACATGTTCAACAGCATCGACGAATTGTACGCCGCTGTGGGATACGGCAGCATTTCCCTCAATCAAGTCGTAGCAAAGCTCATTGCAAGCAACAATATCATTGCGGATAAAATCAAAAAACAACAGAGCGTTCGCAAAAATAAACAAGCCGGAGGCAAGGATAAAACCGTAATTATCAAGGACGTTGAAGACTTGCTAGTGCGTTTTTCTCGTTGTTGTTCACCTGTACCCGGCGACGACATAGTAGGATACATTTCTCGAGGCAGAGGCGTGTGCGTTCACCGCGCGGACTGTCCGACGATTAAGAATATGGAAGTGGAGAGAATTGTGAAGGCGGAGTGGGCAAAAACCGACGACCGAACGACCTTCCCCGCAACCATTGAAATTATTGCTGAGGACAAAGGCGACATATTCGCCGAAATCACCAAGACGATTGCCAGCGAAAGTCTGCCGCTTGTGGCTATCAACGCACGCAAGGACCGCCAAGGCAACGCCGTAGCTACTATCACAGTGGAAATCAATAACCATGAGCAGGTCAATCAGCTTATGAACAGACTGAGAACCATTGCTGCCGTAATTAATGTCTACCGCACGAAGGGTTAGAATGAAGACTTTGTACACAAATTTCCCATATCCTACAGAGATTCACGACGTCGTGAAGCTGTATTTTAGCGATGTCGAGCTTTGTGATGACGTCAATGCTGATATGTCAGTCGTGGAGCGACAGGAAGGCGAGCAATATTTGTACGCCGCCATATATGGCGATATGACCATAACCGAAAGCGTTGACGTCAGCGGTGTCGGCGATTTGCATGCCGTGCGCCTAAGAAAACGTTATGTAAAGATTGCAACCTATAATCTGTTGGTCAAACTCACCGGAAAATCTATGCCGTGGGGTAGCCTTACGGGAATTCGTCCGACAAAACTAGCCGACCAGTTGCAACGCGAAGGACTAGACTGGCAACATACGTTTACGAACCTATTGGGCGTCTCTAAAAGCAAGACTCAGCTTGTTGCGGACGTACTTAGTACGCAAGGTGAGTTACATAGACATAAGGACGGCGGCGCCGATTTGTACGTGGGAATACCGTTCTGCGTGACGCGGTGCAGTTATTGTTCTTTCACCAGCGGCGAGATCGAACGGCTGAAAAAGTACGTAGAACCCTACGTTGACGCGCTGTGTAAGGACATTGACGAGACGCTTCAATTTGCAAAACGACGTGGAATTCGCATTGATAACGTATATTTTGGCGGCGGTACGCCCACTTCCCTCTCGGCAGAGCAGTTAGATAAAATTATGTCACATGTGACGGTTAAACCTGTCGAATACACTGTTGAGGCAGGACGTCCCGACACAATAGATAATGCAAAGTTGGACGTTTTCCTAAAATACGGCGTTCACCGCATTTCCATAAATCCGCAAAGCTTCAATCAGCAGGTCTTGGACGCAATCGGTCGCAAGCATACAGTGTCTGAAATTTACGATAAGTACGCATTGGCAAAAAAATACGGTTTTGTAATTAACATGGATTTGATTGCAGGCTTGCCCACCGAAACGTACGAAATGTTTTGTCACAGCATAGACGCTGCGATTGCGCTTGAACCTGACAATATCACAGTTCATACGCTTGCGCTAAAGCACGGTAGTGTACTTAGAGAACAGAATTACGCCAGCGCGTCTGACGTTAATAAAATGGTGGAGTATTCTCACTACAGACTGTACAGTGCGGGTTATTTGCCATACTATATGTACCGTCAAAAGTTCATGGCAGACAATCTTGAAAACGTTGGCTTTTGCAAGCAGGGCAAACAGTGCCTATATAATATTGGAATTATGGAAGAAATCTCCAATATTCTCGCTTGCGGTACAAATGCAATTTCAAAGCGTATATTCGCTGTCGAGAACCGCATAGAACGCTCTGCAAACGCTAAGGACGTAATGAGTTACATTGAGCGCAACGACGATTACCTCAACAAAAAGTTTGAGTTATTCAGTAAGTAAGAAAAGGAGTCACTCTTGAAAAAAATCAGCTACAAACGCAGAATTTTACGAATGCTGATAGCCGTAGAGGCTCTTATTTTGCTGTTCTCAGTTCTTATGTTGCTCAAATCCAACCAGCAAATTTGCGAGTTTTTTGCATCTACATTTGCTCGCGCTTGGATTTTCTTATTCGGCAATCTGTTCGGTTGGATTCCGATAAGTTTTTACGAACTGTTTTTGATTGCAGCAATCGTCGGGGGAGTAACGCTTGTCGTATTAATTATAGTTTTTCTGTGCAAAATGCAGTGGAGGCGCTTGCTTTCGGCTGCGCTTATAACTGCTGTTACAGTGCTTTCGTTTCTCAATATCTACATAGCAACGGCATCGTTCAGTTACGGCAGAAACCCATTGCCTGACGAGGTTTACACCGAGTACAACGGCGACGATTTGACTTTTGAGCAAGCGGTGGAGTTGGCAGACAATTTAGTAAACAGGGGCAACGCGGCATATCGCGCAACCGAGCACGACGCCGAGGGTAATATCGTCTATCCGTATTCTTTCCGGGAAATGTCTAAAAAAATAGCCAAAGAATACGAACGTTTGGAAAGCGACTATTTTTCTCCGTATACGCCGAGCGCAAAGCGCATCATCAACAAAACAATAATGAGTGAGCTGCACATCGTCGGCGTTTTCTTTGCACCATTTGGCGAGGCGAATATCAATGGCTACGAGACTAATCTCTACTTGCCTCATACCATGGCACACGAAATGGCGCACGGCAAAGGCGTTATGCGCGAATACGAGGCAGATTTGCTTGCGTACTACATTTTGTTGACGAGCGAGAACCCCTATTTAAGCTATGGAGCAATAGTTAAGTGCATGTATTCGGCTATTTCAATAGTGGGCTTGTATCCCAATTCTCAACAGGCTGTTACAGCGCTGTACGAAAAGATTGATAATGGCATTACCGAAGAGAGAAACAATTACAGTAAGTTCTATGGAAAGTTTACATTGTTAGAGGACATTGGCGAGTTTTTCAACGACTTGTACCTGAAACTTAACAAGCAAGAAAACGGCACCGGAAGTTACTTTAAGCCCGGCGAGGTTACGGGAACCGGTCAAAAGGATGACGACGGAAAAGAAATAGTACAAATAATCAATTTTTCCGCCACACAAAACTTATTGATTAAGCTGTATAAAGAAGCCAGGCTATATTAACCCCATCATTTTTTGCAATTTTGTCAGAAAAGTTGCGGTTAAATCGTTGACAGTTTCGCCCTTCTAAGTTATAATAAAGAGGCTGTTGAAGTGCGGGTGTAGTTCAATGGTAGAATCCCAGCCTTCCAAGCTGGTCGCGTGGGTCCGATTCCCATCACCCGCTCCA
>JAFLVL010000051.1 GCA_022508325.1 Clostridiales bacterium | reverse complement strand
CTATGAAAATAGGAATTTTTGGAGGCACGTTCAATCCGCCTCACAACACACACGTAGATATTGTAAAAACAGCAAAAGAGCAACTCGGTTTGGACGAGGTGTTGGTAGTGCCCTGCGGTGATCCGCCTCACAAGAACTGCGAGGTTGACGGTAGCGTCCGTTTTCAGCTTGCCAATCTCGCATTTGAAGGGTTGGCGACGCTCAACGATTACGAATTGACCAAAGACGGCAAGAGCTACACGGTAGAGACCTTGCGCTATGTCGCAGATTTATACCCCGACGCCGAACTGTACCTCATTATTGGCGGCGACAGTCTTAAAAATTTTGGAAAATGGTACCGCCCTGCAGAGATTGCCGAGCTGTGTACCCTAGCCGTGGCTTCTCGCGGCAGTCGCAGAACGCCCAAACGCACTATTGAGCGCATAGAGGAGAAGTACGGCGCGAAGGTGGTGTTACTAGACGTGAAACCCAATGCGGTCAGTTCGAGCGAGATACGCTTGCGCTACGAATTCGGTCTTGATAACTCCGAATTAGTGCCGAAAGCGGTAGACGAGCGCGTGTTGGCGAACGGACTGTTTGCAGAGCATCGCTCGCTCATCGACAAATTGCGCGGCTATCTTGACGAAGAACGGTTCAGTCATACCTATCACGTTGTCAAGCGCGGCCTGGAGATTTGTAAGGAAGAGGAGTGCGAGGACGTCTTTATCGCGTGTCTGTTGCACGATTGCGCAAAGTTCATTACACCCGACGACTACGCCAAATACGGATTCAAGCCGCAAGCAGATATGCCGAAGAGTGTGGTGCATTCGTTTTTGGGAGCAGAGGTGGCAAAGCGCGACTTTGGCGTGACTAATGGGCAGATACTTGACGCCATCGCTTATCACACGACAGGCCGTCCCAATATGACTAGACTTGACAAAATTGTCTACGTTGCCGACAAAACCGAGGATACGCGTCCGTACCCGCTTTCGCATTTGAAGCGGGGCAATCTTGACAAAATGTTTATCAAGTGTATAACGGAGGCTTACGCGGTATGTCTTGAACGCCATCACGACAGCGTGTGCCCATTGAGCGAGCAGACGATTGAGTTCTATTGTCCGAAAGTTGAAAGCGTGCATAATATAGTACAGGAATTGCGCATACCAACAGAGAAGGTGAACGAAACGCAAAAGTCAAATTTTAATGAAAAGGTGAAACAAATCTGCGCCGCGCTTTCGGCTAAGCAGGCGCTGGATATTAGGATTGTCGACATACAGGGCGCAAGTGATATTTCCGACTATTTTGTGCTTTGCTCCGGTCGTAGCGCGCCGCAAGTCAAGGCGTTGTATGAACATCTTGAAGAGCAAATGGAAAAGCAAGGAATCTTCGTTTTGCGCAAGGAAGGACAGTCAGAGGGGCGCTGGATTGCCCTCGACTACGGCGATGTGATAGTGCACATTTTCCACAAAGACACGCGTGAGCTTTACGCTCTGGACACGCTGTGGAACAATGGTCAAAACGTTACTAATTACGAAGATTAAAAACAGACAAATTTTAACATGGGGTGAGAAAATTGGCGTTTTTCTCACCCCATGTTAAGTTTTTTGAGAATTTATATGAAGAAAACAATCGTTTGAGTGTCTAAATTATTCATCTTTTGTGTTCTAATTTTAATCTAAATATTGTCGTATTTTTTCCAATGCCCTGGACTCAATTCGCGAAATGTAACTACGGCTGATTCCTAATTTTCTCGCCGTTTGCAGTTGCGTCAGCGGAGTGGTGTTCTCCAGTAGTCCATAGCGCATGAGGATTATTTTTTGCTCGCGTTCGCTCAAATGCTCGCCAATGATTTTCAACAGATTTTGTTTCATAATAGACATCTCCGCTTGATGGAAAACGCTTTCCTCTTTGATTGCCAAGACGTCCATTAGCGTGTATTCGTTACCGTCGTTGTCTACGCCCAGCTTGTTCTGAAGGTGCACGGTATTGGCGTATCGCTTGTTGGCACGCAAGGTCATAAGTATCTCGTTTTCTATGCAACGCGCAAGGTATGTTGCAAGCGTCGTACCCTTCTCGGTGGAGTAGCTTTCTACTCCCTTTATCAGTCCAATTGAGCCTATTGAAATCAAGTCGTCAAGGTCGCTTTTGCCATACTTTTTTGCTATGTGAGCCACGAGTCGCATATTGTGCATTATAAGCTTGTCGCGAGCCGCTTTGCTGCCTGCCTTCATGCGCGCAAGGCATTCTGCCTCCTCTTCGAGGGATAGCGGCTGCGGATAGCTGCCATTACTGAAATAGCCCGTCATGAAAAACAAGCGTTTAAGCAGTTGAATGAAAGACGCAAACATTTGTTAATCTCCTTGCGCTATTCTATGCTTGTGCGATAGTCCCTATAAGCGACAGCTTGTTCACATTTGTAATTCTACTCGATGACGCAAAGAGCCTTTTTACTTGTCAAATTATCTGAAATGGGGTATTATGAATAGGCTATGAAGTGTAATCTGTGCCCCAGAAATTGCAATATTGAACGGAGTGTACGCTCAGGCGTGTGCCGAACAGACGAATTGATTCTGTCTCGCGTTGCGCGTCACGATTGGGAAGAACCCTGCATTTCCGGTGGCAAAGGCAGCGGCACGGTGTTTTTTGCGGGGTGCAATCTGCATTGCCGTTTTTGCCAAAATTACGATATATCTATCGCTCCACATGGCGTGGCTGTGACGCCCGAACAGCTTGCCGACGTTTTTCTATACGTTCAGGACTTGGGCGTGGCTAATATCAATTTGGTGACGCCGACCCATTTTTCGGACAAAATCTCAGTAGCTCTCCGCATTGCCAAGCCACGGCTTACGATACCTGTAGTGTACAACACGGGTTCGTATGAAAAAATAGAGGCATTGAAAGCGCTTGACGGGCTTGTCGACGTCTATATGCCTGACTTAAAGTTTTGTTCAAGCGAGGTTTCAAAGTCTCTTGCCGGCGTAGACAATTATTTTGAAGTGGCAACGCAAGCGATTGCTGAGATGCGCCGCCAACAACCTGCCGACATATTTGACAGCGATGGCTATATGACGAAGGGCGTACTGATTCGTCATCTTGTATTGCCGAGCTACGTTGAAGACAGCAAACGAATTTTGGATTGGATTGCACACTTTGACAGCAATGCTTACGTCAGTCTTATGTCGCAATATTTCCCCGCAAGGAAAGACGCTGCTTTTCCACACCTTAACCGCAGACTTCACCGACACGAATACGAGAGTGTGAAAGAATACTTTGTCAATATCGGCTTACATAACGGCTACTGCCAGGACGTCGCGTCCGCAACGGTAGATTATCTGCCTGATTTTATTGATAGCGAAGTGGAAGAAATATTGAAAACTGTAAAACATAAATGAAGAACAAAATTAAACAAAACGAAATACCCGACGAGAGCAGTCCAAAGCGCGTCAGCTTGTGGCAGCTTTTCGCGACCTTTTTCAAGACCGGTCTGTTCACTTTCGGCGGCGGTTACGCTATGATTTCCATTTTGGAAGAAGAACTGGTTGCAAATAAAAAGTGGATTACAACCCAAGACATGTTGGATATGCTCGTCATCGCCGAGTCCACTCCGGGTGTAATCGCCGTCAACACAGCGACCTCTGTGGGCTTCAAACTGCGTGGTGTTTTAGGCGCAATCGTGGCAACGCTGGGTGTAGTGCTGCCGTCCTTCTTGATTATTACTGCGCTGACATTCGTTATCAACGAATTTTCTTCAAATCCTTGGTATCAAGCGGCATTCACCGGTATTCAAGCTTGCGTAATGATACTCATCATCAACGCCTTCGTGAAGCTGGCAAAGCAGATAGAAAAAACTTGGTTCTCTATCGTTCTGCTTATTGCGGCGTTTGCCGTCGCAGTTTTTACCAACTTCGACGTAATATTTATCATATTAATAGGCGGTGTCCTTGGCGTAGCGTACACCCTGATTAAGGAACGGATAAATGCCAAGAAGTCTCGTGAATTGCCACTTGCCGAATCGGAACGCCTTGACGGTGACGGACAGGGACGCGACGAAGGAGGTGGAGAACAATGATTTTTCTTCAACTCTTTTGGGAATATTTCAAAATAGGCTTATTTACAATTGGCGGCGGCTACGCCATGCTACCGATGGTCACGCAGATGGTAGAGCGTCACGCTTGGCTCACCGAAGGGGAGCTAATCAACTTCATAGGCGTAGCAGAGTCCACCCCTGGGCCTTTCGCTATCAACCTTGCGACGTTTGTGGGCAGTACGGTGGGGTATCAGACTAGCCTTGGAGTATTCGGTGCAATCTTAGGCTCAATCACAGCCACCGTCGCAGTCATATTACCATCTTTGATAATCATAATCGTAGTCACGGTTCTGTTTGAAAAATTCAAGTCGTCCAAGTACGTCAACGGCGCGCTATTGGGTATACGACCGGTAGTCGTAGGATTGGTGCTTTCGGCGGTGGTGACTGTGGGATGCAAAGTCATTTTGCCCAATTTGAAATTGACGGCAATAGAAAAGGACAGTTTCTCTCATTTTAATTGGATTTCGCTGATTATCGTGGCGGTTTTCTTACCACTGTCGCAAATAAAAATCAAAAAGAAAAAGGTTCATCCGATATTCTTGATTTTAGCGTCAGCAGTCGTGGGCATAGTCATCTTTGGCGTATTTCAAATAGTGCAGTAATTTTATATCAAAAACGCACCCCATGTTAAATTTTGGGGTGCGTTTTTTGCGTGAGGCGTTTTACTTTATTCCACTAATCAATACTGTTGTTGCAATGCGAAATTTCCAATCTTTCTTTCCGCTTTTGTATTGATGGATTTGTTTGTCGTACCTGTAATTAATCATTTCGAGTAGCTTTGCATATTCTGCTTTGCTGAGAGCAGTAGGCGCCATTGCTCGGGCTTTTTCCACGCTACTGAGTTCGGAGATTCTATCGTCATTGATTTGCAGTAGCGCCATTTCTTCATCCACATTGGCACAATTTGGAGCATACGTAACGACAGCAAGAGTATCTATTGAAATTGTGTGAAAATTTTGCACCTTGAGATATGGAAAATAATTTTCCGCATTATCTACATATTTTTTTATATTAGACTTAGGATTCTCGGATGCCGCGCTCCAGAGTTTGTCAAATAATGCCTTTTCGTCACAATCGTCTGTTGGTATCCATTCTTCCCTCACAATACCTCTGTTGTAAACGTCCATAACAATCATCCTTCCATTTGGTTTGAGAACTCTGTGCTGCTCACTTACAAATTCTGTAGGGTCACAAAAGTTAATTACCGTGTGAGAAAAACAAACGTCAAACGTATTGTCCTCAAAAGGTAGTTGAGTCGCGTCACCTGCAACGAAAGTACAATCCAGACTAAGCTCTTTCGCTTTTTTCTTTGCGTAATCAATATGCCCGAGGTCGAAATCCAAACCTACGATTTTTGCATTGGGAAGTCTTTCTTTCAGAAGATGACACATTAGCCCGCCGGCACAGCCAACTTCTAAAATTTTCATTCCGTCAACTAGCTGCATTTTATCTATCCATTTATTTATGGTGATTTTGTTAAATTTCAGAGAACGCGATAAATATAATTCTTCGGTTTTTTGAACGTATTTCGACCAGTAATTATTCATGTCCACCACCTCATAGCTACTGTTTTTTATGTGGTTTTGACCGGGCATGTTCAAGTCTGCCCGAAATTCTTTCTTCCTCGGCGTAGGCTTCGGGATTTTTCAAGGCGTAATCTTGGTGATATTCTTCTGCCTTGTAAAATACCTGATTGTCCAAAATCTTAACGTGAACCTTGCGTTCAAATTGCCGCTCGATGTTGGCAATATAATCGGTGACTGTTTTTCGTTCTTCTGCGTCGTCCGTGAAAATAGCGCAAGTGTAATTGTCGCCGCGGTCGATAAATTGACCGTATTCGTCAAATGGGTCAATCGTGTCGAAGTAAATATCCAGCAACTCTTTGAAGCCAATTACGTCGCTGTCATATTCCAACATAACGGTCTCTTTGTGATGGGTCAACCCGCTTTTTACTTCCTCGTAGGTTGGGTTGATTTCACTTCCACCGGCGTATCCGCTGAGCACCTTTATTATACCGTCGTATTTGTAGTAGGGCTTAGCCATACACCAGAAGCAGCCGCCTGCAAATAACGCCTGTTTTCTTCCGCCCAAACGCTTCCGATGGGCTTGCGCGAACGCCTCGACGAGTTTTTTCTCGCCAACTGCATTGCCAACCGTCAAGTGATAATCCGCAACGGCGTTCGCCGCATATTCAGCCAACCTCTCCGCGCCAAAGAGATACATTGTGGAGGGTTGCGGTTGCAAAATCAACAATTTTTCGCACCCATCTGAAAATTTACACGCAAAAGTAGTGGGTGTAAGCGTGTCGTACGCTAAACCGTGCAAATGTCCAATGGGAGACGGCGATACGAGTACACTCATCTCCTTATTGTCGTTTATAACTTCTTGTTTGTTTTTATATAATTTGAAATTCATCGAAAACTCTGATTATTATATCTCCCTTACGGAATATTTTTTGCCGTAAAGCTCATTTGCAAGTCTGATAATAGTGGGCAGATTGCGGATTGCGCGTTCGTCCTCCTGTTTGAACTTTCTGCCTGTTAATTCTTCCAACTCTTTAACGTTAGTATTGTCGAGGCGGGCGTTGCGTTTTCTTAGCTTATCGCCAAGCGCGCCTGATTTGTAGAGGTCGATATCTTTTCTAATCTCCGAAACGGGCATATCCGTCCAGCCGTTTCCCCGCATAAAGGCCTCGTACCGTCTATTTTCTTGCTCGCGCAATAGGTCGATATGCTTGGGTAGCCTGCTTTCAAGCAGAGAAATATCACCTTCGCCGTCTTCGCACAGTTTAAGTCCCATCATTTGTAGCTTGTAGGGCACGGATACGGCGAATCCGTCCGACAGGTTCTTGTAGAACATTACTTGGTTGTACAAGTTGAAAAGTAGTACTTTGGTATGCTGTTCGTTGAGTTCGTTTATGCCGCAGTTTGTTGCATTGACCGCAACGGCAAGGCAATTGGGATAGGACGCGTCGATTCTGAGGTCGCTGTACGTTTCCTCGTAGCTTCCGAATACTTTTATCTCCAAGTCGCAGATAAGCTCGCTCTTGTGAGTGCGTTTTTCTGCATCGTAGTACCAATTTGAAATGCGCAGATTGGGCAAAATCTCGTCTTTTATTCGCTCGTGATCGACTAAGGCGTGAATATGCGGGAAACCGTCGGTTATACCGTACACACGGCGGACGTATAGAGCTGTCTGAATGTTACGGTTTTGCTCGCCCAGAGCTACAACCACGTATGTGGGCTTAATTTTCAAAAGTGTGTTTCTAAAACTCACAGATGTGATGTCGGCTTTCAAAAATTCGAATTTCCAATGCTTTGAAAGCTCGGGCGAGGTTTGTTCAAAGGTTGCCTTCGCCTTGTCCGCGTCCTTGTCGATGACTGTGAACTCCGCTTCCACGTTGCTAAGGCAGGAGCACTCGGTAGCCCAACGAAGAATTTCCAAACCGATTCTGCCGCCGCCGACGAGTAGCACGGACAGTTTGCCGTCTTGTACTGCGTTATAGAGGGGATAATCGGTGACGAGCTGACGCGCGATGAGACTTTCTTCGTTTATGAGCCGCACGTTAAACGTCTCGTAGAGGTGGTCGAATATGACTTCGGATATGTCCTCCCTTGTGTAGAGCCACATATTCACGTTTTTGGATTGTTTCTCGTTGTATTTCTGATACAGACGAAGCCCTGCGTCCAAGTTCGTGCTTCCGTCGGCGCCAAGTAGATAATAGTTTCTCTCGTGCTTTAGAGAGTGTTTGATATCTACTATGTCCTCGTTGATGATGCTTGCCCCTATTTCCTTTATGCGGTCCAGAGATTCTGCATCAATGTCGTCCATCTTCACACGCACAGCAAAGACGATTAGCGCCCGCTTGTGCTTGCTAGCTATATCTTCTGCGACGCAAAGAGTGCGTTCGTTGATTTCTGAGAATAGAAAAGAGGCTTGAAACAAAGAGCGCAGACGGTAGAAGAGTCGCGTGAACTTATCCAAGAAGAATGACAGCGTAATACCTAGGGTGAAGAGAGGCCCGCAAATGCACAGTATCAAAAGGAAAACCTTGTACGAGCCGATAAATCCGACTTCAACTCCGTTAAGCATTTCAAAGATACTTGTCGGATCCATCTGCATGAACATAGCTTGCATACCTTGCAGAATGGCGACACCGAAAGAAAGCGGTGCGCCGTTGATTGCGTACGCGGGGTAGATCAAGGCAATCAGCATGAAGAACACGCCCGCGCCCAGTATACGTACGAAACGTTTTAGCTTGCGTTGGCAGAACAAAATTGCAAGAGTGACGCTCGCCGCAAGAATAACAAACGCAATGGCAGAGCACAGAATTAGAATGGATTTATCCGACATTTCAGCAAACCTCCGCGCAAATCAATTAAATATAATCATACCACAATGCGACAGGTTTTTCAATATTTCTACAAAATTCCACTTCAATGTCGACGAATTAGATAAAAATCAAGCGCGCGAATGAAAAATCAGTACATTCGCAAAGTTTGCGAGAAAACATATTTTTACGCAAAAAATGTCTTACTCTGCGTATTAAAAACAAAAAACACCACCCCACAGGACGGTGTCAATGGTAGAGACAGTAGGATTCGAACCTACGACCTCTCGCATGTGAAGCGAGCGCTCTAACCAACTGAGCTAT
>JAFLVL010000050.1 GCA_022508325.1 Clostridiales bacterium | reverse complement strand
GAGCACCACCCTGATAAGGTGGGGGTCGGTGGTTCGAGTCCACTTGCTCCTACCAGAACACTGTCAACAGACAGTGTTTTTTCTTATATTGAAAGTATTGCTTTTTGTATATTTGTATTGTATAATAATCAAGTCACACAATAAACAATAATTCGGGATCACTACTTTGGCCTTGTGTATCTCTTTTTCCCGAATTGGTTTATGTGTGACAACATACGGAGATACCTGGCAGTGTGTCTCCAATCGGAGACACACTTTTCGTATTTCGAAATTTTTGCGCAAAAAGTCTTAATTTTTCGTTCCGCATAAAAGTATATATGGTAGAAGTATCGAAGTTACTTCAAATATACAAAAAGGAGAAAAATTATGACAGCAAGCAAAAAACAATCAATGATATTGGTACTTTGCGCAATTTTATTAATTGTTGCCGCAGTACTAATATTCAACCAAACGGCTTATGCCGACGCCGCCGAACCGTCATTACTGGAAGATAAATGGCGTTGTTATTGAGGACAATACGTTAACCGTAAAAAGAGGCTCTACCTACAGCAATATTACTTTCTGGTACGACGGACAACAAGTCACCGACGGTGCAATGACAGCAACAATTCAATCGCAAGGCTATGTAACGGTAAAAAACTCATCTATTTCTATGCTAAGCAGCACACCCCTCACATACGATACGTCAAGTTCTCAGGTTGTAGAGTGGGTATTTAGCGACAATACAAAAATAAGTGGAGCTGAGTTGAAATTGAGAGTTGTTCCGTCCACTAAAGTAATGTTGTCTACTGATGACGTTTACAGTTACGAGTACAACATTTACAATATCAACCGTCTCAGTGACGAAACCGTTACCGTTACGGTAAGTATTACTAATTACAAGGGTTATACGACAAATGATTTAACGTCTTTAACTGCAAGCTCCCAATATAATATTACTATTAAAACAAACCTTAACTTATATTCCGGCACAATCAAACTGCAAGTTGTTGCTTTACAATACAGTTTCGACGGTCATACAGTTACATATACAATTGAACTAGACCCTGATTTGTTTACAGGAACAACTTTAAATTTGGAAGGATACTTTGCAAGCGGAGATGGTTCTAGTTCAAATCCATACCAAATATCTAACGAAAGACAATTGCAGAATATTGTGAAAACAAAGACAAATATCGGAGCTCAGTCTTACATCACAAGCAATTTTAAGTTGACAAATAACATTACGTTGGCTTCTACATGGACTCCGATACCATCAGAATTAATGGGTAAATTTGATGGAAACAACAAAACAATCTATAACCTTAAATTCAGTGTAGGTAGATTAGGTGGATACTACGGGTTGTTTGAAAAAATAGACAGCGGAACTATACAAAATCTTGCGTTTAGCGATGTAAAAATTACCTGTTCATCAACAAGTAGTTTGAAAGAGACATACGTTGGAGTTATTGCAGGCTTAAGCAGAGGTACAATAAGTGATTGTATAGTAAAAGGAGCGATAGATGTACAAATATACAATGCTAACGTAGGCGGCATTGTGGGTAGTAACCGTGGCGCAATAAACACCTGCGTTAATTACATAAGCATTTCAGGTTCGGGCAATATAGGTGGTATAGCGGGACATGCTTCTTTTGCTGCTTCCGCAATTTCAAACTGTATTAATTATGGTACAATTTCTTACTATTACAATACGCAAAACGGTACGGCAGGCGGTATTGTGGGATTGTCACAGGAATCCGCTTTGGTAAAATCTTGTACCAATAATGCTCTAATCAAATATGGGAGCGACAAAAGCGATAACAAAGATATTGCACCCTGTATGGGACAGATTATCGGTTGGAATCTTTCCGGATTAGCCCCTGAAAGCTGTTCAATTCGTACGTCAGGTGGAACTGATTACAGTAATTTGCAAAAAGTCGGTGGATTCTTGGGAATTGGAAAGACAGATCAGGCAAGGTATTGTTCTAATTACGAAGTAGGTCTGACGGGTGCAAAATAGAGCACTCAGTCTATAATTATTAATAACTAATAGGTAAGGGAGATACATATATGATACAATTCAACAACGTCGGCAAGACGTATGTTTCCAAGAAAAAAAATAGAGTTGACGCATTGAAAAACGTCAGCTTCGAGCTGGGCAATACGGGAATGGTATTTATTCTCGGCAAGAGCGGCAGTGGCAAGTCCACTTTGCTCAATTTGCTTGGCGGCTTGGATGCTCCTACGTCGGGCGAGATTGTTGTAGACGGAGTCAGCATGAGTAGCTTCAAGCAGACCGACTACGACGGCTACCGCAACGGTTATGTTGGATTTATCTTTCAGGAATTCAATCTCCTTGACGACTTCAACGTCAAGGAGAATATCTCCCTTGCCTTACAGTTGAGCAGAGGTGAGAATATTGACGGCAAGGTCGCTGACGCTTTGCGTCAGGTTGAGCTGTCCGACGAATATCTCACGCGCAGAGTGGGCGAGATGTCGGGCGGCGAGCGTCAGCGCGTAGCCATTGCGCGCTGTATCGTCAAGGAGAGCAGGATGATTCTCGCCGACGAGCCTACGGGCAACCTCGACAGCGCCACAGGCGAAAGCATTTGGAACATACTCAAAGACCTTTCCAAATCCAAGCTAGTAGTGGTCGTATCTCACGATCGCGAAAGTGCTGAGAAGTACGCCGATAGAATTATTGAGATTGCCGACGGCAATATCTTGTCAGACAGCGGTGCTCAACCTATTGAAACCGAGAAATCCGCTTTACTGACACTTACTAAAAAGCGTTTGCCATTCTTCGCCTGCTTAAAGATGGGGGTAAACAACATACTGCAACGCAAAGTTAAGAACATATTTATAGTGCTTTTGTCAATACTTACCATTGCTGTTTTGCTGATTTCCGAAATGGCATTGAACATGTCTCCCGAACGCTCCCTTGCCAGGTTTGTAAAGCAGAATGACATTCCCTACATCGTAGTAACCAATGGGGTGATAGGGGATAATTATAAAAAAATTACTTCAACAAACCTGAAACAAAGCACTCGCAACCATATTCAACAATATTCACAATGTTTGCTAGACGGTATCGTTGAGGGCAAGCAGGATATCCTCGACTTCGGTTTGACCTTTGTAGGTGACGCGTTGGAGCTTGATTCCAATTCCTTTTATGTTAGTAAGTATTATGTTGATTATATGACAGCAATTCGGCGCGTAGAAATAGGCGGAGAAATGATTCCCACATATCTATTTGAGGAAATGCCTCCGTATGAGTATTTCGTAGGTAAGAAAGTTGATTGTACATGGACAACAGCCTACGATGGCAATTACCCCACCCTTGCAGGCATAGTAGATACTGACGCGTTGGGAATTTATGCGTTTAATATTCCGGCAATTTTTGCTAGATCAGACTTTGAGAGCAGACTGTTTACTTTATGCAGTAGTTATAATCTTAATGCTTTGAACGTAGGAATTACAAGGTTGGAATACGGCGAAAAAAGCAGTAGCAAAAACATAAAAATTGGACAGTTGTCACAGTTTGGCGATGTATTGATTACCGCAGATAGTAATGTGGGTGAAGGGCTTAAACAACCCGACGACGTAACGCTTGCCGACGATGAAATAGTGCTCAGTTACGATTTATATGCCGTGCTTTTCAACAACGTAGGAGCAGAACATAAATACGTCGGACCGTACAAGGGTAGCGTATGGTCTGTCCCCGAGCATTTAGGACAAACGTTTTCGCTTAAACTGTACGACAACGAATCGGGCGAGCTTCTTTTCGACGTAGGTGAGTTTAAGCTTGTAGGAATTTCCTTTGAGGACAATTCCAGTAAAAGCTTGTACGTAGGATTGAGCGAGCAAACCTTGAAGGACCTCTGGACTGTTCTTGGCGCGAACACTTTATACGTCCGAACCGACTCTGTAAAGCACTTGGAAAGCTTTTTAACTAAGATGCGTAGCTCGTATGGTGGATATATCGTTGCGGCAGGGAGAGTATATACTGTTGGCGGGGAAAATACCGATGCGGCAAGGATGGCGTATGATTTTGTAGATGATCTCACCGAATTTACGATAGTATTCGGGGCGATAGGTGCAATATTACTATTGGTTCTGTTACTGATGGTAGTCAATCTTATTACGTTTAGCATAACCGCCAGAAAACGGGAAATAGGCATACTGATGGGCTTAGGAGCTTCCAATCGGGACGTTCGGAAGATATTTATTTTGGAGGCATTGATAATTTCCGTACTGAGCTTTATATTTGCGCTCTGCGCGACTTTGGGAATTGCCGCAATATTCAATGCGGAGTTTAGCAAGGGGCTTATGACAGTAATTCCGATGTTTTGCGTGGAGTACGTAACGGTAGCGGTGCTATTTGTAATCTCCTTTGGGTTCATACTGTTTGCCGCTTGGTTGCCTCTTCTCAAAATTGTCAAGCTCAAGCCGATAGACGCAATCAGAAGCATCTAATAAGATAAAAAACCTCACGATTATCGTGAGGTTTTTTGATATGGGGTTAGAAAATTGAACAAAACTACTCGGCAAAGGCTGTTGCAATGAGCTGTGACAACTCTTTTGTTGCGCTGGCAACGACGCCGCTGTCGCCGAACTTGTAGGGTTGTCCTTCTAGGTTGGTAAGGATTGCGCCCGCTTCCTGACACATCAGAATACCCGGGGCAATATCCCACAGATTGCGTGTAATGACGACCGTACCGTCCGTTCTGCCTGCCGCCACAAATGCAAAGTCGATGCAAGCTGCGCCAAACATGCGGATTTTTGCAATTTGGGTAATGAGGTGTGCGATTGCGCGATGTTGGCGTTCGGCAACCTCGGGTGTTTTGTAGTGAGGATAGTCGCCAAAACTGACTAACGCATTGTTTAACGTGCCGTGACGTTTGACTTCTACGCGTTTGCCATTGAGATAGCAACCGCAACCCTTTTCGGCAACCAGTGTCTCGCCAAAGTGTGGCAGATATATGACTGAAAATACGACTTCACCCTGCTCAAATAAAGCGCATTGCACACCGTATAGTGGCAGTTGTCCGCTCATGTTGCAGGTGCCGTCGATTGGGTCTATGGTCCAGGTGCGACCGACGATTTCTTGGGTGTTCGACGTTTCTTCGCCGTGAATTTTGTCGTTCGGGAAGGCGTTGAGAATACTTTCCGTAAGCTCCTTTTCTATGCCGATATCAATATTCGTAACCAAATCGAATTGTGTTTTTTGAGTTACGTCATCAATTCCCTGTTGCGCGTATTTGGCGTAAATGCGTTTGATTTCCGCAACAATAAAATCTCTTTCCTTTTGATATTTCATTATTAATCTACCTCCAAAGCTACCGCTGATTCCTTAAGATAAGCGTACACCTTTTCGCAAAATTCATATACGGGAGAATTGGACTGACGCTCCACTAAAAAAGTAGGATTTTGAATTCCCGGGATATTATTGGCGTAATATTGCAAAATCAGCTTGTCGTCCACAAAAATCATGTTCATACGCGGTTGTTTGTCATACTTGTAAAGTGTGAAGTTCTCGCGATTTTTTGTCATTCTTTCGTAGAAAGTGCACGCTGTACCAATATTGACCTGAGTTATGATTTTTATGCGGTCTTGGCGTAGATTTTCTTCCTGTTCGCGTTTTTTGGTGAATTCTCCTTCGGGATCGAGGAATATCATTTCGATTATTCCCCCATTTTCGATGCAGTTGATAATGGCGTCGGGATTTATTCGCGCCGTCATCTCGGAGTTTGAGATTCCGACAACGCGCACAGACTTTGCCTGTGCAACGAGATCGTTGATTTTACAGCTTTGGTTCATTGCGGCGCGGGTTGCAAATACCGCCTGTATCTCGTGGGTAATTTGCGTTTGTTGCCAGGTTGAGGAGGCATCCAATCTCGACAACACCCATTGATATAGTTGGTCTATGCTGTTTTCGTCGTAGTAGAAGTGCGTACGGTTGGCAAACAGCTCGTGTATGTGTTCCTCGTCACCTTTACGGAATTCGCCGCAGACGACGACTTTGGCGTCGGTTACGTTGGCTTCGCCCATTTGAGTCATTGCGTAAAAAGCGTCAATCTCCGTAGCTAGTTCGTGATGGTGCACAGGGTCGATTTTGCCACTTTTAAGGCGGTGCAGACCGTCAGTGCATACCAGCAAGAACACGCGTGAACGCATTACTTCGAGCATGTTGGCTTTGTATATGTCGCTACTGGATTTGGGAAAGTAAAAACATTTAAGCTTGCATTCGTCATTCAAATATTCGTACACTTTGTCTGCGTATGTTCGCGCCCCCTCAGGGTCGTAACTACCGTGATAAGCAATAAATACATCGTACGTTTTTGTCAAACTCATATTTGCGCTCCAAATGATATTTGTTTAATGATACCATATTTTCGTGCGTGTTGCAAGCAAATCAAAACAACCCCTGACAATAGCCAAGGGTTGATTATGTATGTGTAACCCATTCAACTTTCTAGAAGAGCGATGGGAAGGCGGCGATGACCGACGCGAACACTATCGAGACGATAGACAGCAGTTTAATGAGAATGTTGATTGCAGGACCAGAGGTGTCCTTGAATGGGTCGCCGACGGTATCTCCGACGACGGCGGCTTTGTGGTTTTTCGACCCCTTTCCCGCCAAATGACCGTTTTCAATGTATTTTTTCGCATTGTCCCATGCGCCGCCCGAGTTGGACATCATTATTGCAAGCATGAAGCCTGTCGACGTCGCGCCGAGTAGCATACCTGCTACTCCACTTATGCCGAGTAGCAAACCAACGAGTATTGGCGCAATAACGGTGATAATGCTAGGCAAAATCATTTGTTTCAAAGAGGACTTTGTGCAAAGGTCTACGCAAGTGTGGTAGTCAGGCCGGGCTGTACCTTCCATAATGCCTGGGATTTCCTTGAACTGTCTGCGTACCTCCAATACGACACTTTGCGCCGACTTGCCTATTGCGCTCATGGTCAGCGCCGAGAATAGGAATGGCAGCATACAGCCGATGAAAAGTCCGACAAGCACCGCGGGGTTCATTATCGAAAGGTCGGGCATCTGGTCTTTTACTAAATTGTAAAATGATGACAATAGCGCGAGAGCCGTCAACGCCGCCGAGCCTATTGCAAAGCCTTTGCCTGTTGCCGCGGTGGTGTTGCCGAGCGAGTCAAGGGCGTCGGTGCGTTCGCGAACATATTCGGGCATTTCCGACATTTGGGCTATTCCGCCTGCGTTATCTGCAATAGGACCGTAGGCGTCGGTCGCGAGGGTTATGCCAAGGGTAGAGAGCATTCCTACTGCCGCAATGCCTATGCCGAATAGACCCATTTCGGGATGCTCTATTGTGCCACCGCATGCAAGAAATGACACGATAATTGCCGCCGCCACGATAACTACGGGAATAACCGTCGAGAGCATACCCAGTGACAAACCCGAGATAATGGTGGTCGCCGAGCCTGTCTGCGTGCTTTCCGCGAGGTTTCTTGTCGGGCGGTAGTTGTCCGAAGTGAAATATTCGGTGAAAAATCCTATCGCTACGCCTGCAACAAGTCCCGCCAGCATTGCAAAAAATATGTAGTAGTGTTCAATATCTACCAATAAAATGAAGCCAAGCGAACCGACAGCGGAAACTGCGCTTGCAATGTACGTGCCGCGTCTTAGAGCCTTCAAAAGTGATTTTGACGAAAGATTTTCGCCTGTGCGTACGAAGAGCGTGCCTATGAGTGACGCGAAAATGCCAATAGCGGCAATGCCTACGGGAATGATAATGCCAAGTATTCCGATCGCCGCGTACCCCAGCGCAACGGCAGACAGTAGCGAGCCAACGTAGGATTCGTAAAGGTCTGCGCCCATGCCTGCGACGTCGCCGACGTTATCGCCGACGTTATCTGCAATTACTGCGGGGTTTCTGGGGTCGTCTTCGGGAATGCCTGCTTCCACCTTTCCAACAAGGTCCGCGCCCACGTCTGCCGCTTTGGTGAATATGCCGCCGCCAACGCGCGCAAATAACGCCATTGAGGACGCACCGAGACCGAATGTAATCATAGCGTTCGTCACTGCGCCTGCGTCAAGTTGGAAGGCGTAGGTTGTGAGAAAGTACCAAATAGAGAAGTCGAGCAGTCCCAGACCAACTACGACGAACCCCATCACCGAGCCTGCGCGAAATGCGACGCGAAGTCCCGAGTTGAGACTCTTTTCCGCCGCGTTTGCCGTGCGAACGTTGGTTCTTACGGCAATAGACATGCCGATAAATCCCGACAAGCCCGAGAATATTCCACCCGTAAGAAAAGCAAACGGCGTAAAGGTGTTTACAAGCTTAAAAGCAAAAGAAAGTATGATAAGTACGACGAAAACAATGCCGAAAAATATGCCTACCGTCTTGTATTGACGCTTGAGATACGCGCTTGCGCCGCGACGAATAGACTCCGCAATGCTCTTCATGCGTTCCGAGCCTTGCTCTTCCTTTTTGACGCTACGCGCGGTAAAAAATGCATAAAACAACGCAACCAGCGCCGCAACAGGTGCCAGTATCATCAAAAATTCCATAAAGTCTCCTTAGCAAATATTCAATATTTATCTAATATAATGTGGTTTCATAATTATAAAGGTTCGTTTAAGCAATGTCAATACCGAAATGAAATTTAATTTTGGGCGAGGGAGTAGAAACATTGACATTTAGGCAATAGTGTGGTATAATAAATAAAATTACATATGGGGGGTATACTCGCCTACGTCTCGTGGCGTTCGCAATCTTACGATTGCTCGGCTGAGGGCGCAGCGCCACACCCCCAGTATTTCGTGCGGGGGTATGGCGCAGTTGGTAGCGCGTTTGACTGGCAGTCAAAAGGTCAGGGGTC
>JAFLVL010000005.1 GCA_022508325.1 Clostridiales bacterium | reverse complement strand
CTATCAGCGAAGGCGACGGCAAATTTGAAATTGCGGCTGATCTCTGCGTAGATTGTGGCGCTTGCGCAGCGCAATGCCCTGTTGGCGCTATTGAGGAAGCGTAAACTTTCCGACCAAACGCGCGTGACAAGCACGCGGTCGGACTAACAAGGAAGGATGCTACTGCATCCTTTTTTTATTTTGACCGCAGGGGGAGAAGTCGCATGTTTCCCTCTGCACCCCCCCTCTCGCTCAAATATGTCCAATAGTTTTGCCTTTTTTATTTACTTATTGATGTTTTTATTGTAGAATTATCTTATGGTAGAACTCAAACCCAACGAGAAAATTGAAGACTTGCAATGCGACGGTTTGCAGTTGATTCAGTCGAGCGACGAATACCGCTTTACAACCGACGCGGTGTTGCTTGCCAACTTTTGCAAAAATATGCAGGGCAAGCTATGCGTTGAATTTGGCGCGGGCAGTGGCGTAATAAGCCTACTTTTAGCCAAGAAAAAGCGCCCCAAGCGTATCGTCGCCATCGAGATTCAGCCACAACTCTGCGAAATGATGCAACGCAGTGTTCGACTTAACGGTTTACAGGACGTTCTTGATGTGATGTGTGACGATTTGAAAAATGCTCATTTGCACGCAAGTTGCGCAGACGTAGTAGTGTGCAATCCGCCTTACCGTAAGGTGGGCAGCGGCGAAATGCAAGAAAAAATCAACCTCGCCATTTGCCGCCACGAAATAAAGGCGACGCTCGAAGACATTATAAGAAGCGCAAGTCAAGTACTCAACAATCGCGGCAGTCTATATCTCGTGCACCAGTCGGAAAGACTTGCTGAAATTGTGACATTGTGCAGTCGGCACAATGTCGCCGTCAAGGAAATTCTTCCTGTGTGTCCGCGTCCCAATACGCCGCCCAATCTAGTGCTGATACGCGGTGTCAAGGCGGGAGAGCCCGATTGCAGGCTGCACGCGCCCATGTACGTCACCGACGAACACGGCAACTACACCCCCGAGGCAAAAGCCTGGTACGGAACGGAGAAATAAAATGGTATACTTTGTTGCAACCCCAATAGGTAATTTAAGCGAGATTACCTTTCGCGCTGTGGAGACGCTCAAAAGCGTCGACGCTATTTTTTGCGAGGACACGCGCCATTCGCAGATTTTGCTCAACCATTATGGCATATCCAAGCCGCTGTATAGCTATCACAAGTTTAACGAGAAGAAGAGTCTCGATTTCGTGCTGTCATTTTGCGAGCAGGGACGCGACGTCGCTGTCATTTCCGACGCCGGTATGCCATCAATCAACGATCCGGGCAACATTTTGGTCAACGCTTTGAAGGAAAAGGGCTATACGTATACGGTTGTCAGCGGCGCAAGCGCTTTCGTCAATGCTTTCGTTATTTCGGGCTACAAGCCGCCTTTTACCTACTACGGATTTTTGCCCGAGAAGCGTAGCGAGCGCGACAAGCTACTCGACGGAGCGGTGGGAGTTGCAATCTTTTACGTTTCAGTACACGATATTAAGGAAAATATGAGCTATCTCCATGAGCGACTGGGCGACCGCGAGTGTTGCCTTGTCAAGGAGCTGACCAAGACGCACGAAAAGGCGACTTTTTGCCACTTGTCTGACATTATCGAGGACGACAAAGGCGAATTTGTGTTGGTTGTGAATGCAGGGGCGGCGACAAATCCGCTTTGTGAGCTGACCGTTACCGAGCACCTCGACTATTATATAAAAGGCGGCATGACCAAGTCCGACGCGATAAAAGCTGTCGCCCGCGACCGCAACGTCCCGAAAAATACCATATATAAGGAAACTATATAATAAAACAAGAAACCTCGGGCGTGTGGTCGGAAAAATAGTTGACACATAAATTTGCAATCTCTAACTCTATCGTGATACAATTATTACGGTAGAGTTTTGCCATTTGTGGGGACAGTGGCAAGCCCTACGCGGGAAATCTTGGGGACTGTATTTCTCAATCAATAAAAAGGAGAAATACGTTTTATGGATTTTACAACTTTTATCAGTTCGCTTGTGAGGTTTATCTCAAATAGCGACGGCGCGTACTTTGTTATGTACGCGGTAGCAACCTGTCTACTTACTCAGTTTGTCAAGAAGCTTTTTGTCAGCAAGGTCAAAGTGGATATTTTACACAAATTTGATTTTGCAGTGGTGTTGCCCTTCATTTTTGCGTTGGGCTTTGCCACTTTGGACGCATTTTTGGTCAAGAAGTCGACTTTCGCCTTTTCTGCGGTACTCTACGTACTTGTAAATTGTGTGTCGATTGGCGCAATGGCTTCGGTGATCTTCAAATTCGTCTCTTCGCTTTCGGGGCAGAGCCTGGCAAGCCTTATGAAGAACGACGTTTTTGGCGTTTTTTACACCCAGTTGCTGTATTTCGGCAACGCGCGTCAGCAAATGCTGGACAAAACCCTCACTTTAAAGGACTTTATTGCCGAGGTGAAACTGATTTCGGCGAATGCGGTGGATATTTACAAGTCGGAGGACAACGTTGACGCCAAACGTGCTCGTCTTGCCAAGCTGCTTAGCGGCATAGTGGACGAGAAGAGCATCGAAACGTGTATCAACGCGTTAAATCAAGCGTTGAACGCATACGTTTCCACCAAGTAGAGAGGTAAGGACGCTTCGGCGTCCTTTTTTGCGTATTTTGGAATAAAATGGCGAAAATTCAGACTGAAAATACAACGTTTAATATTGACAACTCTATATTAAATTGTTATGATAATTGTAATACTACAAAAGGAGTTGTATATTATGGCAGCGCAAGAACTTTTTAACGTAGCAACGGAAAATTATCAGAAGGCTCGTCAGCTTGTTGCAAAAATGAACGACGTGGTTGGTCAGGTTCGTTCGGACTTTAACCCCAAGGCGGGATATCTCAAGCTGGATATAATCGTTCAATATACATTGCTTGAAGTTGCTCTCGCAGATGGCAAATTCTTGCCAATCGAAGGCGAATTCATCGACAAAATCACCGACACTTTCGACGTAATCAACCTCTTCGACAACGTTCCCAGAGGAATGAATTGGCAGTGGTTTGCCAACAACAGAAGCTTCAACGACATCAAGAACACCATCGGCAATCTCAGAAAAATGGCGCAAGAGCACATGCAAGACTTCGCTTCTATGTTTGCAATCGTAGACGCGGCATATCCCGATTATGATATTTTGGCAGAATTGCTCAAATACCTCGGACTGATTGCAGGCGCATTCACGCGCATTGACGGCAGCCACGACGAGAGTGAAGTTAAGATTGCTTCCGCGGTTACCGAGCAATATCTCGTCAGACCTTGGCTTGATATGATGCATCGCGTACGCAAATAAGCATTCATACAACAAATATTCTACAGATTGGCATTTGTCAATCTGTTTTTTATTTGACATTATTTGTCATAAAATATATACTTTCTATATCAAATATACCGAGGTGAGGTACGTTGTGAAAACATATTTGAACGAAGGCTGGCAATTTTTCCAAAATTGGTCGGAGCAGATATTGCAAGGCGCGAAAGGTGAAAGCGTTCGCCTGCCGCATAGCGTTGCTACGACGCCATTCAACTATTATGACGAATCAATATACCAGTTTGTCAGCGGTTACAGTCGCATTTTGCATTTAGACAATACGAAGGGCAAAACGTATCTTTTGACCTTTGACGCGGTGGGGCACTTTGCAGAGGTATTTGTCAACGGCGTAAGTGTGGCTACTCATGCCTGCGGCTACACGGCGTTCACCGTCGACATTACTCCAAACGTCACCCTCGGCGACAATCTGATTGCCGTCAAGGTCGATAGCCGCGATTCTCTCAATCAGCCGCCATTTGGCTTTGTCATGGACTACCAGACCTACGGCGGAATATATCGCGACGTTTATCTCGAAGAAAAACAGGGCGCATACGTTGCTAACGCTTTCGTGCAGGCTTTTCCGAGAAAACCCATAATTGTTGACGTCAAATTGGGCAATTTTGTGGAAAACGTAACGTTAAAAGCGGAAATTTTGGACGGCGACGAGACGCTGTTCTCTTCCGTCTATACCGTGGGGCAGAATGCGCAGCTGTCAATTGACAAGAGCCTAAGTCTGTGGAGCGTTGACAGTCCCAAGCTGTACAAATTGCGCTTGACGGTCGCCTCGGACGTCTACGAAACGACCTTTGGCGTCAGAAGTGCAGAGTTCCGACGCGACGGCTTTTATCTCAACGGCGAGAAGTTCAAAATCGTCGGTCTCAACCGCCATCAATGCTTCCCTTACGTCGGTTATGCCATGCCCGAGAGTATGCAACGCCGCGACGCGCGCATTTTGAAGAATGAACTGTGCGTCAATGCCGTCAGAACCTCGCATTATCCGCAATCGCATTACTTCATCGACGAGTGCGACAGGCTCGGGCTGCTTGTTTTCACCGAAATCCCCGGTTGGCAGCATATAGGTGACGCCGCTTGGCAGGAAATTGCCAAAAACAACGTCGTGGAGATGATAGAGCAATACCGCAATCACCCATCTATCATACTATGGGGCGTCAGAATCAACGAATCTATGGATTGCGATTCTCTCTACGAGCAGACCAACGCTATTGCTCACCGCCTTGACTCAACCCGCCAGACGGGTGGCGTGCGCTATATCAGGCACTCCCACCTTTTGGAGGACGTGTATACTTTCAATGATTTCAACCGCAACGGCGCAACCAAGCGCAAGCTCATCTGTAAGAAAGACGCGCCGTATCTCGTCACCGAATACAACGGACACATGTTCCCGACCAAGTCCTTCGACGACGCTCCCCACCAACGCGAGCACGTTCTAAGATACGCTCGAATGCTTGACGGAGTATTTGCCGCAAGCGATACGGCGGGCGCATTCGGATGGTGTATGTTCGACTACAACACGCACAAGGATTTCGGCAGTGGCGACAGAGTATGCTATCACGGCGTAATGGATATGTTCCGCAACCCCAAGTGGGCTAGCGGCGTGTTCAGTTCGCTCGGCAGCAATCCCTATCTCGACGTTTGCTTCCTCGGCGACATCGGCGACTACCCCGAGGGCGTATTGGGAGACATGTACGTAATGACCAACGCCGACGTAATTAAGGTCTACAAGGGCGGCGTATTTATTCGTGATTACACGCACGCGGACTCCCCCTTCAAGCACCTACCCAACGCACCGATTTTGCTTGACGACATGATTGGCGAAAGGTTGACTACCGATGACGGAATCAAACCGAAAAACGCCCGTACACTCAAACGCTGTCTTGCCATAATTGCCAAATGCGGAATTAATGCCGCGCCTCTCAGAACAAAGCTAGCCATTGCTCGCGTGATGGTGAACGAGAGACTGACTTTGGACAGACTCTTTCAGCTCTATAACAAATACGCAGGGAGCTGGGGCAGTGCCGCCAACGAGTTGAGAATAGAAGCGTTCAAGGACGGCAAACTCTTCGCCACGAAAATTATCGGCAGTATGTCATCGTATATCCTTTACGTGAAGGCGTCCAGTCTGAAACTGCACGAAACCAATACGTACGACGTGGCGGCAGTGAATATCGTTGCCATAGACCAGAACGGCAACGTTTGCCCTTACGTCTCCCGCGCGGTAAAGCTCGCCGCAAGTGGCGCAATCGAGCTGATAGGTCCGGACAATATTGCGTTGCACGGCGGCAGATTCGGAACTTACGTCAAGACCAAAGGCGTGCTCGGCAAAGGCTACTTGCAAATAGACGACCAAACAATTGAATTCGAAGTAGTGTAACCGCGCGGTGGTTGAGCCTCGGTCACTCACAACAAAAAATGCAAATGGGTTGAGACAATTTTTAAAAATCTTAACCCATTTCGTTTTTTACACACAAATGCTATCAGTACAACCATTGATTTTCTTGACTTGTTATTTTTAATGTTATATAATTGACATAATAAACAAAAGGGGGCAAGTGATGAATACTACTAAGCGTTCAGCTATAATATTTGTTATCATTTTTATTTGCCTCGTTTTGTTGGCAGGTTGCGTAATTGTTGCCGAGAGTGGGCATGACTGCATAGGCGATAATTGTACTATTTGCAGCGTTATCGACTCCGCGCAAAAGATTCTTCACGCCTCGACGCTGTTGACGGTAGCAACGGCATTTTTGGGTTTATTAAAATTTTGTTTTAATTTTATTTTACTTTCTAACAAAAAGCGTTTAAATTCAACTCTTATTTTGTTAAAAGTTAAATTATCCAACTAATAATTGTACATTCTAATAGCAAGCGGTATGCTGTATGGCATATTGCGCTTTTTGCTATGTTTGTACGTTATTTTTTTAATTTATAAAGGAAGTTGGAGCAATTAAATGAAAAAATTATTGGCGATTCTTGTAATTATATGTTGTATATGCTCGCTCGTAGGAGCTTTGTCGGCATGCCAAGGTAGCGACTGGGAGAATGGCAATCTGAAGGTTGTCACGACCATTTTTCCCGAGTACGATTGGACGATGAGTATTTTAGGCGAACACGCTACGGACGTGAATATCAAAAATTTGCTCAACAGCGGCGTAGATATGCACAGCTATCAATCTTCGCCCGCAGATATGGTCTACATTGCAACTTGTGATTTGCTCGTTTACGTCGGCGGTGAGTCGGACGGTTGGATAGAGGACGCGTTGAAGCAAGCCACCAACAAAGATATGGTAGTCATCAAATTGTTGGACGTAATCAAAGATAGCGTATTAGACGAGGAACACAAAGACGGTATGCAGGGTGAATCGGAGGAAGAAGTAACCTCTGACGAACACGTGTGGCTGTCTCTCAAACGCGCAAAACTTTGCGTAAATGCCATTGCAGACGCTATCAAACAACTCGACGCAGGCAACGCCGACGACTACACGGCAAATACAGAAATTTATTGCGACGAATTGGACAAGCTTGACGCAGAGTATCGAGAAGCTACGTCAAATGGGGCAAATAAAACGCTCATCGTCGCCGACCGTTTCCCCTTCCGTTATCTTTTTGCCGATTACGGCTTAGACTACTACGCGGCGTTCTCGGGCTGTTCTGCCGAGACGGAGGCTAGCTTTGCGACTATTACTTTTCTCGCACAAAAGGTAGACGAGTTGCAAGCAAAGGTAATAATAAAGACGGAGAGCGGCAAGAACGATATTCCTCAAACTATAATAAACAATTCGAGAAATAAAAATCAGAAAATACTCACGCTCAATTCTTTGCAATCTATCGGCGCACAAGACCGAGACAAAGGCGTCAATTACCTTTCAATTATGCAAAGCAACCTCGAGGTTTTGCGTGAGGCACTTGCATAAGTGACGTAGAACAAAGGAGAAGATAATGGCACAATTAACTTGCAAAGATTTATCTTGCGGCTACGAACAAAAAGCCGTAGTGTCAAACGTAAATTTTAGCGTAAATGCCGGCGACTACCTTTGTATCGTCGGCGAGAACGGCTCGGGCAAATCGACGTTAGTTAAGACCTTGCTTGGACTTGTCAAGCCTATCGGCGGCAGTATAGATACCGGCGACGGCTTGAAGCGCAACGAGATAGGTTATCTGCCGCAGCAGACCGACGTCCAGCGCGACTTTCCCGCATCTGTGTGGGAAGTGGTGATTTCGGGTTGCCTTGCAGGTAGCGGTTTCCGTCCGTTTTACAACAAACAAGAGAAAGACCTCGCGCGGCAAAATATCGAAAAAATGGGGCTCAAAGGCTTTGAGAAACGTTGCTATCGCGAGCTGTCGGGCGGACAACAACAGCGAGTTCTGCTAGCTCGCGCGTTATGCGCCACAAGAAAATTGCTGCTTTTGGACGAGCCTGTATCGGGACTTGACCCCAAAGTAACCCTCGAGATGTACGAGCTTATTGCTAAGCTCAATCGAGAGGACGGAGTTACTATCATTATGATTTCTCACGATATTAACGCCGCTTTGAAATACGCAAGCCACGTTCTTCACGTCAGTCACGACGTATTCTTCGGTACTCGTGAGGAGTATTTGAATAGCGAATACGTCAAGCGTTTTACCGTGACAGGAGGTGAAGTATGAACTTCGCGAAATTTGCAGAATATTTTCAATTTAGCTTTGTTTGGTACGCGCTAATCGTAGGTACGCTCATTTCGCTGTGTTCGTCGCTACTGGGCGTAACACTCGTTCTGAAACGGTTCTCATTTATCGGCGACGGACTGTCACATGTGGCATTTGGCGCGATGGCTGTTGCGGGAATTGTCGGATTGACCAACGAAACGTATATCGTCTTGCCGGTAACGATACTTTGCGCCATTCTTTTGCTAAGTACAGGTACAAATGCGAAAATCAAGGGCGACGCGGCAGTAGCGATGATTTCCGTAGGGGCTTTGGCAATAGGCTATCTGCTATTGAACCTGTTCTCCACCTCGGGCAATCTAGCAGGCGACGTATGCGCGACGCTATTCGGTTCAACGGCAATATTGACGCTGACGCAGTTTGATATGTGGCTCAGTATAGCGTTGTCCGTGGTAGTAGTCGTAGTGTTTATTGTTTTTTACAACAAAATTTTCGCAGTGACGTTTGACGAAAGCTTTGCCAAAGCAACGGGAACAAAGACTAACATTTACAACCTGATTATCGCCATCGTCATCGCGGTAATAATAGTACTTGCAATGAACCTAGTGGGTTCGCTGCTCATTTCGGCGTTGGTGATTTTCCCCGCGCTGTCGGCAATGAGAGTGTTCAAGAGCTTCAAGAGCGTCACTATCTGCGCCGCATGTGTATCGGTGGGCTGTTCGCTACTTGGAATTCTTCTCTCTATGGCAATAGAAAAGGGCGCGCCTGTCGGTTCTATGATAGTGGCGGTAGACATTGCGGTATTCGGCGTGTTTTACGCAATCGGAGCGTTAAAGGGGGTAGTTAAAAAATGAAAAAACTAATTCTTGTCCTATTGGCGGTCGTCCTATGCGTAACTTTTGCTGCTTGCGGTCCGCGTGATTACGTATTGAACGAGAACACCTTTTTCCTCGTGATGACCAACATTCAGTACTATCCCGAGCAGTATTTGCAATCCAACATAGAATTCGACTGTTTCACCTACGAATTGGTGGACGTCGACGGCAATTCGTATATGTGCGGTGTTCGCAAGTGCTCTGCAGGGTACGGTTGCACCTGCGGTAACGATACAATTATCGGCTTCGTGCTGGAATACGACGGCGAGTTGCCCCAACCGCGCAACCAAAGTGAGAACACCAACGACAAGACTTGGGTGCATCTGTCGGGCAAGGTAAAGAGCGCAGACAAATTGAAAATAGAGATACGTTCTTATTTATCTGACGGCTCTATAGACCCCACCAAAACAGAGCAAATTGAATTTTTGATGTTTGTTGTAGACAGCTTAGAACTAATAGAGGACTATTCCAACCTTGCTTATTACGTTACAGATTAAGGAGAAATATCATGGCTAATAAAAATAAGAAAAATCAAATTCATCAAGCAAATCAACGCAGAGTTAAGCAACAACAATACGAGGCGGCGACGAAAAATTTGTCCCTGTTCTCATTTATAGCATTGGGAATAAGCGTTTTGTTGCTGTTTCTGTTATTCGTCAGCTTTGCCGACGTCTACAACACGACGGCAGGCGTGGGCGTTGAGGTCAAGGTCAGCGGTTGGTCGTTTGCAATAGCTGCTCTAACCGACACCTATTCATCCGCCGACTCTGTCTATGGCAATCTGGCTGTGCCATTCTACTACTATGCAGGAGAGTGGTGCGAAACGCTTGCTATCTTTGCGCTGTTTTCTGTGTTGATAATGGTTCTAAACATAGTCGTTCAGATATTTGCGGCAGTGAAGAAAATATACGTACTGAACGCCGTGTCGGCAATACTCTCAGTGATAGCGGCAATTCTTTTGATAGTCTGCTTTGTCGAGGGATTGGCTATGAAAAACGGCGAAATTCTGACCACCTATTGCAGCAACAACCCCGCATGTTCTATCAGGTCGTTCGCTATCATTCCCGCGATAGTTGCACTTGGCAGCGCCGCCGTCAGCACAGTAGCAACGGTCAAGCACGCGAAGGCGTCAAGATTGCTGAAATAGTAAAACTCACCCCATGTCTATTTTTCCGACCACTCGCGGCTCAGGTATTCGTCGGGGGACTTAGGTGCTTTGTAATGCGCCCCAGCCGAACACCCTCGCCGTCATAA
Organism: Clostridiales bacterium; assembly: GCA_022508325.1. Lineage (GTDB taxonomy): Bacteria > Bacillota > Clostridia > Christensenellales > CAG-314 > Fimimonas. The sequence goes on along the minus strand of JAFLVL010000005.1, from coordinate 32,748 downwards.
GAGAGTGGCTCTAATGAAGTCGGACTTGGGAGTTGCGCCTTACGCAGGCGCGAATATTAGACTTAGTTATGTACAAAAAACAGCTCTCCTGTGTAAGGGGAGCTGTTTGCGTTAGTAGCTCGTTTGCTCGGAAGTCATAACCACGCCTTTAAACTTTCGAAGCGACCTTCTTCGTAGCGTAGAATTTGCTTTTGCAGTAGCGCAACCTCGGGGTGCACGTCCTCGTTGTCGCGTATCAGGCGGTAAAGGTCGATTATTCCGTTAAGCGTGCCTTGCAACATAATTTTTGCAATGTGCGTAATGCTTTTATCTGTGAGCATCTTGGCGCGTATGCCCATATTCGCCATTGTAATAATTGCTTTGGGCGCGGGCGTAGGATCGAAATTTAGATTCTCGCACAGCTCGTCCAGTTGTTCGACGTAGTGGTCGTACTGTTCCACCTGTTTGTGTAGCGTCTTTGTCACTTCCTGGGCGTCCACGTAGGGCAGTAGCGTCTTTACGCAGTTTTGCGCCATAGTGACGTTTTTGTATAGGTCGCTCATTGCTTGGCGCGTTTTTTCAACGTTGCAGTTGTTCTCGTTGACGGGCTCTGTCTTTGCTTCGGTTTTCCTTTCTGTTTCCGTACTCGTTTGTTTTTTTGTATTACTCATCGTCGTCCTCAAAAGCCTCCTCCCAGCTAAGATGTGCGTCCTCGATTTGCAACCAATCCGGGTCGAACATATCGAACATGCGGTTGCGACAGGTCTCGTAATTAGCGTAGTACTCGTGATTTACCTGTTTACTCTTTGCCATAATGTACCTCCGTTAGAGATAGTATAAGCAGATTGTAAAAAATAATACGGCTTGCAGGCTCGGGTATTCCTCTTGACGCCTAGCGTTTCACGTTCGCTCGAAAACCTTCGCCAAAGGCTAAATGTCGTCAAGCCGAACACCCTCACCTGCATAAAAGATTAGCTCTCATACATTTGGCAGAATTACAGTACAATCAAGAAAAACAAAAAGCCCTCCTTATGTAACGGAGGGCAGTGTAAGCAATAATTATTCTTTTGCCACGAACACGATTCCGAATGCGTTGGGACCTATGTGTGTGCCAATCGTCGCGCCGATTGGAGTGAGTCTGTTCTCATCGACGTCGAACCCGTTTGCTTTGGCGCGCTGTATAAAATTCATGGTGTTTTTGCTGTTGTCGGGGTAGATGGGAATGTAACCGAAGGTCGGATCGGCGGGGATTTCGCGCATTTTGTCCAAGAGCTTATTCGCGCCCTGCGTTATGCCGAACGCCTTTCCTGCCGTCGTCACGTATCCGTCAACAAAGGTAATAACAGGCTTTAAGTTGATTAGATTTCCGATAGCCGCAGCTGTCTTAGATATTCTGCCACCACGCGCAACGTATTTCAGCGTGTCAAGGCAGGCGAAAATCTTCACTCTATGCTTCAATTTCTCAACGTGCTCAACGATTTCCTCGGGAGTCGCGCCTTCGTCGCGAAGTCTGCACGCTTCTCTGACCATTATCATCTCGGTAGTGGAGGCGTTGAGCGAATCGACGACGAAAATGTTGTCGTAGCCTACTTCTTCCTTTATGGCAACCGCGCTTTCGTACGAGCCAGACATGTTCGACGAAATAAGTATACACACTAGCGCGTAGCCCCCTTTCTTTGCCTCTTCGAATTTAGCCCTGTACACTTCGGGAGATTGCTGTGAGGTGCGGGCAAGCTTACCTGCAATCAGCTTTTGCCAGAACAAATCCAGCTCCTTCCAGGAGATTTCCTCTCCGTCAAGCGTTACGGGCAACTCTATCAAATCTACGTTCAGGCTTTCAACCTCTGCGGGAGAGAGGTCGGATGCCGTGTCTGTCAAAATACGTACTTCCATATTTCCTCTTCAAGTATTATATTGTCCTATTTTAACACCTAGAATGTATTTCGTCAACTGCTCATGGGTCGTTAACCAAATATACTACTAACAGATTAACCTATTTGACGGTTAAAACGTCAAAATTTTTTGTCCATTTGACAGAAATATCTACAAGTAGTATAATGACGTAAATTACACTTGTCATAATGGCAAATTTTATCATTAAAACGGAGAAAAGTCAAACGATGGCATACGTTTCAAACAAAAATGCAAAAAGCGTCAGTAACGACGAGCGTTTGTCGGGGCTACGCAGACACAGCGAGGAGCTGAACAGGGTAGTTATCGAGAGCTTGCAGGGCGCGCTGTTGCAGCTCATTACGAAAAAGTCATACGACAGCATAACCGTAACCGAGCTGTGCAAAAAAGCAGGTGTTTCGCGCATGGCGTTCTATGGCAACTTTGAAAGCAAGGACGAGATTATCATTAAGATTCTCTATGACCTTCAGAACGAGCTGTTTGTGCGCATCGGCAGTCCCTTTCGCCAAGCCGTAACCTACAACTGGTATCTGGAAATGTTCCACTTCACGGCGGAAAAGGCGGAAATTCTGAAATCAATCTTTTGCGGTGGCTATCAGGGCAAGTATCTCGAGCTTGTCAATTCCATGATACTTCGACACAAGGACATGCAACCGCAGGAGTCCTACCAACGTCTGTTGTGGAGTGGCGGAATCGTCAACGCCGTGGTGTACTGGTTGAGCAATGATATGGCAGAGACGCCAGAACAGATGGCAAGCTTTTGCGACAAGTGTTTCGCAATATTTGAACAGAAGAATTACTTAGGAGACAACGTATGATTAGGGCAATTCTATTTGATATGGACGGCACTTTGTTGCCCATGGACGTGAAAAATTTTGAAAAGCTGTATTTTAAATCCCTTGCCGCGCGTGTTGCGCCTCTTGGTTACCAACCGCAAGCGCTTGTCGACGGTATATGGCGTGGAACGGTGGCAATGGTCAAAAATGACGGCTCGTGCCTCAACAGCGAGGCTTTTTGGCGTACTTTTGCCGATATTTTCGGCGAACAAGCCTTTGAGCACGTCGGAAATTTTGACGATTATTACAGAACCGATTTCGTCGCGGCAAAGGCTGCATGCGGACTTAACCCAAAAGCGGCAGAAATCGTAAAAAACTTGAAAAAACGCGGTTTGACGGTGGTCGTTGCGACTAATCCGCTATTTCCCGAGGTCGCACAGGAGCAAAGACTTATTTGGGCGGGGATTGACAGGAGCGACGTTGACCTAATCACCCATTACGACAATTCCCATTACTGTAAGCCCAATTTGAAGTACTACGAAGAGCTTCTTGTAAAGCTCAATTTGAAGAGCGAAGAGTGTGTTATGGTGGGCAACGACGTAAACGAGGACATGATAGCACGAGAACTGGGCATGAAGGTATTTCTCATCACCGACTGTCTGTTGAACCCCGACGGCAAGGATATTTCCGTCTATCCGAACGGCACCTTTGAAGATTTGGCAGAATACCTTTTGAGAGAATACATTTTATAAATTATTGCAAAAAAACGCACCCCATATCGCAAAAAACGCGAACGGGGTGCTAATTTTTATACATATCGAGACTGTTGTCTTAGTTTTTTTTGTTTTAATCTATCAAACCTAACAAGTAGTCTGACGATAAGGCAGGATCGTTAGCTTTGAACGTTTCTACCATCAAAATAATATATTCAACGGCGGGTATACTTTTGCCTTGTTCCCACAGAGAAATAGTATCTTGCGATACCCCAATTTTCATGCCAAACTCTGCTTGTGTTAGATTGGCTACTTGTCGTAATTCTTTTATTCGTTCTGCTATTTTTGTATTTTTCATATATTGATGATACGAGCCTTTCTCGTATTTTATCTTGACATACGAGAAATTCTCGTATAAAATTATGCAGAAGAAATCTATTTATATACACGACGATGGGTGAATTATGGTAATTGCATTTATTGGTTCGGAGGAATATAAGCGAACGGCATTATCGGCAATAAAATTATGGGAAGTATTATGCAAACTTGTTTCTAACGAGGAAGAATATCTTTTCTTATTCACCAATGAGGGACTGTTCGATTTCTCTTGTTGGCAAATTGTTTCGCAATTATAAATGCGATATCCCAATATAAAGCGAGTTTATGCTCAAACAGGGTATGAAGATAATCGAGACGGATTACAAGAGATTGAAAAATGTTACGATAAGATATTTTTACTCAAATCAATTTGCGAGAACAGTATATTGGCTCCGTATGTGCGTAGCAGAATAATGATAGGACTGTGTGATGTTTTGGTGACGTACTTTGACAATAGCAACTTACAAACACCGAGAGTAGAAAGCGTTGCAGAAACGGCAATTAAGTATGCGAAAAGATATAAGGGGCAAATAATAAATCTTTTTTAGAGATAATTATCGAACGATGCTCACACTTTTGCACAAGCAAAAATATCGCTGTATTTGGTTGACATTTTCAACTAAATAATATAATATATACCTTAGCCGCTTAAAAAGGGTTATTTTGTCAAGCGCCGCAACCGCGGTCACCCTTGTTTAGCGAGACTCTGATACGGGAGGTAAAAAGACTATGTATGCTATCGTAAAGACCGGTGGAAAGCAATACAAGGTTAGCGAAGGTCTGATTTTCGAAACGGAGCTTCTTGACGCCGAGGTTAATTCCACAGTAGAGCTTGAGGTTGTGTTGGCAGCAGACGGTGACAAGGTTCTTGTAGGCAAAGACGCCGCTAACGTAAAGGTTCAGGCAACGGTTGTAGAGCACGGTAAGGGCAAGAAGATTAATATCTTCACCTACAAAGCGAAGAAGAACATTCGCAAACGTCAAGGTCACAGACAACCTTACACAAAGTTGAAGGTTACTTCAATCGGCTAATGACAGACGTAACAATCACACGCAAAAACAACCATATCGTTTCGGTAAAAGCGAGCGGGCACACAGGCTACGGCGAGTCGGGCGAAGACATCGTATGCGCGGGAATATCTACGCTAATACAGTCGTCGCTTTTGGGCTTGTTGCAGGTTGCTCAAATCAACGTTAAATATACCGTAAACGAAGAAGAAGGTTCACTTAGGTTTACTCTGCCCGAGAATCTTACGGAAATGGAGCGCCACGACGCAGACGTGATATTAAACACTCTGCTTGCGGGACTTCAAGACTTCTACACAGAGTATTCCGACTACATCAATTTGGAGGTAATTTGAGATGATGTTCATAAAGTTACAGTTGTTCGCCCACAAGAAAGGTATGGGCAGCACCAAGAACGGTCGTGACAGCGAGAGCAAACGCCTCGGCGCAAAGCGCGCTGACGGTCAATTTGCGCAAGCCGGAAATATTCTTGTCAGACAACGCGGCACACACTTCCACCCCGGTCACAACGTAGGTATCGGCAAGGACGACACCCTCTTTGCGTTGATTGACGGCATCGTGAAGTTCGAGCGCAAGGACAAGACGCGTAGACAAGTTTCCGTCTATCCCGTTGCGAAATAGTTAAATTAGCAATATATGCACAAGCCGAGGTTAGTTTTCGTGGCTAATCTTGGCTTTTTTTACACAAAAGTTTTTACACAGGACTAATATTATGGAATTGCCAATCGCTTTTACTTACGACGCGACCTATTTCAACGTGCGCGACACGCTGGAATGTGGACAAATTTTTCGATACAAGCAGATAAATGCCGACACTTACGCCGTGTTTTCTTGCGATAAGTACGCCGAATTGACCACGGTCGACGGCGTGGTGCAGGTCAGAACTACCGACAGGGAGTATTTTTGGCATTTCTTTGACCTAGACACCGACTACGAACAGAAGGTTAACCGAATTTCTGCCATTTCGCCGCTAATGAAGGAGGCGGCAGGCTTCGGCAAGGGTATAAGAATTCTGAATCAGGACTTGACGGAGATGATTTTCAGCTTTATCATATCGGCAAACAACAATATCAAGCGCATTCAGCTGATAATTGACAGGCTGTGCAACGCCATAGGCTGTGATACCCCCTTTGGTAAGGCATTTCCGACCGTTCAGGCAATGGCAGACGCTAGCGTGGAGTTCTACACAGGCATTGGCGCAGGCTATCGCGACAAATATCTAAGCGAAACGGCGAAAATGCTGTTAGATTACGACTTGAATTGCTTGATAAGCCTTGACAGCGAGTGCGCAAGGCGGGAATTGCTCAAATTTATGGGCATAGGACCCAAGGTTGCCGACTGCATTTTGCTGTTCGGACTCAGGCGCGGCGACGTATTTCCGGTGGATACCTGGCTTAAGAAGGTCTATCACGAATATTTCGAACAGGGGCACAGGGACATTGAGATTTCGCGGTTTTTCTGCAATTTGTTTGGCGAGGACGCGGGTCTTTGTCAACAATATTTGTTTTATTTTCAGCGAAAGTATAGACAAAATGCCTAATATAATGTAAAATAGCAATAAGCGATTAGGAGGACTTATTATGCTTGAAGAAAAAAACATTGCATTTTTTATTGACGTTGACAACTGCGGTCTGACGAGCGAGCATTACGCTGATATTATCAATAAATTGAGCGGCATGGGCAGAATCTTCTACGGAAGAGTCTACGGCGCAGGTCAGAGAAAGCATAAGGAGATTTATGCTGACGCCAATGAAAAAGGCTACGAAATGATGGGACCAATGCGCGTAAAGCGTCGCGGTCGAAAGGATTTCGACAGCCGCATTTTTGTCGACGTGGTGGACGCAGTGCGTAGAGCGCCTTCTATCAAAATAGTTTGCATAGTCGCGCAACCCACAGATTTGGTTCATCTGTACACCTATTTACATAAGGACGACATCAAGATTATCGCTCTGGCAAACGGAGACGAGGCAAGCAACTCGTTTATTGACGAAGTGTTAGACCTTGGCACCGGTTCCCAGGCTAAAGCGCCGAAGAAGCCTGCTGCAAAACCTGCCCCCAAGGCAAAGGTAACGCCTGTTCCCGCTCCCATTGAAGAACCGAAGAAGCCCGCGGCAGCTGCAAATAGCGAAGTGGATCGCACGGAAGAACTGTTGAGAGAAATCGAGCGTCTGAAAGCGCTTGCAAGCGAAGAGCAAACAAAGCCCGTCGAGGAAGAACCTGTCAAGGAAGAGTCTGCTCCCGCTCCAAAGGCAGAACCCACTCCTGCCCCCGCAGAAGAACCCGCTCCTGTTAAAGAGCCCGCGAAACCGCGCACTCAATACGCTCAAAACGACAGCGATCTCGTTCGTCGCATAGAGGAGCTTCGTCGCAACAACGAAGGCGGAGATTCCGACGAATTGCTTGAAGAAATCAAGAAGTTGCTCGACACAGTTGACTAATAATAGCCAATTTCGGCAAAATATTTTTACCCCAAAGAGATAACTTGAACAGTTGTCTCTTTTTTTTTGTAGTGGCTCGGGGTACGGCTCGGGTGTTCGTGTGTGGACTTCGAGCTACGCTAGGCGCCACACACGAAAACCCTCTTCTACATAAAAAGATGGCTATAAAAAGTTGGTGATAGTATTGCCGAACACCCTCGCCGCTGTATAAAATTTCCTCTAAGATTATGAATTGTAAAGGAAAAGGCTTCTCTTGACAAAAAGCTATATCTGTGCTACCATCTTATAAACTGGAATATTATGTCCGTAAGGAGATAAAAATATGAAAATCAGACCCTACGAAAAGAAGGATTTTCGCTACGTACAGGACATTTGTATGCTGACTTCGAAATACAGCGAGGAAATATCCCCCTCCAACCGCGCTTTTTGGTGCGCAATGTATTGCGATTACTATTTAGACAATCAGCCCGACTACTGTTTCGTGGCGGTTGACGACAATGATTTGCCCATTGGTTACGTGCTGTGCGCGGTAGACTTGGACGACTACGCCGAGCAAATGCAGGAGAACTATCTGCCCCTCGTTCGCAAGGTTTCCAGTGGCGACTATTTCCATTTTGTTGCAGAGAGTAAAGTTGCAGAGCGCTACGTGCGTCAAGGCTACACGGCGCATCTACATATCAACATTTTGGAGGAATACCGCCGTCAGGGGTTGGGTACGGAATTGCTAAAGACTCTCGAACAAAAGCTTACCGACACGTTTGTTGAGGGTGCTTACATTATCTGTGGCAAAAATTCCAAGATTGCGCGCGCATTTTGTGAAAAGAACGGCTATGAGGATATTGACTACCTCGCCAATGCCATAGTGTATGGCAAAAAATTCTATACAGAAGACTAATATGAATTTTTTCACCCCCATTAGCGAAAAAGACGCCTTGCTCATGTCCGCATTGTCGCTTGCCTACGTCGGCGACGCCGTGCATAGTCTGTTCGTTCGCGAACGACTACTAACCGGCGTTCAATTCAAGCCTGATGCCTTGCATACGCTCGCTTCAGCCGAAGTCAAAGCAGCGTCGCAGGCAATTCTTATTGAAAATTTGGAAGTTCGCCTAACCGAAACGGAAAAATCTGTCTATCTGCGTGGCCGCAACGCCAAAGCGCACCACAAGGCGAAGAATCAGACCATAGCCGATTACCGCAAAGCAACAGGGTTAGAGGCGGTACTGGGATACTTGTATCTCACAGGACAGCACGAGCGAATAGTGGAGTTATTGAACGACAAATGAAAATAGAAGGAAGAAACAGCGTTCTCGAAGCATTGAAATCAGACACCGTCACCGTAAACACGCTTATGTGTGAGAAGGGAACGGCGAATACCATAGTTGCTCTCGCGCGGCAAAAGGGGGTCAAAATCTCCTATGTTGACAGGGCAGTGCTCGACAAAGCCAGCATAGAAGGCAGACATCAGGGTTACATTGCCGACGTGACCGACTTTGACTATTGCGAGCTTGAAGAAATTCTGGCAAGCTCGGATACGCCATTTATAGTGGTGCTTGACGGAATCAACGACCCGCACAATTTCGGCAGTATCATTCGCGCCGCAGAATGTGCAGGAGTTGACGGCATAATTATTGGGCGCAACCGTCAAGTAGCGGTTACAGATACGGTTACGCGGTGTTCTGCAGGGGCTGTGTCTCACGTCAAGATTGCCCGCGTAGTGAATGTCAACAACGCGATAAAGCAGCTACAAGACAATGGCGTTTGGGTGTACGCGCTGGATATGGACGGACAGGAAATAGCTACCGCCAATCTAACAGGCGCAGTAGCCATAGTGGTAGGTAGCGAAGGGGACGGCATATCGGCTTACACTAAGAAATGTTGCGACGGCGTGGTATCGCTGAAGCTCAAAGGCAAGGTCAATTCCTTGAACGCGTCGGTTGCGTGCGGAATAGCTTTGTACGAGGTAGTACGACAGAGAGGCTGAATTTTGGATAAAATTATACAAGAGGCAAAGAACGGCGATCCAATCGCTATCGAACAGCTTGTAGCAGATTACAAAGGACTTGTGCGTTCGCTTGCAAATAGGTTTTATTTGGTTGGCGGCGACAAAGACGATTTGTTGCAGGAAGGAATGTTGGGGCTGATACACGCTATCAATAGCTACGACGAGACCAAGGGCTCCTTTCCGTCTTTTGTCGGTCTGTGCGTATTGAGGCAAATTTTGGACGCAGTCAAGCGTGATAGCGCAGCCAAGCAAAAGCCGCTGTACAACTACGTCAATCTGGACGTAACCAAAGACTGGTCAGACGGTTCCAATCCGCTGGATAGGCTTTTGCAAAAGGAATACGCCGAGAAGGTCGCGCGAGTGCTCGCCGAAAAGCTGTCGCCTTTGGAGAGAGTAGTGGTCACGCTGTTTAGCGAAGGCTACACCTACGACGACATAATGACGCGAACGGGCAGAAGCTACAAGGCAGTTGACGGCGCACTCCAGCGCGCCCGCAAAAAACTCACCGAATTTATTTAAAAACGTGACATGGGGTGCGAAAAATAATATTTTCTTTGCATTAATGTTAAACTCAACTCCGCAAAATTCGGGCGTATACCGAATCTTTGCGACCTTGCGGGGATGCTAGGGGTATGCTACTCCTCAGCGAAAAATTTAACAATTCGCCCCGAGCAGGGGCAACATTAAAGTCCGACCGAGACGGACGAAAACTTGCTAGCACAAAGCGTCAGCGGCTGCGTACAAGTCCCGTCTCGCGTGTGGTTGGAAAGGAGAAAACCAATGAAATACGTCGCATTGTACAGAAAATACCGTCCCGCAACCTTTGACGAAGTGATAGGTCAGGACCACATAATCATAACGCTACGCAATCAGATTTTGCAAGACAAGATTTCTCACGCGTACCTCTTCACAGGCACTCGCGGAACAGGCAAAACCAGTACTGCCAAGATTTTCGCGCGTGCAGTTAATTGCCCTTACGCTAAGGAGCATAACGGCAATCCTTGCGGCAAGTGCAATGTTTGTGAAAGTGTCGGTTCACAAAATCTTGACATAATCGAGATGGACGCGGCCAGCAACAACGGCGTCGATTACGCTCGCGACATTCGCGAGAAGGTGCAGTATCCTCCTGTCAACGGACGCTATAAGGTCTACATTATCGACGAGGTTCACATGCTGTCTACAGGCGCGTTCAACGCGCTCCTCAAGACGCTTGAAGAACCGCCCGCTCACGCCCTATTCATTCTGTGCACTACAGAGGTTCACAAGATTCCCGCGACTATTCTCTCGCGCTGTATGCGTTTCGATTTTCGGCTGGTGCCGACGCAAACGCTCGCCGAGCTTGTTTGCGGCATCTACGACAAAGAAGGCAAGAAGTACGACAAGGCGGCGGTTGCTGCAATCGCTCAGGCAGGCGAAGGCAGTGTGCGTGATACCGTCTCTATTGCCGACAGGTGCCTGTCCGTATCAAGCGACGTGTTGAGCTACAACGACGTAGTAGAAGTGCTTGGTGTTTCCTCTAAGAATAGCATCGCCAGTCTTGCCCGCGCCGTTCTCTCCAACGATACAGCGGCAATTTTGACAGAGACAAATAAACTTGTGTCCGAAGGCAAGGACGTAGCCCGACTGAATAAAGACCTGTCTCTATATATGCGCGACCTATTAACGGTCAAGGTGTGCGACAACGCCAACGCAATTCTGATGCTCCCACAGGATTTATTTGAAGGCTTGCGCGAGCTGGCAGAAACCGTTTCGGCTAATAAACTTATTTACGCGATACAAAAGCTCGTTGAACTTGAGAGCGGATTGAAATACGCGCTTTCGCCTTTGATGCTTTTTGAAGCGACGGCGTTGAAGATAGCGTCATCTAGCGGCGACGTCGATTACGACGGCTTGGAACGCAGGCTCAAACGGCTTGAATTGCAACCGCAGAACATCTCCGCGGAGAACAAATCGGTGTACGTCGTAGACAAAACCGACGCGAAGTCAATTTGGCGCGGCGTCACAATGTCGATAGACGCAAAGGGCGACCCACTGCTTAGCGGTGTGTGGAGAGACGTAAAGGTAGAGCTTGACGGCTTGGGAAATTTCGTCATCAAATGCTCCGAGGGCGCCTACTGGCTTATTGAGAATAAGTACAAGAAGCGTCTTCAAGCGGAAGTAGCAGAATTTATAGACGGAAATCTTATCGTAAAACTGGACAAGACCGTGTCCGACGGCGAACTTGACAGACAACTCAACAACCTCGGCTCAGATGTCAAATTTGATAAATAAAGGAGATTAGATATGGGAAACAAATACGGATACAACGGATCTGGCGGCGGCTACGGCGGCGGTGGCGGTTTCGGAGGAGGCAATATGCAAAGCCTCATGAAACAGGCGCAACAAATGCAACAGAAACTTCAAGAGGCGCAACAACAGCTTGAAGAAATGGAAATAGTGGGCGCGGCATCGGGCGGACTGATTGAGGTCACCGTGAACGGCAAAAAGAGCGTTCTTTCCATTCGTATAAAGCCCGAGGCTTGCGACCCCGACGACGTGGAAATGCTCGAAGACCTAGTTCTTGCGGCAATCAACGACGCTTACGCCAAGGCGCAGGCGGAGGAAGACAGACTTATGGCTCCCTTTGCTGCAATGAAAGGTTTATTATAACCGACCACACAGGACACAATTATGCCCAACTACATTGAACCAATCGAAAAGTTAATACGCCAATTCACCAAGCTACCGGGAGTTGGCTCTAAAACTGCGCAACGCTACGCTTTGACGGTGCTATCAATGACCGACGAGGAAGCGCGCGCATTTGCTCAAGCTGTGGTGGACGCCAAAGAAAAAGTGACAGTATGCTCGGTTTGCGGCAACTACACCGACAAAGACCCTTGCCATATTTGTCAGACGCGCGACCGCTCGACAATCTGCGTAGTGCAGGAGGCCAAGGACGTGCTCGCAGTGGAACGCTTAGGCGAATACCACGGCGTGTATCACGTTTTGGGGGGCGTCTTGAACCCTTTGAAGGGGATTGGCAGAGAGGACATACGCTTGTCCGAGCTTTTTCAACGCTTGATCGGAGATGTCAGCGAAGTCATTCTTGCTACCGACACCTCTGCCGAGGGTGAAGCAACCGCCACCTACATTGCTCGTTTCGTCAAGCAATACGGCATCAAGGTCACTCGCCTTGCGCAAGGCATATCCATCGGCAGCGAATTGCAATATGCCGACGAGGTAACTCTTTCAAGAGCTTTTTCTAATAGAAAAGAAATTTGATATGAGATTAGATAAGTTTCTAAAAGTATCGCGAATACTCAAGCGGCGCACCGTTGCGCAGGACGCTTGCTCTGCGGGCAAGGTTGACGTAAACGGTCGTCCTGCTAAGCCCGGTTGCCAGCTAAAAGTTGGCGACCTCGTTTGCGTACATTTTGCGACGGCTTCACTGACGTTCAGAGTAAAAATGCTCAAAGAGTCAGTTAAAAAAGACGAGGCAAATGAAATGTACGAGATTATTGCCGACCTATGAGATACGCGATAATAGTTGCGGGCGGCAGTGCCTCTCGATTTGGAAAAGACAAGCTAAACGCACAGCTGTTTGGCAAAAGCGTCCTCACACATTCCGTTGACGTTTTCAAAGACGTCGCCGACGTCGTAATCGTAGTGGGGCAGCGTGTTGAGGGAACGGTTTTTGCAGAGGGAGGAGACACGCGTTTCCAATCTGTAAAGAACGGATTGCGTTTATTAGCTAATGACGCTCAGGGCGTAGTTGCGATTCATGACGGCGCGAGACCGTTCATAACAAAACCGTTTGTTGAGCGTCTTTTTCTTGAAGCTGAACGGCACGGTAGCGCCGTCCCAAGTTTGCCAGTAACGGATACAATTTATCAAAAAAATGAATATGGGGTAGAAAAAAATCGACATGGGGTCGAAAAATGTGACAGAAATGCACTTTTTACAGTGCAAACTCCCCAAGTTTTTGATTTGGCAAAGCTACGTCACGCAGTAGAGAGCGCGACGGCAGACTACCCCGATGAAAGTACGTTATATTTGGAAACTTACGGCGAAGTGAATTTTGTTGACGGATTGCGTTCCAATACGAAAGTAACCTACGCCGAGGATTTACCCGAATATAAGATTGGCGTTGGCTTTGACGTTCATCCGTTCGCTAGCGGCGATTGCGTTATTCTCGGTGGCGTTTCAATTCCGTTTAACAAAAAGCTCAAGGGACATTCCGACGCTGACGCGCTGTGTCATGCAGTTTGCGACGCTGTTTTGTCCGCGTCAGGTAGTCGCGACATCGGTCATCAGTTTCCCGATACAGACCCTCGCTATAAAGGAATAGATAGTACGAAGTTACTCGCTCGCTGTGTCGAAATGGCAGCAGAAAGTGGCTACGAAATAGTCAACGTTTCCGCAGTCGTGATATGTCAAGAACCCAAAATCTCGCCATATATTGAAAAAATGGCAGAAAAGCTTTCAAAAATACTTAAAATCAGCGTTTTTTGTGTAAATATCTCTGCAACTACGACCGAACACTTAGGAGCGCTAGGTAACGGCGACGGCATCGCTGTCTCCGCCGAGGCTCTTTTGAAGCGTTCATAAGCGTCGCAATACATTGTCAGGCTCCGCTTTTCTTCGGGTCGTGTACGCATTAGAACACTCCCCATGAAAATGCTCGCGCCTCGTCTTGCTCGCTTCTGACCACTTCAAACCAATTCTAATTTAGTTTGTTTTTAGCAACAAGGCTTGTTTTGCAACAAGCCTCTTTCTTTATTTTGCGTATTTTTTTAACATTTCCTTCAATTTTTCAAGGTGTAGCTGCTCGTCGAGGATAATTCGTTGAATAATTGCCTCAACCAGCTCGTTTTTCAGTATAAACAGCATTTTTTGATAGTCCGCAATAGCATTTAATTCACCCTGAATGTCGTCCATAAGCATTTTTTGCGGCGTAGTGGACTGCGACACACTGCAAGTATTGTAGAAATTGCTTGTATTTGGCATTTGTACGTATTTGGGACTTACTCCGAGCTTCAACATCGCTTTCCCCAAAATGTCGATGTGCATCATCTCGGCTTTGGCAATTGCCATCAGTATTTCTGCATCATTTTCGTCCATTTCACCAAAGTAAAAATGGTGGTAGACGTACTGCAAAGTTGCCGTCAGCTCGCCGTGAAGTGTTGCGTATGCAAAAGATATAATTTGTCCGCTCCTCACGTCCTTTGTAAGTGTGTCGGTTGAAGGGTAGGGCAGATCGCAAATCAGCGGTTTCAAAACTTTCTCCTTAGGTTTCTCTATCAATGTATGTAAACTTTAAAAATGTTGTTATTAAAAATTCAAGTCTACAAAAAACGATTGAATGACTGGCAGAAGATTGAATTTTCGCATATTCTGTACGTATGAAAACGCTATCTGTTACATTGATTGTAAAAAACGAAGAAGATAATCTTGCCCGCCTGTTGCCTCAGTTGACGTTCGCCGACGAAGTGATAATAGTTGACACAGGCTCGACCGACGGCACCGTAGCCGTAGCCAAAAATTTCACGACCAGGGTCTACAATTTCCTTTGGTGCGACGATTTTTCCAAAGCTCGAAACTACGCAATCAGCAAAGCGACTTGCGACTACATCATGTGGCTTGACGCCGACGATATCGTACCTCTCGAAACGCAAAAATTAATAATGGGGTGGAAAAAAGTTGACATGGGGTGGAAAAATGCGCAAGAAAACGCAGATTTTTACTATATGAAATACGAAATGGACACGCAAATTCCATTTTGGTTCTGGCGTGAAAGAATTGTAAAACGCACTAAAAATTGTCGCTTCAAAGGCTTCATTCACGAGGCAATAATTCCTTTCGGAACTGTTGCATATTTAGACGCCAAGGTGTGCCACCGTCCGTCTGCCTCGCACGAACAACGCAACCTATCAATTTATCTCAACGCCATAAAAAATGGCAGACGCTTCAGCCTGCGCGACAAATTTTACTACGGAAAGACGCTTGTGGAGTGTGGCTTAACAGACGAGGCTTTGACGATACTTAGAAAGTTCGCGTCTAATGCGCGAGCTTACAGTGCCGACAGGGTGGAGTGCTACAAGCTGCTCTCACGCATGGCTATGAACGTAACCAACGTGGCGCTAGCTCGCATTTATTTGACGCGAAGTCTTGCCGTCATGCCACCAAGCAGTGAGGTGTGCTGTCTTTTGGGAAACACCTACTACGCCGAACGCAATTATCTACACGCTTCGCATTGGTATACCCTTGCTCTTGCGTGCCATAATCAGAGCGGATTTGTCAACGAGTACTACGCCAAGTTTTTGCCCAATTTACAGCTCTCGGTGTGCTACTGGCAGTTGGGAGATAGGGCGCAAGCCGCGCGTTGCCATGAGATAGCCAAGTCAATCGCTCCCAACGACCCGACGATTGCCGTCAACGATAAATGGTTTTTATGATAACCACAAATTTTAACAATATAACTATATTAACTATACACTTGACACATTTGACATAAAAATTTATAATTATATTGCACAAGGTTGCGCCGTTGACGGTGGCAACCCGCAAAATTTCTCAAGGAGCGCTTTTAAGATGAATAAAAAGAGCATCAAAGATGTAAACGTAAAAGGCAAGAAATGTTTGGTACGCGTAGATTTCAACGTACCGATGAAAGACGGCGTAATCACCGACGAGAACCGTATCAACGGCGCGTTGCCCACCATCAAATACCTGATGGAGCACGGAGCAAAAGTTATTCTCTGTTCTCACCTTGGCAAGCCGCACAACATTTTCACGCCCAACTTCAAGCTTAACAAGAAGGAAAAGGCTCAACTCGAAGCTTTGCCCGAAAGCGAACGCGAAGCTGCTAAAGCCGAACTTGTAGCAAAGGCTTTGAAGGGCGACGCGAAGAAATTCAGCCTGAAACCGGTAGCCGACAGACTCAACGAGCTGTTGGACGGCAAGGTAACGTTTGCAACAGATATCGTAGGTAGCGATGCGCAGGCGAAGGTCGCGGCATTGAAGGAAGGCGAGGTCGTTCTTCTTGAAAACACTCGTTTTGACGCAGGTGAGGAAGCCCGCGACGAAGAATTTTGCAGAAAACTTGCGGCATTTGCCGACATTTACGTCAACGACGCGTTTGGTACCGCTCACCGTTCGCACGCAAGCACAGCGGCAATCGTAGAATACGGCTTTGTTAAAGACGCTGTTTGCGGTTTCCTAATTGAGAAGGAACTGTCTGTTATGGCGGACGCGCTCGATCATCCTGTTCACCCCTTCGTTGCAATTCTGGGCGGCGCAAAGGTCAGCGACAAACTCAACGTTATCAACAACCTATTGGAGAAATGCGACACGTTGATTATCGGCGGCGGCATGGCTTACACTTTCTTGAAGGCGCAAGGCTACGAAATCGGCAAATCTCTGCTTGACGCTGAAAAGCTTGATTACTGCCGCGAAATGCTTGAGAAGGCAAAGGCGCAAGGCAAGACAATATGCTTGCCTATCGACTGCGTGACCATTGCCGAATTCCCCAACCCTATCGACGCACCTGTTGAGACTAAGGTAGTGGACATTGACAAAATTCCTGCTGAACGCGAAGGCGCAGACATCGGACCTAAGACAGCTAAGATGTTTGCTGACGTTATCAAAAATGCAAAGACGGTCATTTGGAACGGACCTATGGGCATATTTGAGAATCCCACACTTGCAGCCGGCACAAATGCGGTAGCTAAGGCAATGGCGGCTAGCAAAGCGACAACTATCATCGGCGGCGGCGACAGCGCGGCAGCAGTAGCGCAACTTGGCTACGCTGACAAGATGAGCCACGTAAGCACAGGCGGCGGAGCAAGTTTGGAACTGTTCGAAGGCAAAGTTCTTCCCGGTATTGCTTGCCTCAATGAAAAATAATAGTAAAAATCGCAAACGGTGTACAATCGTACGCCGTTTGAACTTTAATAGAATAGACAAAATTTATAAGGACGAAAATTATGAAAAATAAAATCATTGCAGGCAACTGGAAAATGAACAAAAACCGCGTGGAGGCGGAGCAGTTGATTACCGAGCTTATTCCATTGGTTAAAGACACGAGAAACACCGTCATCATTTGCGTACCGTTCACCGATTTGAACGAGGCTGTCAAGCTTACCAAAGGCACAAATATTCACGTCGGCGCGCAAAACTGCCATTGGAAAGAGAGCGGAGCATACACAGGAGAAATTGCGCCTTCAATGCTCAAGGAAATTGGTGTTGAATACGTGGTAATCGGTCACAGCGAACGCCGCACTTACTTTGGCGAGACTGATGAAACTGTGCTTTTGCGCACCAAGGCAGCACTTGCAGCAGGTCTCAAACCAATAGTCTGCATAGGCGAAACGTTATCTGAACGCAACAGCGGCAATATGGAGAACGTTCTGCGTCGTCAGGTCGTAGAAGGTTTCAAAGACGTAACGGCTGAAGAATTGCAAAACGTTATAGTTGCTTACGAACCCGTATGGGCAATAGGTACAGGCGTGACTGCAACCGACGAACAGGCAAACGACGCGATAGGATTTGTTCGCAGTGTATTTGCTGAGAAGTACGGCAAGAAAGTTGCGGACGCATTGTATATTCAATACGGCGGCAGCATGAATGACGGCAATGCCAAAGGACTGCTCGCAATGAGTGAAATTGACGGCGGACTTATTGGCGGCGCGAGCTTGGTAGCTGGCAAATTTGCCGCTATCGTCAATGCTCATAAATAATCAAATTTCAGCTAAATTCGCGATATGGGGTTAGAAAATTCTCATTTTCAGGCGAAATTATGAGGTAAAATATGTCAAATAAACAAATAACAGCGCTAGTTATTATGGACGGTTACGGACTGTCGAACGAAACTAAAGGCAATGCTATCGGAGTCAACTGTTCACCATACGTCAGATACTTGATGACCAATTATCCTACGACAACTCTGGACGCAAGCGGACTGGCTGTAGGTCTACCCGAAGGGCAGATGGGCAACAGCGAGGTCGGACATCTCAATATCGGTGCAGGCAGAGTAATTTATCAGGAACTCACACGCATAACCAAGTCTATTGCCGACGGCGACTTTTTCACCAATACCGCATTCCTTACTGCAATCGAATACGTCAAGAAGAATCACGGCAAACTGCACCTTATGGGGCTCACCTCAAACGGCGGCGTGCACTCACATATAACGCATCTATTCGCGCTTATTGAATTAGCAAAGCGTGAGGGGTTAGATAACGTTTATGTTCATTGTTATATGGACGGACGCGACGTATCTCCAACAAGTGGCGCAGGCTTTGTCGAGGAGCTGCAAGCAAAAATCTCCGAACTTAATTTCGGCAAGATAGCCACAGTCTGCGGCAGATACTACGCAATGGACCGCGACAACCGTTGGGACAGAGTGGAGCAAGCCTACGATATGCTGTTAGGCAAGTGCGACAATATTGCATCCGACCCTGTGGAGGCTCTTCGTGACAGCTACAACAAGGGCGTAACCGACGAATTCGTGTTGCCGACCGTAATTGTAGAAAACGGTCAGCCGGTAGCCACTATTGAGAACGGCGACGCGGTGATTTTCTTCAATTTCCGTCCGGACAGAGCCCGCGAGATGACGCGTGCCTTTACTCAATCAGGATTTGACGGCTTTGAAATGCGCGGCAGAAACCGTCGCGTGCATTGGGTTTGCATGACTCAATACGACGAGAAATTCACAGGTATTGACATTGCATACCGCCCCGAAACCTACGTCAACACTCTTGGCGAATACCTTGCAAAGTGTGGCAAAACTCAACTGCGCATTGCCGAAACAGAGAAGTACGCGCACGTTACTTTCTTCTTCAACGGCGGCGTTGAGGCGCCCAACGACGACGAGAGCAGAATTCTCGTTCCTTCACCCAAGGTTGCTACCTACGATTTGCAACCCGAGATGAGCGCAGAAGAAGTGTGCAATCGCGCAATCGCCGAGATTGAGAAGGACAAATATGACGTAATGATACTTAATTACGCCAACTGCGATATGGTTGGTCACACGGGCGTGATTCCCGCAACCGAACGCGCGGTATCGACGGTGGACGATTGCGTTCGCAGAGTTGTGGAGTGTGTGCTGGCGAACGGCGGCAGAGTGTTCGTAACTGCTGACCACGGCAACGCCGAGAAGATGCTTGACGTTGACGGATCGCCCTTCACCGCGCATACCACCAACAAAGTGCCCTTTATTCTGGTAGACGAACAGCTACGTGACAGCGTGACGCTTAACGAAGGCGCACTTTGCGACATAGCCCCCACAATGCTACACACGATGGGTCTTGCTATCCCAGCCGAAATGACAGGAAAAGTCCTTATTTTGGAGAAAAAATAGCCACGGTTTTGCAAATTTTAATGCAAAAAACTTGCAAATTGGCTGTCGGTGTGATATACTACATAAGCGTAATTAGTCAAAAGGGTATATTTTGCCCCAATGACATTTGGACGGAGGTCTAACAAATGCTAAATTTACTTTCATTCTTTGTTGAAATATCAAGCGTAGTGTTTGGTATCAGAATTGCCCTTGCAACAATTGCTTTGATTTGCATAGGATTTGTCATTTTCGTAGTTATGAAGCAGTCGGGAAATACCGACGGCGTAGAAGCTATCACAGGTTCATCCAACAAGTCTGACGAATCGGAAACATACTATGGCAAGAACGCAGGCTCTCGCAAGGAAGCGCGTTTGAAGTTGTGGACGTACATAGCTGCCGGAGTGCTTGCGCTTTGCTTTATCGTATTGCTTATTTTGCAAACATTCATTAAGTAAGAAAGGAATTCAAATTGGGGGCGATTGAATAAATCGCCTCTTTTTTGTGTCAAATTACAGATAATATAATTATGGAAACACTAAAAGATAAGATACTGGAAATAATCAAAAACATCGATGCCGAATACTTTACAGCCAAACAGCTGTACGGTATTCTTCACACGCATTCAACTGCCGAGAGGAAAACCGTAGCCGACATTCTACACCAACTTGAAGAGGATTGCGAAATGGTGTTCGACGCCCGCAACCGTAGATACCGTCTGGTCAAAGTCGGTGAATACGGCCGCGCGGAATTTCAAGGCAACCCTCGCGGGTTCGGATTTCTCATTCGCGAGGACGGAGAAGACTTGTTCGTGCCCGCGTCAAAAACTCACGGCGCGTTCCACAAGGACGTCGTGCTTTATCGGCGCGTATCGGGTGCAAGCGACGAGGCGGAAGTGGTCAAAATCATCTCTCGCGGCATGACACAAATCGTCGGCACTTACGACAAAAGCAATAACGCTCGTTTCGTAATTCCCGATGACAAGAAGTTTGTAAAAGACGTTTATATTTTGCCAAAACGTGACATGGGGGCGAAAAACGGACAAAAAGTGGTGGCGCAAATCACCTTTTTTCCGCAAGATAACAGGCAAAATCCCGAGGGAGAGATAGTAGAAGTTCTCGGTTTTCCCGGAGAGAAAAACGTCGATATGGCTGCGGTTGCCAGAACCTATCGCCTGACGCAAGATTTTCCGCCTGATTGCAAATCACAAGCCGAGAAGATGCCGCATACCGTTGCTGAAAGCGAATTAATTGGCAGACGCGATTTGCGAGCTTGTAAGATATTCACAATCGACGGTGAGGACGCTAAGGACCTTGACGACGCTGTTTCAATTGAAAGAAATTTCGACGGCACTTTTAAGCTCGGCGTACACATTGCCGACGTATCTCACTACGTCAATGTCGGTAGCGCAATCGACAAGGAAGCATTCAACCGCGGGACTAGCGTGTACTTTCCCGAGATGGTCTTTCCAATGCTGCCGCGCGAGCTTTCCAACGGTATTTGCTCGCTATACGAGGGGGTCGACAGGTTGACACTGACTTGCGAAATGACGGTAAACGCCCAAGGTAAAGTATTGGACTACGATGTATTCCCTTCAGTGATACACAGTTGCCACCGTTTGACCTACACGGCAGTGCAGGCAATATTTGACGGTGACGCCGAAACGCAGGCTCGTTACGCCGATATTGCCGTTGACCTGCTTGCGATGAAGGAATTGGCGGAAATTTTGCAAAACAAGCGCAACAAGCGTGGCAATATTGAGTTCGCGTCCAAAGAAGTCACCTTTGTTCACGACGACCGAGGCAACGTCATTGACGTGGTACTTGCAGACAACAGCTTTTCTCACCAATTGATAGAGGAATTTATGATTGTGGCAAACGAATGTGTAGCTGAATACGCAGAAAATTGTAGTTACCCGTTTGTTTATCGCGTTCACGCAAAGCCCGACGAGGAAAAACTCGCGCTATTGTTGAAGCTGCTTGAAGGCATAGGTATCAAGGTCAAACACTCGCAGGAAATCCACAATTCCGTATTGCAGGACGCGCTTTTGCAGGCAGAAAAGACGCCGTATTTCAACCTAGTCAACGACGTAATGCTACGCACAATGCAAAAGGCGAAGTATAGCGACGTAAATATAGGGCATTTCGGACTGGCAAGCCGTTGCTACTGTCACTTTACCTCGCCTATACGCCGCTATCCCGATTTAATCGTTCACCGTATATTGAAAACGGCGATTAATGGCAAAATGACGGAAAAAGCCCTTCGCGCTTATGAAGATATGGCGTATGATGGGGCAAAACAGTCCTCAATTCGCGAAAAAATTGCCGACGAAGCCGAGCGCAAAGCCGACGACGTCAAGAAGTGCGCGTATGCGGCAAATCTCATAGGTCAGAGTTTCGATGCGCTCATTTCCGGCGTTACCGAACGCGGTATTTACGCTGAATTGCCCAATACGGTAGAGGGATTTATCTCAATCGAAAAGCTGGGGCAACACTTGAGCTACAACAGAGAGCAGTTCTGCCTTTACGGCGAGGGCGTAAAATACTCACTTGGCGACGCAGTGACCGTCACCGTCGCGTCTGTCAACAAACAGGCGTGCAAAATCGACTTCGACCTAAAAAGAGAATAAATAAGTTTACGAAAAGTTTACAATTAAAGTATAATATATACGCTATATAATGGCATAAAAGGCGGTTTTACAAATGTGGGAACAAATTTTGCCTTGGATCGGCGGTATATTCGCAGGCTTAGGCGTAATATTTCTCTTTTTTGATATAATCAACAGCATTCGCAAGCGCAACAGGCGTGCATTGAACATTGCGGGCTTGGTGGTGCTGGCGGTAGGTGTCGTCGGTTATATCATCACGGACATAATTTTGCAAGACAGCGCATGGCCTCCCTTTGCATCGATAATTTGGATTGCGCTCTTTTGGGTGTACGTCATTTTCGTCGCCATCGAGACGGTCGGCGACATAAAAGTTCACAAACGCAACAAGCGCGTCGCCGCAGCAAAAGCGCAAAAAGGTGGCAAATCTCAAAAAAGTGACAATGGGTTAAGAAAAAAGAAATGAAAATTATCTCAACAAATAAAAAAGCATTCCACGACTACAATGTTGTTGAAAGTCTGGAATGCGGAATAAATCTCGTCGGCTGTGAGGTCAAGTCTCTACGACGCGGCGAAGTCAATCTGAACGATTCCTATTGCCGAATTGAAGATGGCAACCTAATTCTTATCGGTTGTCATATCAAGAATTACGACAAGGGTAGCTACTCAAACGTAGAGTCGCGCAGAGACCGCCGTCTGCTTGCCAATAAACGGGAAATTATGCGAATGTTGGGCAAAGTCAAAGAAAAAGGCTATTCGATTGTTCCCCTGAAGCTGTATTTCAAAGACAGTTTGGTGAAGGTGGAAGTTGCTCTCGTCAAGGGTAAGCGCGACTATGACAAAAAAGAAACTTTGCTAAAAAAGGACGCCGACCGCGACCTTCAACGTACCCTAAAAGAACTATCTGTTCGCCACTAAAAAATGCTCGGGTATTCGTGTGTGGACTTAGAGCTGTGCTATGTGCCACACCCGAACGCCCTCGCCTAGATTATACTGCGAACAAATCATTAGGGGTTATATCAAGCATTCTGCATAAAAAAATAATTTTATCGTAATCCAGCTGTATCAGCCCGCGCTCGTAATCGCTGTAATCCGACTGATACTTGTGCATCGCAGTAGCTACCTGCTGTTGCGTAAGCCCCTTTGCCTTTCTTGCTACCCGTAAATTATCTCCAACTAATTGCGCTATCGTCATATTGTTTCTCCTTTTGTAGATAATGTGAGCAGTTTGCGCCTTTTTATGAAAAATCAGCAAAATTTGAACTAAATTACAAAAAAATCAGCAAACTTGTCACACACAGTTGACAAGTTTTTTACTGTGTAATATCATTAATACAAACAAATGTTCTAATAGGAAAAATAAGAAAAGTTATGATTCAAATACAAAATCTTACTAAAGTATTCAAAAAACCTATACGCAAAGAGGGCGTACTCGGTATGCTAAAAACGCTGTTCTCCACCAAGTACGAAGAAATAGTCGCCGTCAACGACATAAATCTTGATATTGCCGACGGCGAAATCGTCGGTTACATTGGCAGCAACGGTGCCGGTAAATCCACAACAATCAAAATGATGTGCGGTATTTTGACTCCGTCTAGCGGAAAAGTGCTGATAGACGGCGTAGAACCGTACCGTTATCGCCGCAAAGTCGCAAGTAAAATCGGCGTAGTTTTCGGACAGAAAACGCAGCTATGGTGGGATATACCCCTCATTGAAAGCTTCAAGGTGCTGAAAGAGATTTATCAGATAAGTGACGCAGACTATAGGGAACGCATGGATTTTTTGTGCGATACGTTGGGAATTCGCGACTTTTTGAACCAAGCCGTGCGCACCCTGTCTCTCGGTCAGCGTATGCGCGCAGACCTTGCCGCTGCTTGGCTACACAATCCAAGCATACTGTTCCTTGACGAGCCGACGATAGGTCTGGACGTGCTTGTAAAACAACGCATACGCGAAGCGATAAAGGCAATGAACGCCAAATATAACACTACGGTAATACTGACAACCCACGATATGCAGGACATCGAGGATCTGTGTTCTCGCATTGTACTGATAGAGAAGGGCGTCATTATTTACGACGGACCGCTCGCGGAGATTAAGCACCGTTTCGGCGATTTGCGTACCTTGACCGTCAATCCCAAGGTGGAGTACGTGGTTGACGAGCTCAACACTTTCGGCGGCAAGCTAACCTACCTGCAACAGGAGAGCAACCTTTTGTTGAAGTTTAATGCCGAAGAGCTGTCGATGGAGCATGTGATAGATTACGTTTTCCACACGTTGAAGACTGCAGACTTGAAGGTGTCGGAGATTACCATTGAGGACGTGGTACGCAATATTCTCGAAGAACAAGAGGCTTGAGAGCACATTTATCGGCTGATACGGTACTGCGTGCGTCAGACGTTCTCAGCGAAATTAGATTTGAATAAGTCACTACAATAATTATGTTCAGAAGATACAGACCGTTTTTCAAAGCAGGCGCAATGGAAACGCTTGCCTACAAATTTAATATTTTCGGTTGGCTGATTGTAAGCGCGTTACAGGTGCTGTGTGTGTTCTTTTTGTGGATTGGCGTGTACAGAAATGCGGAAGCAGGGGTCGACGCCGTCATAAATGGATTCACGTTAAAGGAAATGATAGTTTACATGGCGTTCATCAACGTGTTCAACTTCGTGACGTACGCGGGCAACACCATGTACGAAGTCGTGCAAGACATTCAAAAAGGCACTATAGCTATGTCATTCGTCAAGCCAATATCCTACCGAGTCCGTTTCATATTTACCACGCTCGGCTCAATGTTTATCAAGATAGTTTTGTTAGGCTTGCCTATGTTTGTATTGCTGTACGTCGTGTTCGGCGCGCTTGGTTACATTGTTATTAGTTCGGTGTGGACGTTTTTGTTACATCTTTTGCTGTTTTTGATTGCGCAGCTGCTGGCAGCCTTGTTGTTTGACTGTCTCGAATACATCTGCGGTGTGCTGTGCTTCTATACAACTGCGGCATGGGGTATGGACCAAATTAAAACTACAATTACAACGTTTCTAAGCGGTACGCTAATTCCGCTGTCCTTTTTCCCCGACGGATTTAAGGAGGCGCTCAATTATTCGCCCTTTGCGGGTATGAGTCAAAACCCTGTTCTGATACTAATGATGCAGAATGATTGGCTGTGGGCGCTCGAGCGTATCGGACTGTCGCTGGTGTGGCTCGTCGCGCTTGAGGGCATTGCTTGGCTAATATCCCGCGGAGCAAGCCGAAAGGTTACGGTGCAGGGAGGTTAATATGGCACGTTACATTAAACTTTATTTTACCTGCATCAAGCGCTCGATTATCACTAGGTTAGAGTACAAGCGCGACACGTTTATCTCGATTTTCAACTTCTTTCTGACCAATGTGGCGTCCATCCTTTCGATATGGATGATTATGGAAAGCATTCCGTCCTTGAACGGTTGGACGATGGCGGAGATGGGATTTTTGTACGGCTTTTCCATGTTGCCGGTTGCGCTTGACCACATCTTTACCGACGACCTTTGGACGGTTGCGTATTTCAAGGTGCGCAACGGCGATTTGGATCGAATGTTTACCAAGCCTGTGCCTGTGCTCTTTCAAGTAATTGCCGAAACCTTCCAGCTAGAGGGGCTTGGCGAGCTGATAGTGGGCATAGTCATGCTGTCTGTGTGCGGCAGTATGGTGAGCGTAACCTGGACGTTCGGCGCGGTGTTCGTGCTGATAATAGCTACGCTTTTTGGTGCGCTTATGATTACCTCCTTCAAGATAATATTTGCTTCGCTTGCATTCAAGTTTAAGCGTAGCGGACAGCTTTTGCAGGTCGCGTACAACTTCATATCTTACACGCGCTACCCGATCAAAATTTACCCTGCGGTAATTCGCGGATTATTGACGTTTGTATTTCCCTTTGCGCTGATTATTTCCTACCCGGTGGAGATATTCTTGTTCGAAACCTACTCGCCCTACCTAATTGCAGGGGTGATAGTGGCGGCGTCCTGCGCCTTGTTCGCCTTGTCTATCGCTATATGGACTTTCCTCGAACGCCGATATGAATCAACCGGCTCATAATACGGACAATCGCGTTCGAAAAATTTCTTGACAACTATCGTTAAACTGCTTGACAGCTATCGTTGCGGTGTATATAATAACGGGTGTTATCAATAACATCTGTTATTTTTAATAAGGAGGGGCTATGTCGGCAAAAAAAATCATAGAAAAAGAGCGAATAGTGCAAGCGGCATGTCAGATTGTTGCGGAAAGCGGTATGGACGCGCTCAACATGCGAGAGCTTGCCAAGCGTTGCGCCTGTTCAACCCAACCGATTTATCTGTCCTTTGTCAATGCGGAGGACTTGAAACGCGCAGTGTATAAGGAAATTGAAGCCAGCTACAATCGCTGTATCAACGACGAAATTGCAAGCGGCAAATGGACGGAATACAAGGCTGCGGGTATGGCGTATATTCGATTTGCTAAGGAGCAACCGCAGTTCTTCAAGTATCTGTTTATGCGCGACCGCGCTGGCGAGACAGTTGACGAGATGGCGACGGAGTTTCAACGCGAGTCAACCAGAGCAGTACACAGCGGTGTGAGCGGAGACAAAACAACGGTTTTACATACGCACATGTGGATATACGTACACGGAATTGCCACAATGTACGCAACAGGCTTTCTCAAGTGGGATTGGGATACGGTGAGTGCTCTGCTGACAGAAGAGTTCCTTGCAATAAAATCAAGGTTAGAAAATAAATAAGAGGGGCATTTATGGTAATTGAAATCAAAAATCTGCGCAAAAGCTTCAAGGACGTGAAAGCGGTGGACGACGTGTCCTTCCGCGTCGAGAAGGGCGAGCTGTTCGCATTCTTGGGCGTCAACGGTGCAGGCAAATCCACGACAATAAATATTATAAGCGGTATTTTGAATAAAGACAGCGGCGAGGTGTACGTCTGCGGCGAGGACATTGACCGCAATCCCGATGTCATTAAGTCCAAGATTGGCATTGTTTTTCAAGGCTCGGTACTTGACAAACGTCTGAACGCTTACGACAACTTGAAGAGCCGCGCAAGCTTATACGGTATTTTCGGACAGGATTTTGACAGACGTCTCGACGAGTTGGACGCATTACTTGGGTTAAAAGATATTCTCAAAAGACCCCTTGTGAAACTATCGGGCGGACAGAAGCGTCGCGTAGACATTGCCCGCGCGCTAATTCACAATCCCGAGCTGCTCATTCTCGACGAACCGACGACAGGTCTTGACCCGCAGACGCGCCAGACTGTGTGGAACGTCATCGAGCAATTACGAAAGGAGCATGGGTTGACTGTCTTTTTAACCACGCACTACATGGAGGAGGCAGCCGTCGCCGATTACGTCGTGATTCTCGACAACGGTAAAAAAGTGGCAGAGGGTACGCCTCACGATTTGAAAACGCAGTACGCCTCCGACTATATTCGCTTTTACGACCGTTTAGACAAGGTGGAAAAGACCTTTGTCAAGCTCGGCTACGCAGTCAAGCGTGAGCGAGATTTCGTCGAGGTAGAGATAGAAAATACCGCTAAGGTTGTAGAACTGTTGAAGGGCAATGAGGAATTGTTTTGCGATTTTGAAGTGTTGAAGGGCAACATGGACGTGGTGTTTTTGAGAGTTACGGGTAAGAGCATTAAAGAGGTGTAGAATGGAGATAAGAAAACTTTTCGCGCTGGTGACGCGCAATATCAAGTGTTATTTCAAAGACAAATTTCTGTTTTTCGTGTCGCTAATCACTCCAATGATTCTGCTCGTACTGTTCGTGACCTTTCTGCGCAGTGTGTATATATCTTCGTTTAAAACCATTTTCGAAGGTTTTGGCTTTACAGCAGGAGAAGAAGTGATAGAAGGGTTGGCAGGATCGTGGTTGCTGTCCTCTATCATGGCGGTGTGCTCGGTGACGGTGGCAATCTGTTCAAATGCGGTTATGATTTCCGATAAAATTGACGGCGCAATCAACGACCTATCCGTGTCCCCTGTCAAAGGCACGACGGTGACTATCAGTTACTTCATTGCAAATTTTCTCGTGACTCTTCTCGTCATGGTGGTAGTGTTAGCTGTCGGTTTCGTTTACCTGGCAATTGTCGGTTGGCACATTCCTGTCGGCAACGTATTTCTTATTTTGGTTGACGTCGTGTGTTGCGTACTGTTTGGCGCGTTGCTTGCAGGCGTGGTAGAGAGCTTTATTTCGTCACAGGGCGGACTGTCGGCGATTTCCACGCTGGTGTCTAGTATGTACGGTTTTCTTTGCGGCGCGTATATGCCACTGTCGCAATTTGCCGAGGGTATGCGTAACGTTCTTTGCTCGCTTCCTTGCACATATAGCGTCGGTATTTTGCGTAAACACTTTATGGGTGGCTACGTTGACAAACTCGGTGAGCTCGGCTTGCCCGAAGCGGGACAAAAGGCACTCTTGGACGGCTTTGACGGCAACTTGTACGTAGGCGGTACGGAAATTCCCCTTTGGGCAATGTACGTGATACTTCTTGGCACTTGCGCCGTTTTACTCATAGCGTATATTTTGATAGTGGTGCTCAAACACAGAAAAAGAACGCGAAAAAATTAATATGGGGTGAGAAAAGTTGGTAAAAGTTGCGTAAATTTTATTCACAAATCAAAATTTATGTGATATACTAACAGTATGAAAGTCAGATTATTGAAAGGTGATTTAACAAAACTCGGCGCTGATGCGATTGTCAGCACGGCAAATAGCTACCTATCATCCAGCGTTATGAAATTCGACGGTCCCATACACGCAGCTGCAGGTCCGGAGCTTGCCGAAGCTTGCAAAAAGCTCGGTCTTTGCCGCGCGGGTGAAGCAAAGATAACGGACGGATACGACTTGTCGGCAGATTACGTCATTCATACCGTTGTTCCCATCTGGCGCGGCGGTGTCATTGGCGAGAGGAATTTGCTGACGAACTGTTACGTCAACTCCGTCGAATTGGCTATTCAACATCATGTGGATTCCATTGCCTTTCCCTTGCTTGCGATCGGCGCATACGGATTTTCCAGGAAAGAGGCACTAACCATTGCCTTGAAGGCGTTGCTACAATACGAAGAAGAGGACATCGAGATTTCTTTGGTGTTTGTCAACTCCGATACCTACATGCAAGCAAGCCGCCTCTTAGGTCAGCTCACCAATAATAAATAGTAGCCTTTAAATTTGCCAAAAATAGAATTTTTGCGGACTGTTCTCCCAACTCGAACAGTCCTTTTTTGTTGACGCGGCAGAATGGGCTTTGATATAATTTTTTTATGGATGCAATTACCGTTACAACTTCGATACTAACGCTTATCTCAGGTTTGGGTGTATTCCTGATTGCATGCTCGATGATGAGTTCCAACTTGGAGTCTTTGGGCAGCAAACGGCTCAAAGCTTTGTTTGCCAAGACCTCCAACAGCAAGCTACTCGGCGTAGGCATAGGCACGGTTGCAACCGCAGCGATACAAAGTTCCGGCGCGGTGTCTGTAATGGTGATAGGTTTCGTAAACGCAGGCATAATGACGCTTGCGCAGGCGGCAACGATTATGTTCGGAGCCAATATCGGTACGACCGCAAGGCGCTTGCCGAAGCCAACGCAATAGAATACAGGGTAGACGACTTGACGGCGGAGATGGCAAAGAACCACATTCAGCGTCTGCGCGATGGCGTATGTACACCGGAAGTCGGCGCGCAATACCTATCGCTATCCACAGGCGTGGAGCGTATTGCTGACCACCTAATCAACGTAGTGCAAACAATCAAAAAATAGCGTATCGGCAAATAAAAAATTGTTTTGAAAAAATTACGATATTCTTTGACTTTTAAATAAAACTTTGATATACTTTGTAAGCAAGTTAAATATCAAAGTTAACATGCTGGCGTGGCTCAGTCGGTAGAGCAATTGATTCGTAATCAATAGGTCGGGGGTTCGATTCCCTTCGCCAGCACCAAAGGCATTTCGCAAGAAGTGCCTTTTTTCTTGGCGTATTGTTGCCTAATTGGAATAATGGTTGTACAATATATAATGAAATACATAGAGGTAAACATTTTGAAACGCTGTCTAACAACACTATTGGTATCTATACTGTTTTTGTTTGCGACGTCGGTGGTGGCGTATTTTGCGCAATATATACCGCTTGGCTTTTGGGGAATGTTCGGCATAGCAAGCGGCGTGCTGTTTTTGGGCTTCGTTATGGTGTTGCTCACCCGACGCTACAATTTTGTGAAGCTCATTATCGTTGCGCTCAACTCGGTGGCAATGGGGTTCTATCTGCGCAGTTGGTACATTAATCGCGGCTTCAACAATTCCCTGTGGCTCATGCTTGCTGTGTCGTTGCTCGCATCGGTCTACTTCGTCGTATTTTTACTGCCTCTCTTAATTCCCGCGCTCAACCGACGTTACGGTTGGTATTTATTGGCATTTACGTTGCTTTCAATAGTGGGTTACGTTCTGTTGGTGGTGCTTACGAAAACGACTTGGGTCTCCACACTCGGCTACTACGGCATACTTCAGCTCGGTTTTATTATCAGCCTCAGCTTCAAATGCGACAGCCGCGAGGAGTTATACAACAGCTTCCTTGCCTCGTCGTACAGCGTGGCGGTATGCGCTATTATAATTCTGATTATAGTTGTCAGCGACGGCAACGCTCTGGAAGGATTGGATTTTTTGAGTGGCGGTTTCGACAGCGGTGTGTCATCACCCCTTGACAAGAAAAATAAAACTCAATCAAACGATTTGCCAAAAATTATAATGTAATGTATACGAACTAATGCGTATGGCAAAGAAGAATCCGACTTGGAATTCACCAAGTCGGATTTTTGATATGTATTTAAATAATGTTAGCAATAGCGGTGCGGACTTACTTAATTTCGTCCTCGACAACTTTTTCTGCGGGAGCGGGTTCAGCCGCTTTTTTGGTTGTGCGCTTTTTGGGAGCAGCTTCTTCACCTTCAGCCTTGGGAGCGGTCTTTTTCGCAGCAGGCTTTTTAGCGGGAGCTTCTTCGCCTTCGGCAGCCTTCTTGGTCGTGCGCTTCTTGGGAGCTTCCTCGGGAGCCTTGGGAGCAGCAGCGGACTTTTTGGCGGGGGCTTTCTTGCTGGCGGGAGCCTTAGCAGCTTCCTTAGCCTTCTTAGCTTCGTTTCTTTGAGCCTTGATTGCCTCAGCTTCTTCTGCCTTACGTTGAGCTGCAGCCTTTTGTTCTGCTTGCTTCAAGGTCTTAGCGTCAACCTTGACAACTACGATACCTCTTTCAAGTTGTGACAAAGCCTTCGCAAGTTGCGCCTTTTTGCGGTTAGCAGCGTTCTTGTGAATAACGTTTTTAACAGCGGCGTTGTCAATCTTGGAGCTGGCGATAGGCAGGAGTTGCTTTGCAAGCTCTACGTCGCCGTTAGAAATAGCCGCGTTGAATTTTTTAACAGCCGTATGCATTTGCGAACGGACCATCTGATTTTGAAGTTTTTTGGTTGCTGATACAGAAACTCTTTTTTCTGCAGATTTGATATTAGGCATTAGTATCTCCTTGCGTACATAGTACCACTAATAATTTTTGCTTATACATTCTAACACATTTCGTCTATTAACGCAACAGTTTTTAGCCACATTGTTTTAAAGTTTTTCCGCGAAAAAGCGCCAAAATGTAACATTTTGAAGGGGTATAGCTCGTACAATAGGTTGTATTGACAAGCATTTGCCAAAAATGCAAACGGGAGGATGAAAATGCTGACGATAGGTATCGTAGACGACGGAATAGGGGCGTATCCAACACTAAATAAGCTCAGGCAGTCTGCGCCATGCAACTTTATTTGCATGATTTACGACCAAAAGTTCCCTTTGGGCAACTGCCACGGCGGCGAATTGCTCTCCATCGGTAGCGCGGCTGTTGCAAAACTCTCGGAAATGGGCTGTGACGCGGTGGTTTTGTCGTCGGTGGCGCTGTCCTCGCGCTGTTTCAAGCCGCTGTCAAGCTCCTGCCCTGTGGAGCTGTTCGGTTGCGACGCTCCTGTAATGCACGCATCGACCTACACAGCGTCCAACGTCCTCGTGGTGGGAGATAGGTTTGTTACGCGCGCCCAGAATCTTCCCAACGTCATCGCCCGCGAAATGCGCGACTTCCCCATTCTTGCAGAGGCAGGCGACGAGCGCGAAATTGTCAAATATATCTCGGATAGCGTTGAGAGCCTCTACGGTCAGTTTGATTGCATTGCGCTTGCCAACAGCAGTATGAACATGTACAAGCACTGTTTTTCTCGCGTATTCCCCAACGTGCAGATTTTCGACAGTCTGGAGGGCGTGGCGCGGAGAATACGCAAAAAGTACAAAAAATTGCCCAAAGACGAGGGCAGTTGCGCTGTAGTGAACGCAGACGGCGAGCCTTTTGGCGAAAAATACGCATTTTTTCTCGAATAAATTGCGCCTACACTCTTGAAAAATGTTGTCGGTTAGTATATAATTAAAAAAGTGATTTGTAAAATGCGAAGTTTTGGCAAATGGCAAATCTTGAAAAAATTTTTTAGGAGTACTAACTTATATGGCAGTATTGAGCAAAGACATCAGAAACGTTGCTCTTATCGGTCACAGTGGCGAGGGCAAAACGAC